>NZ_JARWLB010000017.1:0-135543 GCF_047445835.1 Rhizobium sp. BR 317 | reverse complement strand
ATGTCGATCGGCAGCGCGCCGATCTTCCAGCGGTACAGCAGGTCGTTGAGGCAATGGCCGAAGCGCGACACCATCAACAGCACCTTCATGCGCTTCTGGGCATCGTAGATCTCGGCATCCATCTCGAAGGCCTCGGCCACCGGCTTGAAGCCCTCGACCAGCTTCTGCTGGTTGACCCCTTCTTCGGAAATGAAGGAGACCCGCATGAAGAACTTGCCGGTATCGAGATCGTCGAACTGGCTGGAGTCGACGATGTTGCAGCCTTGATCGGCCAGATAATTCGCTATCGCCGCAACGATCCCCCGCGTCGATGTGCAGGATACCCGTAGAACATAGCTCTTCATGTCTCTTCCCTCGTAAGGCGGCTCATCACTCGCCGCTCGCTTATAGCAATCGAAAAGCGCGGGAAAGCGTCCCGCCCATTCCTCGCGACAGAGCTTATGATAGGTGGCGGAAAATTCCGTTCCTATTGCGCCTTCCAGACGCGTATCCCCGTCGTTGTGAAGGAAAGCCGCGACAGATCGACGGGAAACGGCTCAGGCGATGGCCGTCTGCTTCCTTTTCCACTTCCCCCAACGGCTGGGTGTCGTCAGCTCATGGACGATCGCGCCGCCGATCGCCGAGCCTACCATACAGAAACTGACGAAGACCGGGCCATGCGCCATGATATCGATCTTCAGCACGCCGCAGATGACACGCAGAAATGCCAGCGTGAAAGCATGAGTGATGTAGATGCTGTAGGAGGCGTCGCCGAGATAGCTCAGCCAGCCGATGACGGGCAGCTTGGAGAAATCGATCGAGACGGCGGAGTAGAGAATGACGACGGCCGGAATGCCCCACATAAAGGCGCGCATGCTGGCATCGCAGAGCGTCTCGTTGATCAGCAGGAAGGCGAATCCGACCACGAGGGCGGGCCAGGCGACGGCCTGCGGCAGCAGTATTTTTTCGAGATAGAGTTTGGCGAGAACGACGCCCGCCAGGAATTCGTAGATGATCGGGTCGCCATAGACCGTGGTGGCCGTCGTTTCCACCGGAAACAAGCGGCAGGCGAGGATGATCGCCGTCATCGTGCCGAAGAGGGCATAGAGCCGCCATTTTTCGCGCACCAGCAGCAACAGGCCGAAGACGAAATAGAAGAACATCTCATAATTCAGCGTCCAGCCAGGCACGACCACAGGAGCGATGAGGCCGGGGTCGGCGGCATTACGCCAGGGCAGGAACAGAAGCGAAGCCGCAAGATGCGGAATGTCAAACACCGTCGATTTCAGGATCGATGGTGCGACGAGAGCGACGGCGGCCGAAAACAGCGTCGCCAGCCAGTAAAGCGGCACGATGCGCTGGATGCGGCGGCGATAGAAATCGAGCGGGCGCACTTCGCGCCCCGCCGTGGTCAGCCACATGACGAAGCCGCTGAGCACGAAGAAGATATCGACGCCGGTTTCACCGAAGAGATGGAACTGCCAGTCGAAGCCGGAATTGACCTTCGGCACCTGCAGCACCGAATGGAAATAGACGACCATCAGCGCAGCAATGGCGCGCAGATACTGCAACTGTACAAGCATCTCGATCCTCATGCGGCCTCGGCCGACACAAGGCAAGGTCAGCCCGGCACTCTGCTGCCATCCACATTTGCCGGCTGTATCCGGGCAGTGCGCGGCTTTTCAGAAACGCGCATGTAACCGATCAGCAGCCAGAGCAGGCCGGCGATCTTGATGGAAAAGATCGCCGTGCCGCCGATCATCATATTCAGAAAAATGAAAAGAGAGAGTGAATGAGCGCACCGTCTTTGCGCCGCCGTTTCGCCGGCGGGGAAAAGGCAGACGAACAGCCAGAACATGATCAGGCCAAAAATCGTCGAACCATAGATAAGGTAGACATAACCACTGTCGGCGAATTCGCCGATGCGGGTGATATCCAGGCCGATAATTGCCTGGAAATCGAGATCCAACATCTTCTTGACCGTGACGCCGATACGGCCGGTGAAATTGTCGCCCACTTCCTCCGGCTTCATGAAATGCACAAAGAAGCCGATCAGGATGATCAGCGGCATCAGGATGAGATCGAAGGCCTTCGGGATCTTCGGGAAGGCGAAATAGCCGATGATACTGATGAAGGAGAAGATCAGCATCGTGCGCGTATCGTTGGTGAGCAGGATCAGCATCACAGTCGAAACGAATAGTGCCTTCTCGATCCTGCCGAGCTTCGGCCAGAACGAGAGCAGATAAATGACGATGACGCCGCAGAAATTGGCGAGCGACACCTGCTCCAGGAAGATCGACGAGGAACGATGGTCGATGAGACCGAAGGAGAAGCGGCCCTGAAAACCGAGCGCATTGGCGAACAGGCCGGTGTTGTTGAAGCTTGCCTGCTTGATGCCGCGGGTATTCTCGAAATATTGGCCGGGATGGAACAGGCTGACATAGAAGGGCGTGCTGACGATCTCGCAGACCAAAAACAGCAGCACGAAGAAGCAGCCGATGCGGAAAGCAAGCTTTACGGTACGTTCGCTCGCCCAACTGCCGATGCCGGCGAAGGCGACGATGATCAGCACGTTGCGGAACTGATCGATGAAGGGCACGCGGTTCATCACGGTGATGTAGATCGTGATGATCAGCGTGAATATCAGAAAGAGGAAGATCGGTAGATCTTCCTCGTAAATACCCTTTTTCAGCAGGTAAGCGACACTGGAGAGCATCATCATGCCTTCACAGAGCACGACATGCGAGACGGCAAGCGGTGTGATGTTGTGGTTGATATAGGCGAGGATGCAATTGTAGAGGACCGAAAACAGCGTGATCGCCAGGATCGGGTAATCGATGCGCTGCTTGTCCGTGAGGCTTTTCATGAAATGTCCAGGGCTGCCGCGTCCATCGGCCGGCGCAACCATAGCAGCGCCGTGATTCGGCACAAAGTGCTATACGCCCGTTCGTCTCCGCCGATCAGCCGGCTGGCTTGACGCTGGCGCAGGCCGGCGCAACCGGCGTCTTCTTGCCGGCGGCAGCGGCGACCACCTTCATCTGCGGCCGGTCCTTGCCACTACGCGGCTGCACGTTCAACGGCTCCTGTGATGGCCACCAGTCGCCGGCGGCCCAATAGGTCCAGCCGAGCCAGACGTCGCTGTTATCGGCCATGCCGTCGAAGACCTGCTTCAGCCCGTCGAGGCAGGGCTGGTTTGCCGCCACGCCGATTTCGCCGAGGAAACCGCGCTTGCCATTCTGGCGCAGCCAGGCGGTGACGTCGGTCAGTCCCTGCTTGGCCCGGTCGCTGCCGTCGCAGACGGGATGCGTGCCGGAACTGTCGGCGTCGAGATATTGATGAAACTCGAACGCGTAGAAATCGAGAGGGTCTCTGACACCGAGCATGACCGTGCCGTTCGCGCCGCCGCCGAGCACATCGGCCGCCCAGCTATGAGCACCGGTCCAGTTCGTGCCTGGCACGAGGATGAGATTGCGGGCGCCGACCGCGCGGATGCCGCTGATGGCGGTATTGGCCGCCTCCAGCCAATCGGGAGCCTTGATATCGTGCGGCTCGTTCATCAGGCCAAAGAACACGCCCTTTTGATTGGCGAACTCGACGGCGAGGCGCGCCCAGAAATCACCGAAGGCGAGATCGGTCGCAGGCGCCTGCGTGAGTTGGTCCTTGTCGTAATAGCCGAAATTATGCGGGTCCAGGACGACGGCCATGCCGTGCTCCTGGATGAGATCGACGGCATCCTTGAGCCGCTGCAGCTCCGTATCGTCGAGGGGCTGGCCGAGCACCGGCTGCAGCCGCTCCCAGCGGAAGGGCAGGCGGACGACATTCATGCCCTTGTTGGCGAAGTAGCGCACCGTATCTTCAGACGGATAAGTATAGTTGGTTCCGAGCACGCCGCTGCGGTCGCCGTATTCGGCCCCGGAAAGATTGATACCCCGGTAGCAGAGCTGTGATGCGGCAAAGCTGACATCAGCCTCTGCGGCGGAGGCGAGCAGAACCGCTGCGGCGAGCGATTGGCACAGCAGCCTCTTTGCCAGTCCGGTCATTGCAAGCTCCTGTTCTTCCTCGTGGCCGGTGTGCCCGTTTCATATGAACCTTCCGGTTGAATATTGATGAAGAGGTAGGCTTGGCAGGCTCTGTTCGGCGTCTCGCCATGGGACTTCCTGGGAACGTCCTTAATGTTCCGTTAGCCAAACATTTCTAAACTCAAGGCATCTGCTTGGCAGGACATGCGGGCAGAGCCCATGAAAGTCTGACATGAGCTCATTGGAACGAAGCAAGCGATCGAGCCAGCCTCCGGGTTGGCGCAGCACCGAGCCGTCCGAAGGACGGCGCGAAGGCTTGCGCTCGCGCAGCCCTGTGCTGCGGCCGAGGGACTTCGTCCATGAGGTTCAATCTGTCGCCGTCGAAAAACCGGCCGATCCGGTGGTGCCGGCAATCTCCGCCCCGGCAATCTCTGCACAGGATAAAATACTTCGCGAATTCGAGCGCAAATCGGAAGCCGCGCCGCAGCCGATCGCGGAGCCGGTCGTTGTCGCGGCCCCTTCGATCGCCGAGCCCGCTGTCGTTGTCGCGCCGCAAGCGGTTTCGCCTGCACCGATGCCCGCAGCCGATACGCCGCTTCTCGACCTGCGCTCGGCTGTCCGGTCGATCTGGGCGAAAAAGCTCTTGGTTCTTGCGTTCGCCGGGGCCGGGGCCGTGCTCGGCGCTGGTATCATTCCGCTGCTGCCGCAGAAATTCACGGCCGAAACCAGCCTCTATTTCGATCCTCGCCAGGTGGGAGGCGCTGATTCATCCCAGGCCGCGCCCACGGCGCCGGAACTGATCCTGACGATGATCGACAGCCAGACCCAGATCCTTTCCTCCGGCAAGGTGCTGGGCCGGGTCGTCGATGCGTTGAAGCTCGATCAGGACCCGCAATTCGACGGCGGCGCCACCGGCGATGCTGCAAAATATGTGGCGACGGCGGCGCTGACGAAGGCGGTGCAGATCGCCCGCGAGGCCAGCACCTATGTCGTATCCCTGAAGGTCACGACGCGCGATCCGCAGAAGTCAGCCAAAATCGCCAACCAGCTTGTCGCCTCCTTCATGGAGGAAGAGAACAAGGCGGCGGCGAATAGCTACCGCACCAGCAGCACCGCGCTGGATGGTCGGCTCGAAGATTTGCGCCAGCAGGTGCTTGCCGCCGAAAAGGCGGTCGAGGTCTACCGCGCCGACAACGATATGGTCGCCGTCGAAGGCAATCT
Organism: Rhizobium sp. BR 317; assembly: GCF_047445835.1. Classification (NCBI taxonomy): domain Bacteria; kingdom Pseudomonadati; phylum Pseudomonadota; class Alphaproteobacteria; order Hyphomicrobiales; family Rhizobiaceae; genus Rhizobium; species Rhizobium sp. BR 317. Next base: position 130,324 of record NZ_JARWLB010000017.1, on the reverse strand, counting down.
GATTTCCGACAAGCGCCTGACCGCGCTGAACGACATGCTGGTGACCGCGCAGCAAAAGACGATCGAGGCCAAGGCGCGCGCCGAAGCGGCCAATAAACTGAGCTTCGAGGATGTCGTTTCCAACGGCTCTTCGGCGAATGCGACGGCAACGTCGTCATCGCTCAGTAGCCTGCGCCAGCAATATGCGACGCTCGCCGCCAATGTCGGCAGCCTGCAAAGCCAGCTCGGCGCCCGCCATCCGCGCCTGCTCGCCGCCAAATCCTCGCTGGACAGCCTGGCGGCGGAGATTCGCAGCGAGTTGCAGCGGCAGACGACCTCGGCCCGTGCCGATTACGAGCAGGCGCAGAAGGCCGAGCAGGGTATCGCCAAGGAACTGGCGGTGCAGAAGGCATCGCAGGTCAATACATCGGGCAAGCTGGTCGGGCTCAACGAGTTGCAGCGCAAGGCCGCTGCTGCGCGCGAGGTTTACGAGGCACTGCTGAAGCGTTCCGGCCAGACGAGCGATGCGCAGGACCTGTCGCAGAACAATATCCGCGTCATCTCCGAGGCCGAGCCGCCACTGACGGCGGATGGGCCGAGCCGAAAGGTGATGATGGTGGCCGGATTGATCGCCGGCGCCGTGTTTGGCATGAGCCTCGCCGCGGCCTTTGCCATCCTCGCCGGCTTCTTCCGGCATCCGGTTGTCCGCGGCTATCTCGGGAAGTGATCTCGGGGGCTGCCGCCGCTGCAAATGGCTCTTTCAAGATCGGGGATGCAATTGCGCGTCCGCTGTTCTAAAAGTGAAATGACGCAGAGAGTGATTGCATTTTGCTAATGAAGGCATAAAGACAATCAGGCTGTGCCGTGCGATACATGGTGGGACAATTTATGCGAGAGAAGCGGTCTGCTGTTCCGTTGACCGGCGCCTGGGGAAACTGACCCATGGTGCCCGCGGATAAGCTTGTTCTGCCGTTCCTGGCGCTGCCGCGCTCGACCAAACGCGCGCTGGCGCTGATTGTCGATGCCAGCCTCTGCGTGCTGACCGTCTGGTTCGCCTATTGTCTCCGCTTGGATGACTGGGTGATTCTGGAGGGTGTAGAGTGGCTGCCGGCGATCGTTTCGCTCCTCGTGGCCATCCCGATCTTCATCGTCCTTGGCCTCTATCGCGCCATCTTCCGCTATGCGGGCATGTCGGCCTTCATGACCGTCGTCAAGGCGGTGTCGATCTATGCGCTCGCCTTCATGACCATTTTTACGGCGATCAGTGTGCCCGGCGTGCCTCGCACGGTCGGCATCCTGCAGCCGCTGCTGCTGTTGATCGCCATCGGCCTGTCGCGCATGTGGACGCGCTATTGGCTCGGCAACGCCTATCAGCGGCTGTTGAACCGCAATCAGCTTGCCAAGGTACTGATCTACGGGGCCGGCTCATCCGGCCGGCAGCTCGCCGGCGCGCTCGCCAACAGCGCCGAGCTGAATGTCGTCGGCTATCTCGACGACGACAAGCATCTGCAGGGCAGCATCATGGGCGGCCTGCCCATCTATGATCCCACCGACCTGCCTGCCTTGAGCGTTTCGAGCGAGATTAGCGACGTGCTGCTTGCGCTGCCGAACGCGCCGCGCCAGCGCCGCAACGAAATTCTGGAAAGCATGCGTAAGGCGCGCGTCACCGTTCGTACCATGCCCGATCTGACGGCTCTCGCCCAAGGGCGCGTCGCGGTCTCCGACCTGCGCGAACTCGATATCGAAGACCTGCTCGGCCGCAACGTGATCGCGCCCGACCGAGCGCTGATCGAGAAGAATATCCGCGGCAAGGTGGTCATGGTCACCGGCGCCGGCGGCTCGATCGGCAGCGAACTCTGCCGCCAGATCCTGAAGAACGGCCCCTCCTGCCTGCTGCTGGTGGAGCAGAATGAATTCGGGCTCTATGCCATTCATGGCGAGCTGGAGAAAGCGGCGGCGACGGCTGACGACGGCGATATTCGCATCATCCCTTTCCTGGCGTCCATCCGCGATGGCCGGCGGTTGAGACAGATCATGGAGGCTTGGCGGCCGAAAACCGTCTATCACGCCGCCGCCTACAAGCATGTGCCTCTCGTCGAGTACAATCCCGTCGAAGGCATTCGCAACAATGTGCTGGGAACGCTGACGACTGCCGAAGTGGCGCGCGATTGCGGCGTCGAGGATTTCGTCTTGATCAGCACCGACAAGGCCGTGCGTCCGACCAACATCATGGGCGCCAGCAAGCGATTGGCAGAGATGGTGCTGCAGGCCATGGACGCGGACCGCAAGCCTGGTACTGACGGCACGAATTTCGCCATGGTTCGTTTCGGCAACGTGCTGGGTTCATCGGGTTCGGTCGTGCCGCTCTTTCGCCAGCAGATCCGCGATGGCGGTCCGATTACGCTGACGCATCCCGACATTACCCGCTATTTCATGACGATCCCCGAGGCGTCGCAGCTCGTCATCCAGGCCGGCGCCATGTCCGGCGGCGGCGACGTTTTCCTGCTCGATATGGGCGAACCGGTGCGCATCGCCGATCTTGCCCGCCGCATGGTGGAACTGTCCGGCCTGACCGTCAGGGATGAGGATGAGCCGGAGGGCGACATCGAGCTGGAAATCACCGGCCTGAGGCCGGGCGAAAAACTCTATGAAGAGCTGCTGATCGGCGACAATCCGCAGGCGACGACCCATCCGCGCATCATGCGGGCCAAGGAGGATTTCCTACCCTGGTCGGAGCTATCGAAGAGGCTCGCGGCCCTTGAGGCGGCGCTGGATGAAAACGACATCCCGCAGGCAAGGAACCTGCTGCAGAAACTGGTATCCGGCTATTCGCCCAGCGGCGAGGTCGTGGATCTCGTTTTCCGCGAGCGCGAGGTGGATCTAACCATCGGTCAACCGAATTTCGGCAGCGTCGCGGGGCTGTAGCCTTCGAGCGATTCTGAGACAGCACAGCGGGCACGGCGAAAGACGCAGCGGTTCTACAGTTTCCTGAAAAACGGAACCGCGTCAGCGTTGTTCGGTGTTCCCGATCATCGATTGAGGCTTGGCCTTCACGGTATAGATCCAGCGACGGAGCTGATCGCAGGCGCGGAACCAATGCGCTGTTGCGCGCAGTAGAAAATGCCGCTTCACGGCGCGATAGTGTACGCGCTTGCCGATCGTCGTATCGGCACGGAATGGACTGAAATCCGCCAGGTTTTCAAGAGTGGTGAAGGTTTCGACGCCTGTCGACCAGCCGCGCTCGAGCGCGACGTCGTAAGGAAGAAACATCGGCTTCAGCGTGATCAGCAGCTTCTTCGCGGCCTGCCGGTTGACGATGTAGCATGCGGCCGATCCCTGTGGCCCATGCAGACAGCGGCCGACAATATCGCATTCGGCGGTTTCGGATATCGGCTTGAAGCCGACCAGACGATGGTTGACGAGCTTCACCAGGCGGGCGCCGCAAACGCTGTCCATGGCGGCGAGTGCACGCGGAATCAATCGCTGGTTGAGTTCGACATCATCCTCCATGATGATGGCCATCTTGTCGCCGCTTGCGACAAATTGCTGCAGGGCAAGCAGATGGCTGCGATAACAGCCATACTCGCCAGCCAGCAATTTACGCCCGTTGTGATAGATGAATTGCCGCGGGTGGAAATCGATGCGGTCGCGTTCCGGGATCGTGCTGCCGTCGATAGCCGCAATTCGCGTGACGCTCAGCCCGTATTGGGCGGCCTGTTCACGCAGTCTTTCCCAGCGTTCGGGCGAACGATCGAGATTGATGACGTATATGCGAGCTTGTGGTGCCAGACTGTCGAGGCTGGCTACTTCCGCACTTGCGATGATTCGATTGCTCCGCTCGAGAATCACCCTTACTCCCACAAATAGAAATCCCGACGACGATGGACTTGAGCGGCCCCTGCTTCACTATATAGCAGGCTTCTCACTTTTCGCAAACCTAGATTGCACGCTTATGGTGTAGGCTCAAGTAAAAGCGTTTCCGTCAACGTAATTTGCTGTGAACGAATGTGCGGTTGCAAAGTTGCCCGTGTCGTCGGTTCATTTTCAGGCGCCATCTGTTGGCGCGCCGTGTGGGCATCATTATATCTACAACAGAGGGGTATTGTTGTTGCGCTCGCGTGGCGGAAGGATCCTAGAAACCCATGTGGACCAGACCGAAAATCGTCATTGCCGCATTGCTTCTCGCCAGCCTCGCGCCCGTGCCGAGCTTTGCCGACAATCCGCTGCTCCCCAAGCCCTATGTCCGCCCGGTCTACCCCTATAAGGACCTCCCGGGAGTGACCGAACCGAAGATGGCGGCCGACGAAAAATTCGAGTGCCGTACGACCACGGTGCGTCTACGCGGTTTTCACGAGGGCATCTTCTACCACAACCTGCCACGCCTCGGTTACATCTGCGAACAAAACGGCGTCCTCTCCGAGGGCACCAGCAAGCCGAACTATCAGTATTGGCAATATAACGGCCCGAACAGATAGACTCGGCCATCCCTTAAAAATAACCGGGAAAGAGATCGGTCCGACGCAACTCCGCTTCGAAGCAGCGCGTATTTCTGCGCGCCGGCGTGAAAATGAATTTCATCATATCGAGTATTTTACCGAAGCTCGTTGACGGATGCGAAAATTTCGCTCAAGCTGACGAAAATAAATTACGCAGCGGGAACGATACCAGTATGCGAGTGGGGATCATTGGACTCGGATTCCGTCTGGGATATCTGGGCTATGTTTTCAAAGCGATCGATGAGAGCTTCGAGATCGCGGGCTATGTGGATCCCGAGCCGGCTGGCCTGCAGGGCCTCACCGAAAAGGGCATTCCGGCCGGCAAGGCATATGCTTCCCCTGAAGAACTGATCGCGGGTGAAAAGCTTGATCTGCTGATGATCGGCTCGCCGAACCACATGCATCTCGATCATATTCGTCTCGGGCTTGAGGCCGGCCTGAAGATCTTCTGCGAAAAACCGATCGTCTCCACCATCGAGCAGAGCATCGAGCTGGCGCATCTGATGGCGAAATACGGTCACGAACGGCTGATGGTCGGTCTCGTGCTGCGCTATTCGCCGCTTTATCGCGACCTGCGTGCGGTTCAGGCCGCCGGAACGCTCGGTCAGATCGTCTCCATCGAGGCGGCCGAGCATATCCAGCCTTACCACGGCGCTTTCTTCATGCGCGATTGGCGGCGCTATGAACGCTATTCCGGCAGTTTCATGCTGGAAAAATGCTGCCACGACCTCGATCTCTATAACGGCGTCGTCGGTTCCCGGCCGGAACGGGTCGCAAGCTTCGGCGGCCGCAAGAGTTTCATCCCCGCCAACGATCCCGCCCGCGAGGGGATCAACGATCTCGAAATCTTCCATCGCAAGCCGAGCGGATGGATGGGTTCCGACCGCGTTTTCGACAGCGACGGTGACATCATCGACTACCAGGTGGCGATCATCGAATATGCCAACGGTGTCGGCATGAATTTTCACACCAATCTCAACGTGCCGGACCAGTTTCGTCGCTTCGCCGTCATGGGCTCGCGCGGCATGGCCGAGGGTGATTTCATTCGCGGCTATCTCGATGTGCACGAGATGCTGACCGGTAAGAAGGTCATCGAAAACAAATATGCCGCGACCGAGCTGTCGCAGCACTACGGCGCCGACGAGCAGATGGCTGCCGATATCATAGCGCATGTGAAGATGGGCGCGGCCCTGCCTGTCTCGACGCTCAATGCCCTGGAGGCTGGAATTCTCGCCTTGTCGATGGACGAGGCTCGCATGAAAAGGACCGTCGTCGATCTCAGGCCCATATGGGACAAGTTCGACGAAGCGCTGCATTCGCGAGCCGCTTAGAGGGAGGCGCAAGATGGGTGTTCAACGCAGCACAGTCATCTTCGCCTGGCTCCTGCTTCTTCCGGCTGTTCTCTATGTCGTCGTTGTCGTCGCCTATCCGCTGGTCGACACTGTGATCCTGTCCTTCACCGACGCCTCGCTGAAGAAGGTGACGAACTGGGTCGGCTTCGAAAATTATACGAAGATCTTCAACGACACCTTCGCCGCGGTGATTGTCCGCACCTTCATCTGGACGTTTTTCTCCGTGACGATCAAGATGATCATCGGGACCTTCGGGGCGATGATGCTGAATTCGGCCGTCCCCGGCCGCTCGCTTTTTCGGGTGCTGACCATGCCGCCCTGGATCGTGCCAATGGCGATCGGCATCTTCATGTGGGGCTGGATGTATAACGGCCAGTTCGGCATGATTTCCGGCCTGCTGCAGCGCTTTGGTCTCGTCGATGGCCCGGTTGCCTTCTTGGCCTATGGCAGCACGGCCTTCTGGGCGACGATTGTAACGGACGTCTGGATCGGCGTGCCGATGGTGACACTTTATATGCTGGCGGCCATGCAGTCGATTCCGCAGGATCTCTATGAGGCCGCCTGGACGGACGGCGCCGGACGGGCTTACCGCTTTCGCCGCATCACGCTGCCGCTCCTAGTGCCATCCCTGGTCACCATGTCGATGCTGTCGCTGATTTCGACGTTCAACTCCTTCGACATCATCTGGATCCTGACCCGCGGCGGTCCGAACGGGGAAACGACGACGATGATCATCGATACCTACAAGACGGCGATCGGGTCCTACAAATATGGCGAGGGTGCTGCCCGTGCAGTGTTGATCTGCATCTTCCTGTCGCTCTTCTGCCTTGCCTATTTCCGCCTCACCAGCCGCTTTGCCACGGGGGAAAAGCGATGAGCCATCCGTCGATGATCAACCGCTATCGGTGGTATGAGCTGGTCGGCATCTATGCCGGGATCCTTGTGTTTCTCGCCTTTGTTCTGGCGCCCTTCATCGAGGGGTTCCTTGTCTCGCTGAAGCCCCTCAGTCAGCTTTTTTCCTCGCCCTACCGCTTCATTCCCGAAAACGGGTCGTTCGAAGCCTATCGGACGATGTGGACCAGCGTGCCGGGCTTTGGTTGGTATATCTACAATTCGTTCCTGATTTCCGGCTCGATCACCATTATCGTCCTGATACTGGTGGTGCCTGCCGCCTATGCGTTTGCCCGTTTCGAGTTCAAGGGCTCCGGACTGCTGCTCGGCGCCTTTCTTGCCGTGAAGATGTTCTCCGGCGCTGTCCTCCTGATCCCGCTGTTCCGGCTCATGCGTTCCTTCGGCGTGCTCAACACCTATTTCGCCATGATCGTGCCGGGCGTGGCCTTCATCATCCCGACCGGAATCTGGTTGCTGCACACCTATATGAGGCGCATCCCCCGCGAGCTTGACGAGGCTGCCTATGTCGACGGCGCCAGCCAGCTCTATACGCTGCGCCGCGTCATCCTGCCGATCGCGATGCCAGGCATTGTGGTGGTTGCGATTTCCTCCTTCATCGAAGCCTATGCGCAGCAATTCATCTATGCGCTCACCTTCAATTCGAAGTCCGAATACATGCCGCTGCCGGTTGGGTTGTTCGCTTATTTCGGCCGGCAAGAGGTTGTCTGGAACGAACTCATGGCTGCAAGCTTCGTCGGCATCGCGCCGGCGCTGGTCGTGATTTTCTTCTTGCAACGTTATCTCGTCAGCGGTCTGACCGCCGGCGCGGTGAAGCAATAAATCATTCAAAATCACCAGAGAACGGGAGCTTAAACGTGACATTCCATTTCAAAACAGGGCTGCTTGCCTTTGCTTTGCTCGGCTCCACCGCGCTTGGCGCCGTCAATGCGCAAGCCGCCGACAAGGAAATTAGCTGGATCTATTGCGGCGACAGCATCGATCCGATCCATGTGAAATATATCAAGGCCTGGGAAGACAAGAATCCGGGCTGGGCAGTCAAGCCCGAGGTCGTCGGCTGGGAACAGTGCCAGGATAAGGCGACGACGCTCGCTGCAGCCGGCACGCCGGTCGCCATGGCTTATGTCGGTTCGCGCACGCTCAAGCAATTCGCCGAGAACGATCTGATCGTTCCCATCCCGATGACGGATGATGAGAAGAAGAGCTACTATCCGAATATTGTCGATACCGTCACCTCCGGCGGACAGCAGTGGGGCGTGCCGATCGCCTTCTCGACCAAGGCGCTTTATTGGAACAAGGACCTCTTCAAGCAGGCGGGTCTCGATCCGGAAAAGCCGCCGACCAACTGGGCCGAGGAAATCGCTGACGCCAAGGCGATCAAGGAGAAGACCGGTATCCCCGGCTATGGCTTGCCGGCCAAGACCTTCGACAACACGATGCACCAGTTCCTGCACTGGGTTTACACGAACAACGGCAAGGTGATCGACGGCGACAAGATCGTTCTCGACAGCCCGGAAGTGCTGGCCGCCCTTCAGGCCTATAAGGACATCACGCCTTATTCCGTCGAAGGACCGACCGCTTACGAACAGAACGAAGTGCGCGCCATCTTCCTGGATGGCAAGGTCGGCATGATCCAGGCGGGCTCGGGCGCTGCCTATCGCCTGAAGGACACCAAAATCAACTGGGGCGTCGCACCGCTGCCGCTCGGTCCTGCAGCCAAGGGCCAGGGCACGCTGCTCATCACCGACAGTCTTGCGGTTTTCAAGGGTACAGGCGTTGAGGATAAGGCGATCGAATTCGCGAAGTTCATCACCTCTCCCGGTCCGCAGGGCGAATATGAACTGCAGGGCGGCGCCGGCCTCACGCCTCTGCGCCCGTCGGCCCAGGTCGACGAGTTCGAGAAGAAGGATCCCTTCTGGAAGCCGTTCATCGACGGCATCAGCTATGGCGGTCCCGAGCCGCTGTTCAAGGACTATAAGGGCTTCCAGAACGTCATGATCGAGATGGTCCAGTCGGTGGTGACCGGCAAGGCCCAGCCGGCGGATGCCTTGAAGAAGGCGGCTGGCGATCTTGAGCAGTATAAATAAAGCTCGCAGCAACTGGGCCGCGCGCATCGTGCGCGCGGCCGCTTTTTTTGAGAGCCATGCCTCCCCTATAATGGCGTCGCGCGGAGACAGAGTTTGGGCAAGCTGCATCTTAACCAGGTCAAGAAATTCTACGGCCACTTCGAAGTCATCAAGGGCGTCGAGCTTGATGTGACGGACGGCGAGTTCGTCGTTTTCGTCGGCCCCTCCGGTTGCGGCAAGTCGACCCTGCTTCGGATGATCGCTGGCCTCGACGGCGTCACCAGCGGCGACATCATCATCGACGGCGTGCGCGTCAACGACCTGCCTCCGGTCAAGCGCGGCATCGCTATGGTGTTCCAGTCCTACGCCCTCTATCCGCATATGACGGTGTTCGAGAACATCGCCTTTCCGCTGCGCGTCGAGAAAATGGCGGAAGATAAGCTCAAGGCCAGGGTGGAGCACGCCGCCCGCATATTGCATCTCGATCAGCGCCTGCAGCAAAAGCCGGGCATGCTGTCGGGCGGCCAGCGCCAGCGCGTCGCCATTGGCCGGGCGATCGTCCGCGAGCCGAAGATATTCTTGTTCGACGAGCCATTGTCGAACCTCGACGCGGCCCTGCGCGCCGACATGCGCATCGAGCTTGCCAAGCTGCACCAACAATTGCAGGCGACGATGATCTATGTGACCCATGATCAGGTCGAGGCCATGACCATGGCTGACCGGATTGTCGTCCTCAACGTGGGCGAGATCGCCCAGATCGGCGAACCGCTGGAGCTTTATCATAAGCCGGAAAATAAATTCGTCGCGAGCTTCATCGGCAATCCTAAAATGAATTTCCTGCCGGTAACCTGCAAGGGCGTCACCGAGGCGGGCGTCGAGGTGGAATACAAGGGACAGACGGCGCTACTGCCGGTGACCCCACGCGACGGCGTTGTCGGTAAGGAGCTGACGCTCGGCATCCGCCCGGAGCATGTACAGCTCGGCGGCGGCGACATATCCCTGACAGTCATGCCGACCGTGATCGAACGGCTGGGCGCGCAGACGGTCGCCTATGCGGCGCTGGAACGTTATAGCGGCGAGAATTTCTGCGCCACGCTGCCCGGGAGCATCGCCATCCGCACGGATGTGCCGCTGGTCACCGGCATCCGCCTGGCTGACTGCCATCTTTTCGATGAGAATGGCCTGGCCTTCGAGCGCAAGGTGGAGTTGACGAATATCGATATGGAGCTGTTGAGTTCGCCTTCGCACCGACAGGAAGAAGGCCTCGCGTAGTGCGGATTTGAGGGCGCTAAGGCGCTGCCCCTCATCCGCCCTTCGGGCACCTTCTCCCCGAGGGGAGAAGGGTTGTTGCCACCTACCAGACCAGCCCGCGTGCAGCGACATCCTCGACGCGGGTCACGATGCCGTCTCGGTGAAACACCATGCGGTCGTACAGGTTGGAGACGACGCAGGTGTGGTTGGGGATGATACGGATTTTCTCGCCAATCGCCGGGCGAGGCCCGCTGCATTTCGAAAGATCGACCACCCCATGCTCTTCCGAGAGATTCGTGATGATGGCTTCGGGGTAGCCGACTACCGTGCCGTAGTCCGAAAAGCCGAGGAGATCGGAGGTCAGCGCCTTGGAACCGGCGTCGATGACCGCGCGGTCCGGCGTCGGGCGCGAGACCACGGTGGCGAGGATATGCATGGCGCAATCCTCCTCACTGCAATGACCCGCGCGCACCATCGCACGGTCGTTGTAGATGTAGGTGCCGGCACGGTGCTCCGTGGCCGCCGTCACCAGATGTGCCTCATAGAGGCTCGGCGTGCCGCCGCTGCTGACGATGGGGCATTCGATGCCGTCGCGCTTCAGGAGCGAGATGGTCGCGGCCAGAAAGGCCTGTATGGCCGCAGCGCTGTTCGGCCTCGGATAGGTCATCAACCCGCCAAAGATCAGGCCGGGCTTGCCGGCGATCTGTCTGGCAAGAGCCGCCGCCTCTTCAGGTGACTGCACCCCGCAACGTCCGCCGCCGGTATCGCATTCCACAAGTACCGTCAGTGGCGTCTGCGTCGCGAAATGCGCGGACAGGCCATCGACCGTAACCGTGTTGTCGGCGACCACTTTCAGCCCGGCGACACGATCGTTTAGCGTCGAGAGGCGGGCAAGCTTTTCAGGCCCGATGATGTTGAAGGTGATGAGGATATCCTCGAAGCCGGCATCGGCGAACACTTCGGCTTCGGTGATCTTCTGGCAATTGATCCCCTTGGCGCCGGCTGCTACCTGGGCGCCGGCCAACGCTGGAATCTTATGGGTCTTGATATGCGGCCGGAAGTTCAGCCCGTGCGCGTCCATATAGGATTGCACCCGGGCGATATTCGCCGCCATGCGGTCTTCGTCGATAATCGGCCGTGGCGTCGAAAGAGCGTCAATGCGGTCGCCGGGCTTGGGGCTGATCTCCGAGACGATGTGATGCGCCATATCAGGCAGCTCCCTCTTTTGCCGCATGCGGGTCGGCAACCATCGGCCAGATATCCCTGGGCGCGCGGCGATAGGGCGTGCGCGCCGGATTGTTCGGATAGGGCGTTCCGGCTGAGCAGTAAAGAATTTCCGACGCGATCTTGGAGAAGGAGGCGTAGAAGTGGTTGGTCGACTTGATCACCAGGATTTTCTTGCGCGTGGGGTCGATGCCCATCACCGAGAAAAGGCTGGGATCGAAGCTTTGGGCGCGCGTCGAATTAAGGATGATGTCGATGCCATCGAGTTCGATATGCGCCGCATCGCCGAAGGGTGCCAGACTTTCGCCGAAGCGCATTTCGGCGTTGGCGACGAGACGCACGACCTTGACGACGCCGTCGACCGGATGACCGGTGCCCGGTGCCGATTTCGCTCCGAAGCGCAGCGGAATTTCCGCGCCTTCGCCGGCCGCCATGCAGATCTGCACTGCCATCGGATCCCAGATCGTGCCGATCGCCGTGTCGCGAGCACCCTGCGCCAGCAATTCTTCGAGGATGACAGTCGCATCGCCCGCCGTGCCGCCGCCGGGATTGTCCCAGACATCGGCGATGACGACCGGACCCGAACGTGCGGCGTCCGAACTGGCGGCCATAGCCTCGGCCACTGCCTGCTTCTCGTCGATCTGCGGCATGATGAAGGTGCCGCGCTTGGAAAAGAGCTCCAGGCCGAGGTCACGGGCAAGCACAGAACCCTTATCCGGCTTATTATTGCTGACGACCAGCAGCTTTGTACCCATCTCCGGCACGTCGCCCGCCATGAAGCCGTGGATCACGGAGATGGACAGGATGTCCGCATCGCTTTTCTCGATCGCCATGATCTTGTCGACGAAGGAGCGCATCGGCTCGCGCGAGGTCGGGTAGACGTCGATCATCCGGCAATCGAAGACCGACATGACCGGTTTTACACGGCCCTCCAGCGTATCGACGGCGATACGCCAAAGGTCTTCGGCGCGATCGACGAAGTCCGTGTGCGGGAATTCCTTGAAGTAGACGAAGAAATTCGCCGCCGCGAGGCGCTTTTTCGTCAAATGGCTGTGTGGATCGAGTTCGGCGCAGACAAGGATGTTCGGCCCGACGATCTCACTGACCCGCGTGAGGAAATCACCCTCGGGATCCTCGTAGCCGGCGGCAACCATAGCGCCATGCAGGCCGAGTACGACGGCGTCGACGGGCATGGCAGCGCGAAGCTGGTCCAGGATTTCGTCACGCAGCCCCTCATAAGCCGTGCGGTTCACCAGGCCGGCCGGGTCTGCCCAGGCGGCCGTGCCCTCGATTAGCTCCCAACCTTTTTCGGCAGCTACTTGCCGGCCGACCGTGATCGGTGCCGAACAGAGCGTCGGCGTCTCCGGATGTTCACCTGGCGGCGCATAGAGGGAAGCCTCGAAGGCGCGCCGATCGACGCAGATCGGAGAGAATGTGTTCGTCTCGGTCGCGAGCACCGCGGTGAAAATGCGCAACGCCGTTGCCTCTATTCCATTGGGTTCGGCAGGTAACCGGTAAAGCCGGAAATCTTCCAGCGGCCTTCATGCAGACGGCAATAATAAAGCGTCTGCCATTTCAGCACATCGACGCCGCCGTCTTTCTTCTTCAGGCTGCCATTGAATTTCTTGCGCACCAGCGCCGCCTCGCCTTCGATCTCGATGTCTTCCAGCGTGGTCGTCGTAAAGATTGCGATGCGCGGGTCCTCCGCAAAGGATTGGCCGGCGAATTCGCGCGCTTGCCGCAACCATTCGTCGCGGTAGGCTGCAAGTGTCGGAAAGGCGAGCCGCCATTTATCGGGGCTGACCTCGCGGCGGCCGTCGATTCCGATAAAGCCGTTTTCGACGAAATCGTCCGCGACCAGCGACCAGTCGGCGGCGAGAAAGGCGTCGATGTCGCGCGGCACCAGCATCTCCCAGATTGCGCGCCGGGCAGCGTCGTCGGCAGGGAAGGGATTTTTAAAAGGATCGCGCATTGTGTCCGCCGAAATTGAAATTCTTTTCATAAATTACGATTTTCACTGGCCAAATTCTGCTTTATATGGTCATTTGTCAACGCATTAAGAAAATAATTTGCAGGATTCGGAAATGTCCATCAAGCGTTATGGGACTGGCCAGACGGGTGCGGGCGGCAAGCCGCTGCCTTTTGCGCGCGCCGTAGAAGCCAATGGCTGGCTCCATGTCTCCGGCCAGGTCGCCATGGAGGATGGTGAGATCATCGATGGCGGTATTATCGCTCAGACCCACAAGGCGATCGGCAATCTCATCGATATTCTCCATGAGGCCGGCTACGGCGTCGAGCATGTCGTCCGCGTCGGCGTCTGGCTCGACGACACCCGTGATTTCTGGAGTTTCAACAAGATCTATCAGGACTACTTCGGCGCGCATCCGCCGGCACGCGCCTGCGTGCAGTCGTCGATGATGGTGGATTGCAAGGTGGAGATCGATTGCATCGCGTATAAGACGCAGGAAGCCTAGATGCTCTCGAGCAATTCCAGGAAAAGTGCGTGAGCCGCTTTCCGTCCGGAATTGCGTGAAAACAAAGAGATAGAGCAGTTCGGCGATTCCGCGAAGCGCTGTACTGCTCTAAGGCGCGGCGGGATCTTCGGGGTTAAGGGGGAAGTTCGTGGATATTTTCACGACCATGCAGGAGGAAAGGGGGCGGCTGTCGCAGTCGGAAAACCGTATTGCCGACATCGTCCTCAACGACTTTGAATTCGCGGTCAACGCCTCCATCATCGAGCTTGCCGGCAAGGCGGATGTTTCGCCGCCGACCGTGACCCGCTTCTGCCGTCGCCTCGGCTGCGAGAGCTTCTCCGATTTCAAGGTGCAGCTCGCCCGCACGGCGTATGTCGGCATGCGCTATATCAAGCCGGAGCCGAAAAGCATCGAGCCGGCGGATGTCGCTCAGGACATCATCACCAAGGCGCAGAATGCGCTGTTCCTGTTGCATCGCGGGCTGGATATCCCTTCCATAGAGCAGGCTTCGAACAAGCTTGCCGGCGCGGAGATGATCTACGCCTTCGGTTCCGGCGGCAATTCTTCGATGATTGCCAGCGAGCTGCAGAACAGGCTTTTCCGCCTCGGCCTGCGCGTCACCGCCAGCTCCGATCACAGCATGCAATTGATGATGGCCGCCGCCGCCAGGCCGGCGGATGTGCTGATCGGCTCGTCGCTGTCGGGCCGCAACGCCGAGCTGGTGCGGGCCTTCATGCTCGCCCGCGAGTCCAAGGTGCCGACCATTGCGCTGACACAGAGCCACAGTCCGGTGGCACTTGCCGCCGACATCACCGTGCCGGTGGATTTGCCCGAGGGCAACAATATCTATCGCCCGACATCGACGCGCATCGCCTACCTCGCAGTCGTGGATATCATTGCAAGCCTCGTCGCCTACCGCATCCAGCCACAGGCGACGGTAACGCTGCGCCGCATCAAGCAGCAGCTCGTGACCCATCGCGACGGCGACGACCGCCAGCTTCTCGGGGATTAGGATTCATCAGGGGGCAGAAGCATGACTCGATCCGTCGCCATCGTCACCGGAGCTGCCGGCGATATCGGTCGCGCCATTGCCCGGCGTCTCGCGGATGATCACGATATCGTCCTGCTGGTCGATATCGATGCTGCGGCCGCCCAAAAGGCTGCGGAAGAGCTGGGGCCGGCGGAACGCTTCGTCGCCCTGAAGATCGATGTTACCAGCGAGACCGATACCGTTGAGATGGCAAAGTTTGCGGCGGGACTGGGCGTGGTCAGGACCCTGGTCAACAATGCCGGTGCGGCCCGCGCCGTCAGCCTGCACGACACGACGCCGGAGATCTGGCGCGCCGACAATGCCCTCAATCTTGAAGCCGCCTTCCTGTGTTTCCGCGCCGTCGAGGACATGCTGAAGGCGTCGAAAGGATCGCTGATCAACATTGCTTCGGTCAACGGCATGGCCGTTTTCGGCCACCCCGCCTATAGCGCCGCCAAGGCCGGGCTGCTGCATTTCACCCGGTTGGTCGCGGTGGAATACGGCAAGTTCGGCATCCGCGCCAATGCGGTCGCGCCGGGCACAGTGCGCACGCAGGCCTGGGAGGCCCGTGCGGCCGCCAATCCCAATGTCTTTGAAGAAGCCCGCCGCTGGTATCCGCTGCAGCGTGTCGTCGATCCTGCCGATGTCGCCAATGCCGTCGCCTTTCTCGCCGGCCAGCTGGCGGCTGCCATCACCGGCGTCTGCCTGCCGGTCGATTGCGGCCTGACGGCGGGACAGGCCGAACTCGCCCATACATTTTCACAGTCCGATCATTATTGAACGCTTGTCGTCAAGGAGAGAATAGATATGCAGCCGGCTTCCTATCATCTCGAAAACACCTGGTCCCCCGAGGGCGGGCCAAATGGCCGCCTGACATTTACGCTGGTCAATCTGTCGGATGCACCGTTGGCCGGCTTCCGTCTCGTTTATACATCGCTGACGCGCGTCATCGATCCCAAGGCTTGCGACAATGCCGTCTTCCTTCGCCGCAACGCCAATTTCCATGAATTCGCTCCGCCTGCCGGCCTGTCGCTTGCGTCAGGCGAAAGCTGGACCTTCAGCGTTAGCGGCCTGAACCGCACGGCAAAACATTGCACCGATGGCGCCAAGTCCGCCTATCTGACGCTGTCGGACGGCACTCACGTTCCAGTATCCGTTACCGACCTCCTGCTTGAAGGGCGCGTCAGCGCGCCGCCGCCGGTGCTGCTGCCGGAAGGCAAGCTCGATCTTCCCTTCGCCATCCAGCCCTGGCCGGCGGCGATCGATGTCAAGCCGGGCGAGACCTTTCCGGTTACGCTCTATCCCGCCAAGGGAACCGATGGCGCCAGCCTGAAGGCCGTTGCGACGGCGCTGGCGCTCTTCCAGCGCCTCTTCCCGGTCAATCACGCGCCGTTCAGCCTCATTACCGCGCCACAGGGCAGGGCTCTTCGCTTCGTTGAGCGGCCGGCTCTCGCGAAGGAAGCCTATGAGCTCAATTTCTCGGCCGACGAGATCACGCTTGCCTATTCGGCCGATGCCGGCCGCCTCTATGGCCTGACGACCTTGGCGCAGCTTCTGGATGGCGCGCGGCGCGAACCCGGCAAATTCCGCTTTCCGATCGCCGGCACGATCTCCGATCAGCCACGTTACGGCTGGCGTGGCTGCCATCTCGATGTCTCCCGGCAATTCCATCCCAAGGAGAATGTGAAGCGGCTGATCGATATCCTCGCCTGGCTGAAGCTCAACATCTTCCATTGGCATTTGACCGATGACGAGGCCTGGCGGCTGGAGATCAAGGCCTATCCGCAGCTCACCTCGACCGGCGTGCTGCGCGGTCCGGACGAACCCTTGCTGCCGCAGCTCGGCAATGGCGCCGAGCCGGTCGACGGCTTCTATTCGCAGGATGATGTCAGGGAGATCGTCGCCCATGCTCTGACGCTCGGCGTCGAGATCGTGCCGGAAATCGATATTCCCGGCCACAGCACGGCCGCCCTTGTCGCCCTGCCGGATCTGGCCGATGGGCAGGAGGCGCCGGAGAGCTATCATTCCGTCCAGGGCTATCCCAACAATGCCCTCAACCCGGCCGTCGAGCCGACCTATGAATTCCTCGGGAAAGTGTTCGACGAAATGGTCGAGCTGTTCCCCTCCGATTACATCCACATTGGCGGCGACGAAGTGGCCAACGGCTCCTGGCTCGCCTCGCCGCTCGCCCGCAAGCTGATGGAGAGGCAAGGCATATCCGGCACGTTCGCGCTGCAATCCTATTTCCTGAAGCGGGTGAAGACGATGCTGACGGCACGCGGCCGCAAGCTTGCCGGCTGGAACGAAGTCGCCCATGGCGGTGGCGTCGGCACGGAAGGAACGCTGCTGATGGCCTGGGAGAAGCCGGAGGTCGGCATCGAGCTTGCACGCGAAGGCTATGATGTGGTGATGACGCCCGGACAGGCCTATTACCTCGACATGGTGCAGGCGGAAGCCTGGCAGGAGCCGGGCGCAAGCTGGGCCGGCACGGTACCCCCGGCTCATACCTACGCCTATGAGGCGGAAGGCGAATTCCCCGAGGAATTGAAGGATCGGATGAAGGGCGTGCAGGCCTGCATCTGGCTCGAGAATTTCCTCACCCGCGCCTATTTCAACCGCCTGGTCTTCCCCAGGCTGCCGGCCATCGCCGAGGCCGCATGGACGCCGAAGGCGGGCAAGAACTGGGAACGGTTCGCCGCGATCGTGCGGCTCAGTCCGGCTCTATAGGCAGGATGTCCATGGTCGTGATTGCCGCAGCCGTGATTGGCTGCATTGCCGGCAACGCATGGCAATGTCACGAAACTGATAGAGTAGATGCAGAATAATGGGGTTCCTTTCGATAGCGACGTCTGTCACCTAGAAGAGGAATCCCCATGAAAAAGATCATTTTGCTCGCGGCATTGACGCTGTCCGCCTCAAGCGCAATGGCAATGTCCCGCTATGACACCCACAACATGACCTGTTCGGCTCTTCACAACAAGATTGCCCAGGAGGGCGAAATCGTCCTGCGATACCCCTCGCACAGCGTCAACAATCTGATGATGTACGATCGATACGTCTCAAACTCCGCTGCCTGCGTAAACCACGGCACTTTCTCGAGTGCCACGGTTCCGACCTCGGACGAACCGAGCTGCAAGGTCCAGCGTTGTGTGTCGACGACGGGCAAGGGGCATAATCGCAAGTGAGTGCGGTGCAAGTCGGCTTTGTGCGATGTCGGATTTACCAGCGAATACAAAGTACCTTTTGATTCATAATGCCGTGGGCGATGCCGTTGTGACGATTTCGTCGCCTCCGCCGCTATATTCAATTCGCGCGAAACCTTCGTTTGAAGAAGCGTGTGGCTCCTGAAATATGACAGTAGTCACATTGCTAATTTTCTTCATTTTCGCCCGGAATTGTTCGAATTGATGGCTCACGTCGTCACCGACAATTTGCTCAAGTAGTACGTCCCCTCGTTGCCTTCCTTGCCACAAGACGCCGCTAACGGCTCCAACGGTGGTGACTTCTATCGGCAGAAACACGCCAATCCAACCACACCCTATATCCACAGCCGTCATAAACACCCCTTGCTCGGCCTCCAAAGGGGGAAAGGTCCCTGCGTCCGTGGCAATATCGACGATGGTCCCTCCCGTGGTGCAAACAGCGGCTAGTGCATCTATTTCATGCCGTCTGGCCCAAACCTGTTCCAGGGAAAATTTTCGAGAATGTGCACCGGCCTTCGAGTTAATGACTTCTAGTTTTCTAACGATCGCGAGATAATTCTCTAATACAGATGTCCATTCTGCCTGAGGATGATTGTCTGTTACTATCGAAAACGGAGTGCGATTTCCCTTCGCATGAACGCTGATTGAAATAGCCCCCAAAGACAGAATCTTTGCGCATAAGAGAAACTCAATCCATTCCCCTGACAGATGCTCGGCGTTTCGGTCAAATCCGCCTGACTGCGTGAAAGTCCATTTACCGAGGCGTAGTACGAAGATTCCTAACTTTGTGGTGAAGGAAGCGGCATAGCCACTCGCTCCCGTTATGCCGGGTGGCACTACCAAGAAGTCGCTATCTAAAGCTAAGGTTTCTTTGGTAGATACCGCAGTTATGACGATTGTAGCTGAAAATTGCGCGTTCGGAGTGATCCGTATTGTGCCCGATGCGGCTTCGGCCTCAGGCAGCTCGATATTGAAGCGACGCTCCGTGGTGAAGAGTTGTTGGATTGGTAAATCACGCAGCCCCAAGAAGCCGTCTATAACCTCATCGACAGGAACGTCTGAAAGCGAAAATCGTCCCGTAAAACCATATTCATCATATCCTAGTTCTGAGCACTGACGTTTCTTTGCATCGGCGTATTCCAGCATTCCCGCGTTTGCGAGACGCTCCAGTGCTAGGCTTAGTGCTTCAGCTTCGAGAGGGATCGCGTTTGCGGTTGTTGCCGCAAAGGTAATCGTTTTCAGATGGAGCTTCGTGTCGCCATTTTTTGAACACCGCCTTAAACGTTCTAGTACGCGACCAAGTTGATCGTCGAACAGATGGTTCAGATGCATGCTGATAATGCGATCGTCTTTGTCGATCTTTAAGATGCAGATAACCGCTGGATGGCTGTCCTTGACGAGTCTCTCGGCAACAGAAAGTGTAACGCGCGCAGTCTTATTTTTGGCGAGGATGGTTTTGACCTGAACAACGACCTGAATCGGTGGCGGTCGCTTGTCGAACGACATTTTTTTGTTGGGCTCAGCAAGATCAAACTCAACGATGAAATCTTTGCCGGTTTTGTCCGGTTCTAGTTTGCTGCAGTTCAAACGTGCTCGAAGGCACAACCCGCTAAAGAAATTTTCTCCTATGTGCCCAATGCGATCGAGTTCAGCACCACTTAGTTCGCCTCGATTTGTCATCTATCGAAACCCGCAACAGACGTCCGACGTAGATTTTTGACTGTCGACTTAAGGAGTCCTGCATTTGCAGCGCTAACCCCGCAGCGACCAGGGTCCGATCGCTCTATGGAGCGGATTTGTCCATTTGTAGGTGACATCTCTTCCTACCACCTGGCAATCAGGGTTGGCAGTGCCAGGATACCAATAGGAGTATCAACAAAAAGCGGGAATGCAAGCAGGGGATGAGATATGCCGGGGAAATATAAGCAACAAAAAAGCCCGGAGAACCGGGCTTTTTGGAGCATCATCGATCAGCCATAGACCGACAAATACGGGAATTTGGTGCCCAGAAGAGGACTCGAACCTCCACACCCTTTCGGGTACCAGCACCTGAAGCTGGCGCGTCTACCAATTCCGCCATCTGGGCGACGGACACGCATGTAAGGGGGTGGCTCTCCGGTGTCAACAGGGTTTTTGAAGTTTTCGTGGCAATCTGAAAAAAAGCGGTTGATGCCCGGGTTAACCCCGGGCTGCCGCCCAGGCGCGGATGAGGCCAAGTCCCTGTTCCAGCAAGGCCTTTGCTTCGTTTTCGTCGGCCGCTTCGACATAGCAGCGCATCTCCGGCGCATTGCCGGAGGGGCGGAAATGGATGATTCGGCCATCGGTCAGCGTCACCCGCAGCCCGTCGATGTCGCTCTTTGATGCTACGCCGGCGACCGGCGCCAGGAAGGCGGCGAGATTGGCGTCGGAGGCGCGTAAGTGAGCCATCAGCGCCGCGCTGGTTTCGACCGGGAAATTCTCCAGCCGGTCGGCGGCGGCAAAGGGCAGGCGGTAGTTGGCGGCAACAGCAGACAGCGACTGTTTTGCGCGCGCGGCGGCGTAAAGCGTCGCGAGGATGGGCAGGAAGCTGTCGCGCGTCGGCAGGGCGCGTACCTGCTCGCCTTCGATGATGAAACGGCTTGCCGTCAGCGTGCCGCCATTGGCCTCGAAGCCCATGACATTGGCCTTGCCGGCCGCCAGCGCCTCATCCATGCCGGCGATGACATAGGGCGAGCCGACGCGGGTGCGGGTGACGGCGTAGGAGCCGGCGGCTTCGATACCGGAATTGGAGGTGACCGGCGTCACCACGACTTCGGCGCCGAGGAAATTCGCGGCGATGAGGCCGAGCAGATCGCCGCGCAGCGGCTCGCCGGTTTCATCGGAGACAAGGGGCCGGTCGCCATCACCATCGGCGGAGACAATCGCATCCAGCCCATGCTCCGGCGCCCAGCCCTTCAGCAGGCGGATGGTTTCCGCGGAAACCGCTTCGGTATCGACGGGAATGAAGCTTTCGGAGCGGCCGAGCGGCACGACGCGGGCGCCGTAGTGCGCGAGCACCAGGCCAAGCAGATCGCGCGCCACGGTGCTGTGCTGATAGACGCCGATGGTGAGACCGGCGAGGCTGTCGGCGGGCAGCAGGGCGATATTGCGTTCGAAGAACAGCGCTTCGGTCGCCGCGGTCCGGTCTTCGCCGACGCCGGGCGCCTCGTCAAGGTCGGCGTCGCCGATCGCTGCGGCTTCCGCGCTGATTGCCAGCTCGTCCTGCTTGTCGATCTCGCCGTCGGGGCGGTAGAATTTGATGCCGTTGCGGTCGGCCGGAATATGCGAGCCGGTGATCATCAGCGAGGCCGCCTTGAGCTCCAGCCCGTAAAGCGCCAGCGCCGGGGTCGGCAGCGTGCCGCAATCGACCGGCGTGAGGCCGGCACGCTTCAGCGCGCCGATGCAGGTGGCTGAGATCGCCGGGCTGGACTCGCGAAAATCGCGGCCGACCAGGATGAGATCGCCGGGCTGCGCGTGGCCGCTCTTCAAGAGATGGCGGGCATAGGCCGTGGCATAGAGGGCAGACGCGCGTCCCATGAGATCAACGGACAAGCCGCGAAGGCCACTGGTTCCAAATTTCAAGCTGCTCACGTGCAATCTCCTCGGAAAGGTTGCGCCTCTTATGGAACAAGCGAGGAAAAGGATCAACCGATCGGTCGCGGCCGATATCTGCCATCGGGACCCTGGTTTTGCCTCAGGCGAAGGCCCAAATATAGAACGAGCCGCGGGAAAAGGTGTTGGGTCGCCACGACCTGAAACAGGAGTCCGTCATGACCGTTTTCGGCAAAATCGCGTTCGGCTGCGCTGTCAGCCTCGTTTTGCTGTCGCCGCCAGATCTCGCCAATGCGGCCTCGAACAGCCCGAAGATGGGCCTTCCACCCCCGAGGGTTGGGCCTACGGTTTGCGACAGTCGCGGCTGCTTCGGCTTTGGCTCGCAGCAATGGTATCGCCCGCCGGGCTATCCCATTCCCTATACGCCGCGCAGCCTCGATAGGAATCGCTTTGACAATCCTCGGGTCTATAACCCGCCGCGCTACAATTATGTCCCGCCGAAAACCGACTATGAGGCGCCGGTCAACAATCGCACCCGGCATCAGATATGGTGCGCCGAACGCTATCGGACCTACAATCCCGGCACCAATCTCTACACCACCCTTCACCATGGGTTCCAGACCTGCCGCTCTCCCTACAATTGAATGGGAGGGCCTCTGGCGCCGTTTTTGCCGCGGAGCACATCTATTCGCCTTGTCTATATGAGTAAGCGAAAATAAATCGCTTGCTTTTCTCGCGACTTGGGCGGTCCCTATGATGTCGCCGCTTCCACAAGGTCGCGCGCGAAGCAAGGAGCCCAAAATGGCAAAGGGTCAATTGAGAAGTAGTCGCGAAGCGCGAAAACCCAAGAAGGGCAAGATCGTCGCTGTAAAGCAGCAGCCGGGCTCTCTGGTCAGGCAGGCTACCAGCACGGTCAGCCTTGGCAGGAAAGATAAGTGACGGAGCGAAGGCGCGCCGGCGGGCCGCCTTCTCACATGTCAGCCGGTGCAATGTCGGCCGGCGCGCCAGGGAGGTGCGCCGGAGAGCGCTGTGGTCAGCTTTCCAGCGACCCACGGTCCGTATGGCCGAGATCGCGGTCGGGATCGATGATATCGCGCACCCGCTGCTTCAGCTCCTTTGGACCGGGGAAGCCGCCGTCGCGCTTGCGCTCCCACAGCAGCTCGCCGTCGATACGGATTTCGAAATTGCCGCCGGTGCCGGGGATCAGCGCCACTTCGCCCACGCTGTCGCTGAAGGTTTGCAGCAGCTCCTGCGCCATCCAGCCGGCGCGCAGCAGCCAGTTGCATTGCGTACAATAGAGAATGGTGATGCGCGGCTTGTCGGTCATCGCTGGGATTCCTTGTTGTTTGCTGACATTTAGGCTCAACTTTATTCGGCCGCAAGCCGGGCTCTTGCGTCGTCGTTCCGCCCATGCTCATCTTTGCCCGAATTATTTTCGGGGTTCATGAGAATGCAGGTCGCAATCGTCGAAAACATGAAAAAAACGCCGCTCGGCGCCCTCGGCATCGCGCTGGAGGAGGCGGGAGCGGAGATCGAATGGTTCCGCGCATGGGACGGCGAGGGGCTTCCGGAGGATCTAACGGTGTTTGATGCGCTGGTCGTGCTCGGCGGCGAGCAGAATGCCCGCGACGACGAGACTCACCCCTATCTGCCGGAGCTGGCAAGGCTCATGCGCCGGTTCGAAGAGGCCGACAAGGCCGTGCTCGGCATCTGCCTTGGCAGTCAGCTTCTGGCGCGCGCCTATGAGGCCGAAAACCTCATCGGCGCAGCCCAGGAATTCGGCTGGAAAACGGTCGGCGTCACCGAAGAAGGCAAGGCCGATCCGCTTCTATCCGAACTCGGCGACGATTTCACCATCTTCCAATGGCATTCGGACACGTTTTCGCTGCCGGCCGGCGCCGTGCGCCTCGCCACCAATGCGGTGACCGGGAACCAGGCCTTCCGCATCGGCCGCGCAACCTACGGCACGCAGTTCCATTTCGAGGCCAATACCGCCGTCGTCGAAGGCTGGCGGACGGAGTTCAAGACATCGATCGAGCGCAATGAGCCCGGCTGGCTGGAGCGCTATGCCGAGATTGCCGCACAGCATGCGCCGGCGGCTGAGATCGCCGGGCTGGCGATCGCCCGGGCCTGGGTGAGGACGATTGGTGCTGAGGCGAAGCTGCAGGCGGCGTCTTAGAGCAATTCCAGGAAAAGTGCGTAGCGGTTTTCCGTCCGGAATTGCGTGAAAACAAAGAGATAGAGCGGTTCAATCGGCTAGCGCATCTATTGCGGCTCTCCATTGCCGGAAGCGATCTGTGCCGCCCCGCCTACGGCGTTGCGGAATGCGTCATCGAAGCTGACGCCGCGGATTCGCCAGTGATGGATTTTTCCATTTTCCATCATCGACCAATCGGCGACCCAGCCGAGATCCTTGTCGCTCCAGACGAGCGAACCCGCCAGGGCGACATCGCCGCCGATGGTTTTGGCCAAGGCATCGAGTTCTTGCTGTGCCGTCCCCGCCAAACCGGTTGTGGCGATACCCCGGCTGACCAGCATTGCCTTGTTGGGCACAATGATTGCCATGGCAAGCGGTCTGGCGGCCGCTTCGAAAGCGTCGATCATATAAGGGCTTTCGTCACCGTCGCGGGTCAGCACGAAAGTGCGTCGCGCATCGCGTACGACCAGGAAAATCGCGAGTTTCGGGCGCGGTGACAGCCATGGCTTGTGCCCGAGCGTAGACAGCAATTGATCGATGGTATCGGGCATGTAGATGCAAGTGAGGTCCTGCGGCCGGTCGTGGGTGCCTTGCTCGTCATGGATCGGCGTACCTTCCAGGCGATCGCGATAGCTGTAGGTCGCGACGAAGGAGCCGGCGTGCGGCAGCATCGCTTGAAAGGCATTCTCCGTCGTCACACGCTGATCGCCGCTGACCCTGATAAGTACCCGCCCCAGGCAATCCTTGAAGCCGAGTTCGCGATTGACGGCGCCAGTGCCGGTAACGATTGCCTGCGCTTGGTAAAGCCGGCTGTGATCATCGGCGTGAGCGACGGCTGCCTCGTTGATGACTGCGAGAGCGAAGGCGATGGCAATCGATCGTGGTTTCAACATCGGGACATCTCCGAACGCTGCCATGGTGTCGTGAAAACAAGCGGCAGGCAATGTCAGATTATGACGGCCGAGCGACGTTGACGATGGCTTTGACAACGGCGTCAAGGCCACTAGATTTCATAGAAACCGGAGGAGGCGAGATCATGACCCAGCCAGAATTACCCTGGGAAGGCGGATGCCGTTGCGGGCAGATACGAATCAAGGTCAGCGCCAAGCCACTATTGACCATGGCCTGTCACTGCACTGGCTGCCAGCACATGTCATCCAGCGCCTATTCGCTGAGCGTCGCGATCCCGAGCGAAGGTTTCGAAGTCACGCATGGCGAACCTGTTATCGGCGGGATGCACGACGAAAACCTCAAGCATTATTTCTGCCCCTATTGCATGAGCTGGATGTTCACCCGCCTGGAAGGATTCGACTGGTTCGTGAACCTGCGCCCGACCATGCTCGACGATCCCCGCTGGTTCACGCCTTTCGTCGAGACCTGGACAAGAGAAAAATTGCCCTGGGTGACGACCCCTGCGGTTCACAGCTATGCCGCGCTGCCCGAGATGAATGAGTATGAGGGGCTGATCAAGGAGTATGGCGCGGGAAACTGAGAGATCAGAAGCCCTGGAAAAGAAAGTCGGTCGCGGCGGTAATCTGATCGCCGTGCGAACTCAGATCGGTGATCAACTCCCCGATCTCGGTGCGCGGTATTGCCGCCATCAGTTGGGTCGCCATGATGTAAGGCTTGCCAGCGATAGTGAATTGCGGATTGAGCCTTGCCATTGGTGTCGACACATCTTCTGCGCGAAGCAGAGGCGCCATCATCCGTGTGCTCAGCCTCTCCAACAAGTCAGACTGAAGATCCAGCGCGAGAGCTCGACTTTGCTTGAGGCCATAGACATGGAACCTTGCCATCAGAACTGCCGATACTTTCCAAACGGCAGACCATGTTTTTCAACATAGGCATTGGCTTGTTCGATTGCCTTAGCATTTTCCAGAAGCCATAGGCGCTCGCGCTCAGCCTTGATGGCGCGCGCTATGCCATCTTCGGCCGCACGCGAGATATTGATTTTCAATTCGCGGGCATCTGCGATAAGGCTCTCGTCCAGAGACAAGTTTGCGGCTTTGCGCGTCGTTTGAGCCATGGGCGTTCCTCAAATTATGCGCAAACTATATGCGCATAATTCTTTATTGAGAAGCCCTCACTCGTCGCCCATCTTCAGCGCAGCGATAAACGCTTCCTGCGGGATTTCGACCTTGCCGAACTGCCGCATGCGCTTCTTGCCTTCCTTCTGCTTGTCGAGCAGCTTGCGCTTGCGGGTGGCGTCGCCGCCGTAGCACTTGGCGGTCACGTCCTTGCGCAGTGCCTTCACTGTCTCGCGGGCGATGATGCGCCCGCCGATGGCGGCCTGGATCGGGATCTGGAACATGTGCTGCGGGATCAGGTCCTTCAGCTTCTCGCACATGACGCGGCCGCGCTTTTCGGCGGCGGAGCGGTGCACGAGCATCGAGAGCGCGTCCACCGGCTCGGCATTGACGAGGATCGACATCTTGACGAGATCGCTCTCGCGGTAGTCGGTCAGGCTGTAGTCGAAGGAGGCATAGCCCTTGGAGATCGACTTCAGGCGATCGTAGAAGTCGAAGACGACTTCGTTGAGCGGCAGGTCGTAGGTGATCATGGCGCGGTTGCCGACATAAGTCAGCTCGGTCTGAATACCGCGGCGGTCCTGGCAGAGCTTCAGGATCGAACCGAGATAATCGTCCGGCGTCAGGATCGTCGCCTTGATCCACGGTTCGCGGAATTCGGAAATCTTGACGACGTCGGGCATGTCGGCCGGATTGTGCAGCTCGATCTCGGTGCCGTCGGTCATGGTGAGCTGATAGACGACGGAAGGCGCCGTCGCGATCAGGTCGAGATTGAATTCGCGTTCCAGGCGTTCCTGGATGATTTCCAAATGCAGCAGGCCGAGGAAGCCGCAGCGGAAGCCGAAGCCGAGAGCGGCCGAGGATTCCATTTCAAAGGAGAAGCTGGCGTCGTTGAGGCGCAGCTTGCCCATGGCCGAGCGCAGGTCTTCGAATTCGGCGGCATCGACCGGGAAGAGGCCGCAGAACACGACAGGCTGCGCCGGCTTGAAGCCCGGCAGCGGCTCGGCGGTCGGGCGCTTGTCCTCGGTAATGGTGTCGCCGACACGGGTGTCGGCCACTTCCTTGATCGAGGCGGTGATAAAGCCGATCTCGCCGGGGCCGAGGCTGTCGACGGCCACCATCTTCGGCGTGAGAACGCCGACACGCTCGATCTGATACTTCGCGTCCGTGCCCATCATGCGGATGGTCTGGCCCTTGGTCAGCGTGCCGTCGATGATGCGCACGAGAACCATGACGCCGAGATAGGTGTCGTACCAGCTATCGACCAGCAGCGCCTTCAGTGGCGCCTTTTCGCCGCCCGCGCTCTTCGGCGCCGGCAGCTTGTGCACGATGGCTTCGAGAACGTCGGGAATGCCGAGGCCGGTCTTGGCCGAGATCAGCACGGCGTCGGAGGCGTCGATGCCGATCACTTCCTCGATCTGTTCCTTGATGCGGTCAGGTTCGGCCGCCGGCAGGTCGATCTTGTTGAGGACGGTGACGAGTTCGTGGTTGTTGTCGATCGCCTGATAGACGTTGGCAAGCGTCTGCGCCTCGACACCCTGCGACGCATCGACCACCAGCAGCGAGCCTTCGCAGGCCGACAGCGAGCGCGAGACTTCATAGGCGAAGTCGACGTGTCCGGGCGTGTCGATCAGATTGAGGATGTAGGTTTCGCCGTTGTTCGCCTTGTAGTGCAGGCGCACGGTCTGGGCCTTGATGGTGATGCCGCGCTCGCGCTCGATCTCCATATTGTCCAGCACCTGCTCCGACATCTCGCGTTCGGCAAGGCCGCCCGTCGTCTGAATCAGGCGGTCGGCCAGCGTCGATTTGCCGTGGTCGATATGGGCCACGATCGAGAAGTTGCGGATATGCGAAAGCGGAGTGGTGGAATTGGTGCTCATGCGCGCCATATAGCAGCGCCGCCCCGCGCCGCAAAGCGGAAAAGCAGGGTTTTGTTAGGGATATCCGCATGCCCAAGAGCATTTGGGGGTGCTGCCGCGATCGGGGGCCTTACCCGGCTTGATTCCATCATTTGATCGTGTATTTCTTCTATGATAGAATTTTGGTGAAGATGATGGAACATGATCTCGAAAGCGCCATTGGCGCACGCATCAAAGAGTTGCGGATTGCCCGCGGCCTGACCCTGGATGAGCTGGCGACCGCTTCGGCCGTCAGCCGTGCAATGATCTCGCGCATCGAGCGGGCAGAGGCGAGCCCGACGGCTTCCTTGCTCGCTCGGCTCTGCGCGGCACTCGGCCTGTCGCTTTCCGCCTTCTTCGCCGAGGAGGAAAAGGACGTGTCGCCGCTCGCCCGCCGCAACGATCAGCCGGTCTGGCGTGATCCGGAAACCGGCTATGTCCGCCGGGCTGTCTCCCCGGCTGGCACGCAATCGCCCGTGGATCTCGTCGAGGTCAGCTTTCCCGCCGGCGCCCGCGTCAGCTTTCCACCCAATGCCGCGAGCCGCGGGATGAGCCAGCATGTCTGGCTGTTCGAAGGCGAAATGGAAATGACGGTCGGCGAGACCGTGCATCGCCTCATGCCCGGCGACTGCCTGTTCATGGGCATCGGCGACGGCCACGTTTTTTATAATCCGGGCGACAAGCCGGCGCGTTACTGCGTCGTCCTCGATCGGCCCCGGTCATAATCGAGGATATTTTCATGCCCGATATTCATCTTCTTTCCGCCTCCGAAGCCCGCGCCGTCTCCGCCGATCTCTGCGAGGTGCTTGCCGATTGCGTCAATGGCGGCGCTTCCGTCGGTTTCATGCAGCCCTATAGACCCGATGATGCTTCACCCTATTGGCGTGATGTGGCCGACAGCGTCGAGGCGGGTGCGACGCTTCTGCTCGTTGCGGTCATCGAGGGCAAGATCGTCGGCACCGTCCAGGTCGGCGCCGCGCAGATGCCGAACCAGCCACATCGCGGCGACCTGAAGAAATTGCTGGTGCATCGCCGCGCCCGCGGCAAGGGCCTTGCCCGGCTGTTGATGGAAGCGGCCGAGCGCGAGGCGGTAAGGTTTGGGAAGACCTTGCTGGTGCTCGACACGGCAACCGGCAGCGATGCCGAAGCTATCTATCCGCGCCTCGGCTGGCAGCGTGTCGGCGTCATCCCCGATTATGCAATGTGGCCCGAGGGCGGGCTCTGCGACACGACTATCTTCTACAAGCGCATCGCGGCTTGAGCGCGATCGGCATTGTCACTGTGAAAATACCGCAAGGGCGTCTTCCAGCCTCGATCCTGGCGCCCAATGCATTGCCTTCCAGCCGAATTGCCGCGCGGCTTCTATGTTGGCGGGGTAGTCGTCGATGAAGGCGATCTCGTCCGGCGCAATGCCGACGCGCTCGGTCGCCAGGCGAAAGAATTCGGGCGCGGGCTTCTGGTATCCCAGCATGGCGGAATAGAAGATGCCGTCGAAATAGGAGGAAAGTTCGAGCGTTTCCATCAGATAGGCGGCGCGGCGATGCTCCTGGTTGGTCGCCAGATACATCGGAATGCCCTTTGCCCTGAGCGCGGCGAGATCGGCGAGCAGGGTCCGGTTCAGGCCGGAATCGTTCGCGAACCAATAGTCGATCAGCGTTGCGGCGCTGAGCCCGGGTGCGATTTTCTCCAGAACGCTGGCAAGCCGCGGTTCGAGATCATCGCGGCCGGTAACGACATCGCTCCAATGGGTTTTGAAGAATTCTTCCTGAAGCACATCGAGCCGCAGCCCGAGATCGCGTTCCAGATAGGTGCAGTAATGCAGGCCATCGTCGGGTCGGCCATGCACCAGCACGCCATCGACATCCACCATCAGAACTTTCATGCGGCGCGAATCTCCCAGTTGACTGAAAGGCCTGCGGAAGGTGGCGTTGTTTTTCCGGACGATCAAGAGTGCGGGCGGTTCTTTTTTCCGTCCTTCAACCCGTGTAAGCCTATGCACCAAAGAAGAAACTTAGCCGGCGACAGGAGGCTGCCATGCGCGTCATCTATTCGGAAGACCACAAGCTGAGGGACGCCAAAACCGAGCTGCATGATGGCCAGCTCGTGACGCCTTTCGAAGCGCCGTTTCGCGCCGAATGGATTCTGGCGGCGGTGAAGGAGGCGGGTTTCACCGATGTCGTTCCACCCGAGACGCATGGGCTGGAAACTGCGCGCAAGGTACATGGTCCGGCCTATCTCGATTTCCTGGGAACAGTATGGGAGCGCTGGGTCGCGGCCGGTTACAAGGGTGAGGCGATCGCCAATTCCTTTCCGGTGCGGCGCACCAGCCAGCGCGTGCCGGAAAACATCGTCGGCATGATCGGCCATTATGCCAACGCCGCCGATACCTCGATCACCAAGGGTTCCTATGAGGCGGCCGTGGCATCGATGCGCTGCGCATTGACGGGCGCCGATTGGCTCCATGCCGGCAATCGCCTTGCCTTCGCGCTCTGCCGCCCGCCTGGCCATCACGCTGGCTTCGATCTCTTCGGCGGCTATTGCTTCATCAACAATGCCGCCGTCGCCGCGCAGCGGCTGCGCGACCACGGCGCGAAGAAAGTGGCCGTGCTCGACGTCGATTTCCATCATGGCAACGGCACGCAGGATATCTTCTATCGGCGCGGCGATGTCTTCACCGCGTCGCTGCACGGCGACCCCATCCATGCCTTCCCCTATTTTCTCGGTCATGCCGACGAGGAGGGCGAAGGCGAAGGGCTGGGGACGAACCGCAATTACCCCATGCCGCGCGGCACGACCTGGGAACAATGGTCGGCAGCGCTTGCCGATGCTCTCAGCGGCATCAAGGATTTCGGTGCAGAGGCGATCGTGCTTTCGCTTGGCGTCGATACGTTCGAGCGCGATCCAATTTCCTTCTTCAAGCTGACTTCGGAGGATTTCATTCGCATGGGCAAGCTCGTTGCCAGTGCCGGCCTGCCGGTTTTGACCTGCATGGAAGGTGGCTACGGCGTGCCGGAAATCGGCCTGAACGTCGCCAATGTGCTGAAGGGCCTGGAAGCCTGAAAAGGTCTTGCATCAAAGCGCCTGATCGCAGGATGAAAAGTTTGAATTTGCCAGCATACGGCGAGACCTCTAAAAAGTCCGCGTGATGGGAGAGGTCATGGATCAGACGCTTATCGAAAGTGGTACGGATGGCGGCGCGGCGCTGATGCCGCATCCGGATGTTGCGCCATCCTCCGGCGGCATTGCTGCCGGAGTGCTCATGTGCGTGATGTCCATGTGCAGCATCCAGTTCGGCTCGGCCTTGTCGTCTCCGATCATCAACGCCTACGGACCGGTCGGCGCGACGTGGCTGCGGCTCGTCTTCGCGTCAGCCGCATTGGCGATCATCGTCCGGCCGAAGATCATGAGCTACAGCCGCTCGCAATGGATCAGCGTGCTGGCACTTGGCACCGTATCGGCGTTGATGACGGCTTCCTTCTTTTCGGCGATTGCGCGCATTCCGTTGGGTCTTGCCGTCGCCATAGATTTTCTCGGGCCTCTGCTCGTCGCGACCCTCGGCTTCGGGCTGAGCCGTCAGCTTCTTTGGCCTGTCTTCGCCGGCATCGGCGTTCTGCTATTGGCCTATGACGGCGAAGAATGGATCGGCAATCTGCCGGGCATCCTCTTTGCCTGTGGTGCGGGGGTGGGCTGGGCCTGCTACATCCTGTTGACGAAGAAGGTCGGCAAAGCCTTCAAGGGCCTCGAAGGGCTTTCCATGTCGCTGCTGGTGGCGGCGGTCGTTTCGACACCCTTCGGCTTTGCTTCCGCCGCCCCTCATCTGACGGCCTCTGGCCTCTTTGAAATAGCCGGTCTGGCGCTGCTCGTTCCGCTTCTCCCCTATGTGCTGGAAATGGTCGCGCTGCGGCGCATGCCGACCTCATCCTTCGGCATCCTCATGAGTCTCGAGCCCGCCATCGCTGCCGTTGCCGGCTTCGTTATCCTGTTGCAACCGATGACAGCATCGCAAATGTTCGGCACGGCGCTCGTCGTCACCGCCAGCATCGGGGCAACGATTTTCGCCACCAAAAGGTGAGCGCAAGGCGCATCGCGATCTCTTGGCTTCGCTCCTTGAGGCTTATACTTGCGCGACCCTCTATCGCTCCTACTCCCACGGTTGTATAATTCTCCGGGGAAAGCGTCGTGGGGTTTTGAACTCGTTATCAAGGGAGGATACCTTGCCTAGATCATCGTTGTTCCTGTCATTAGCGCTGGCTGTCGGCCTGTCCGTCACATCAATAGCCGTGCCGACCGTCGCAAGCGCACAGACGCACGTCTCCATCAGCGTCGGCACCAATCTCAATAGAGGCAGAGGGATTAGCTGCAGCCAAGGCGAGAGGCTGCTCCGCAACCGCGGTTTTAGGGACATCAGGCGGATCGACTGCCGTGGTCGTATCTTCGTTTATCGTGCCTGGAGGGGCGGTAACCGGTTCGAGGTTAGCGTACGGCAACGCGATGGCCGCGTTGTGGATATGCACCGCATCAATAGACGGCGATAGTGCCAAGAAGGTGAGCTTGCCCGGTTTTGGCGCAGAGCTGGCGCGGACGCCACCACGATGGTTGGTGGCGTCTGCCATCGAATTCCACACTCTCGTGGGGTGCGCGTTAAACCGTCTTCTTCGCGGGATCGTCGAGCGCCGGATTATAGAAGAGCGATAGCGTCAGGCTCTTGGCGATGCGTTCGGCCGTGGCCATGAACCAGGCCCTGGCTTCGTCCGAGGGTGCTATGTCGGCAAGTGTTTCGGAAAACAGCGCCAGCCATTCCGGAAAGAGATCGGCCGCCATGCCTTCGACGCCGAGATGAGCTTGCACCGGCTTGCCGCCATAGGCGCCGTTCTTGAAAGCGACGGACGACCAGAAGCGTTTCATCTTCTCCATATGGTCCGGCCAGCGGCCGGCAAGACGCCCGTCAAAAACCGGGCCGAGCCTGGGATGCGCCTGAACGCGGCCGTAGAAGGTTTCGACAAGTCGGTCGATGAAGGCGGCATCGATGCCGATGCGCTGCATCTCGGCTTCGGCCCTCTCACGAATGCCAGCCATATGAGCGGCGCGGCCCTGTATGTCACTGTCCATGTGATGCTCCTGCCGCCGCGCAGACTTGGCGCAGATACGGCGTTGTCGATCCCTTATCTAAGCATTTTCATGGCGCAACCAAGGTGTCATGCCGCCGTTGCGGCAATCTGTCAAAGTGGCGGTTGGTTCAGCCCTGTCTGAAAAGCACATCGCGGCTTTGGGGATCGTGCCTTAGTGCTTGACCCGTATGATCGGCCACTTTAGATTAGAATAATTCTAAAGATGGAGATTCTTAATGTTGCTCGGGTTTTTCCGCTCGCCCAAACGTTCCTTTGCCTCTTTGACCGAACAGGAAATTCTCGCCATTGCCATCGCCTCGGAAGAAGACGATGCGCGCATCTATCTCGCCTATGCCGACATTCTGAGAGCCAATTATCCTGACTCCGCCAAGGTGTTCGAGGACATGGCCGAAGTCGAAGACACCCATCGCAAGACGCTGATCGACATGCACCGCAAGCGTTTCGGCGAGCGCATCCCGCTGATCCGGCGCGAACATGTCAGCGGTTTCTACGAACGCAAGCCGGACTGGCTGCGCAAGAACCTGTCGCTCGAATCCATCCGTGCCGAAGCCGAGGGCATGGAGCAGCAGGCCTACAATTTTTATGTCGAGGCCGGCAAGCGGGTTGCCGATGCCTCGACACGCCAGCTTCTCGGCGATCTGGCCTTGGCGGAACAAGGGCATGAAGACATTGCCCGTATGCTCGGCGACAAGCACACGCCGCAATCGGTGAAGGAAGAAGAAGACGCTGATGCCCGCCGCAAATTCGTGCTGACCTATGTGCAGCCGGGCCTTGCCGGCCTGATGGACGGCTCCGTCTCGACGCTTGCGCCGATCTTCGCCGCCGCCTTTGCGACCCAGCAGACATGGCAAACCTTCCTCGTCGGTCTCTCGGCTTCCGTCGGTGCCGGCATTTCCATGGGTTTCACCGAAGCCGCCCATGACGACGGCAAGATTTCCGGGCGCGGCTCGCCGATCAAGCGCGGTTTTGCCTGCGGCGTCATGACGGCGCTCGGCGGATTGGGTCACGCGCTTCCCTATCTCATTCCGGATTTCTGGACGGCCACCATCACCGCCGCCATCGTTGTCTTCTTCGAGCTTTGGGCGATCGCCTTCATTCAGAACAAATATATGGAGACGCCGTTCCTCCGCGCCGCCTTCCAAGTCGTCGTCGGCGGTTCCCTGGTGCTTGCCGCAGGTATACTGATCGGAAATGGGTAAGATGCGAGGGTAAGGACAAACCCACCATCACGAAATGTTAAAATTCGGAACGCCCCTGGGTGCCACCGGTTAGCCCCACGAGGCCGCTCTTGGCCTCGTTTGGAAACCCAAGGAGATAATCCAATGGCAAACCAAGGTGGAACCCACGATCAGCACGTCAAGGCTGGCCAGCAGAGCCATAAGAACATGAATGACAAGGCCCGTAGCGCTTCGTCTTCCGATTCACGCGAGCAGCAATCGAGCGGTATGCGTGATGGCAACCATGAGCAGCATGTCAAGGCCGGTCAGCAAAGCCGCAAGAATCACTAGTCAATGACGATTCAATTTGTCCATGCCTGAAGGGTAGGGACCGTTCTAATCATTTCCGGAAAAACAGAAGGCCGGCAGGTCTGCCGGCCTTCTGTATGAATTCTGCTTTTGGGCTGCTTACTTGACTGCACCGACCAGAACGTCGTTGCCGTTTTCGATGGTGACCCAGCGGCCGGCATTGTAGCTCGCCTGGCGCTTCAGATAGGAATAGGGGGTCTGGTACCAGACCTTCACCTCGTCATCGAGATTGTCGAGAATGAAGTCGCCCTGGTCGGTACGCAATGTCAGCACGGCATGGCCCTCGCCATCGGGCTTGCGCACGACCGTCATCAGAAGATTGGCGGCGGAAATGCCCTTCTGCATCAGAAGCCTGCGCTTCAGAAGCGCGAAATCTTCGCAATCGCCAGCCGTCTTCGGATATTCCCAATATTCTTCCTGGCCGTAGACTTCCATGTCGGTGGCGGGCGTGATGGTCTTGTTGACGCGCAGGTTGATCTGGTTGACCAGCGCCCAGGTGGAGGCGTTCATATCGACCGGGCCGGCATTGCGTGTCGGGCCGCATTCGTCGGTATGGCGCTCGCAAAATTCGTAGTGCCCAATCGGCTGCGACGTGACGCCGCCGATGGTCATCGAAGCGGTGTTCTGGGGGGCCGGCATGGCCGACGACGACATCGCAACTATAGCTGCGAAGGCTACGAATACGCCCTTAATACGCACGCCCACTTTTCCTTGTATCGTCCCTGCATTTGTTAACAAATTGTTAATGTAAGGGGGCGCGCCAAGTCAATCGTTACTTAAGTGTTAACAGCGGAACCAGCCTTTATGGTTAATTTCAGCACAATCAAGAGGCTAGCTGCCATAATTCAATGCCTCTTTTGATTAGCGGACGCACACGAATTCTACCCCGCGGGCGGGGCCATCCGCAGGTTCTCTCAAAGGCTATCTATATGTTTTTATGGATGATTGTGGAGCGCCAGCGTCTCGGCGGCGGTCAATATGCGCTCGATATCCTGTGGCCGGGACAGCCGATGATCGCCATCGCGCACAAGTGTTAACACGACGTCGTCCGCCGGCAAATGTTCGACCAATTTTAACGAATGCGCAAAAGGCACATCCTCATCCTGCATGCCCTGCAGGATATGAACCGGGCAGCCAGTTTCGATGATGCCGGTCAAGACGCGGTTGGCGCGGCCATCCTCGATGAGTGCGCGGGTAAAGATATTCGGCTCGGGACTATATTCCGAAGGCTCCTCGAAATAGCCGCGTTCGGCAAGCGATCTCCGTTCGATGTCGGAAAGGTTCGGCTCGATGAGGTCGATGGTGAAGTCCGGGGCGGGAGCAATCAGCACAAGGCCCTGGATAATCGGCGCCTTCTTGCGCTTGCGCAGTTCCTGGATGAGCCTCAGCGCGATCCAGCCGCCCATGGACGAGCCGACGAGGACGACGTGCTTCGGCTTGGCGTAGTCGATGACGGCAAGCGCCTCTTCCAGCCAACGCGAGATTGTTCCTTCGGTGAAGACGCCGCCGGATTGGCCGTGGCCCGAATAATCGAACCGGATGCAGCCGTGGCCCAGCCGTTCGGCCAGAGCGTCGAGCTCCAGCGCCTTGGTACCGCTCATGTCGGAACGATAGCCGGAGAGCCACATAAACGTCGCGCCTTTTGCACCCTTCCTGGCGGCGCGCAATTGCACGGCAATCTGCCGTTGATCGCCGACGCTGCCCACGGAAACAAAGGTCGGTTCAAGATTGGCTAAGGCTTCGGACATCGGAAACTCCCGGAATTTTGTGCTCTATAAAGCAGATTCGCGCGCGGGTAACCGCAAAAATCCTTCCCGTTTCTGAAGAAGGCTTATGCGTTATTTTGCGAAGTTGCTGTGTCCTTTGCGCATCTTGCGGCTGCGCAGCACAGTTATGGTACGCGGGAGGTGATTTTTTCCTGGCGGCATGCTATTGACTTCGCCACAGCTTTTACGACATTTCCGTCAGTTGCGCCGACGGGAGCGAGAGGCTGCAGCAAATCCGAAACAATTCGTGGAGAGTACGACCATTCGCAGACCCTTTAAAGCCGACGCGCCCGTAAAGGACGGGCCGCGTTCCAACAGGGAAATTCGCATTCCCAAAGTTCAGCTCATCACGGCTGACGGCCAGAATATGGGCATCGTCCCGACCGACCAGGCGTTGAGAATGGCAGAGGAGGCCGGTCTCGATCTGGTAGAGATTTCCCCCAATGCTGAACCGCCTGTGTGCAAGATCCTCGATCTGGGCAAGCTGAAATATGCCAATCAGAAGAAGGCCGCCGAGGCGCGCAAGAAGCAGAAGATCGTCGAAGTCAAAGAAATCAAGATGCGTCCCAACATCGACACCCATGACTATGAGGTGAAGATGAAGGCGATCGGCCGTTTCTTCGAAGAAGGCGACAAGGTGAAGGTGACCTTGAAGTTCCGCGGCCGTGAAATGGCCCACCAGGAACTCGGCATGAAGCTTCTCCAGCAGGTCAAGGAAGATACGCTCGAGATCGCCAAGGTAGAGGCCGAGCCCAAGCTCGAAGGCCGCCAGATGATGATGGTGCTTGCGCCGAAGTGAGGCGCGAGTGAGGTAGAGGCCGGAGCCGTCCGATTGGGCGGCTTTTTCCTTTTGTGGTGCCAGGTTGACGCCTGTCATCGATCTGCAAAAGAATCCCCGCCGTGCCCGTTGCACTTATGGGCGACTGCGGTTATAAGCGCGCGTCCGAACTGACCGGCAGGGCATGCCGTGGCAGTTCAGAATGCTGGCGGAGCGGTTCGTCACCGGATCCGCCGTTCAACAACAAACGCTCCGGCACCTTGTTGCAGCCCGGCCTGGCCGGATCTGTGGGAAGGGCTTTTAGCAAAGCGCGCCAGGAAGCATCGAAGGAGTAGCAAAATGCCCAAGATGAAGACGAAGTCGTCTGCCAAGAAGCGGTTCAAGATCACCGCGTCCGGCAAGGTCAAGGCAGCCGCTGCTGGCAAGCGCCACGGCATGATCAAGCGTACCAACAAGTTCATTCGCGACGCCCGCGGCACCATGGTTCTCGCAGAACCGGATGGCCGTAAGGTTGTCAAGAACTACTTGCCGAACGGTCTCTAAGACTATTCGTAACGCTATAGACTATAGGAGATCATGAAATGGCACGCGTAAAAAGAGGCGTTACCGCCCACGCCAAGCACAAGAAGGTTCTGAAGCAGGCCAAGGGCTTCTACGGCCGCCGCAAGAACACCATCCGTACCGCCAAGGCCGCTGTCGACCGTTCCAAGCAGTACGCTTACCGCGACCGCAAGGTTAACAAGCGCAATTTCCGCGCTCTCTGGATCCAGCGCATCAACGCTGCCGTCCGCGAATTCGGCCTGACCTATGGCCGCTTCATCGACGGTCTGAACAAGGCTGGCATCGAAGTCGACCGCAAGGTTCTCTCCGACATGGCGATCCATGAGCCGGAAGCTTTCGGCGCGCTCGTTGTCGCCTCCAAGAAGGCCCTGGAGTACCTCAAGGACGCCGGCACGAAGAACGAATTCGAAGCTGTTGTAAGCTAACACCGCTTCGCACGTAGTTCGTGTATTCATTGCAAACCCGCGCCGGTAAAACCGGTGCGGGTTTTGTGTTTGCAGCAGGCGCGATCGGCTTATGTGGCCTGGTCAAAGCGTGCGCCGCCGGAGGCGGCGGCCGAACTTCGGCACATGAGCCGCTTTCTTGGCGGGTTTTTGTCATTTGCCCGGTTGATTGGCCGCGTGCACATGGGTAGTGATCTGCAGCGCTTCATCGTTGCCACCAGCTATCTGATGTATGTGTTCACCAATTATTCTGCGGAATAGCGGCGCGGTGAGCCCGCCCTCCGCAAGGCAGGACAAGATGACGGAACTCGATACTCTTGAAACCCAACTCATGGCCGACGTGGCCGCTGCCACGGACGAGCAGGCGATCGAAGCCGTCAGGGTGTCCGCTCTCGGCAAGAAGGGCTCGGTTTCAGAACTGTTGAAGACGCTAGGCAGCATGTCGCCGGAAGAGCGGCAGACGCGGGGCGCGGCAATCAATGCGCTGAAGAATTCGGTGACCGACGCCATCAACGCCCGCAAGGGCGCGCTGCGCGATGCCGCGATTGATGCCAAGCTGAAGGCGGAGACGCTGGACGTCAGCCTGCCGGTGCGTTCTTCGCCGGCCGAACGCGGCCGCATCCATCCGATCAGCCAGATCGTTGACGAAATCACGGCCATCTTCGGCGACATGGGCTTCTCGATTGCCGAAGGTCCTGATGTCGAGACCGACTATTATAACTTCACGGCGCTGAACTTCCCGGAAGGGCACCCCGCCCGCGAGATGCACGACACCTTCTTCTTCCAGCCGGACGAGAATGGTGAGCGCAAGGTGCTACGCACGCACACCTCGCCGGTGCAGGTTCGCACCATGGAAGCGCAGAAGCCGCCGATCCGCATCATCATTCCCGGCAAGACCTATCGCCAGGATAGTGACGCCACGCACTCGCCGATGTTCCACCAAGTCGAAGGCCT
The DNA here is from genome assembly GCF_047445835.1 of Rhizobium sp. BR 317. NCBI lineage: Bacteria > Pseudomonadati > Pseudomonadota > Alphaproteobacteria > Hyphomicrobiales > Rhizobiaceae > Rhizobium > Rhizobium sp. BR 317. The sequence continues at coordinate 91,491 of NZ_JARWLB010000017.1, read as the reverse complement.
TGTCATCGACAAGACGGCGAATGTCGCCAATATCCGTTGGGTGCTGGAAGAATTCTGCAAGACCTTCTTCGAGGTCGACAATGTGACGATGCGGTTCCGCCCATCCTTCTTCCCGTTCACGGAACCGTCCTTCGAGGTCGATATCCAGTGCGACCGCTCCGGTCCAATCGTCAAGTTCGGCGAAGGCACCGACTGGATGGAAATCCTCGGCTGCGGCATGGTGCATCCGAACGTGCTGCGCTACGGCGGCCTCGATCCGGACGAATATCAGGGCTTTGCCTGGGGCATGGGCCTCGACCGCATCGCCATGCTGAAATACGGCATGCCCGACCTGCGCGACTTCTTCAACGCCGACGTCCGCTGGATGAACCACTATGGCTTCCGCCCACTCGACATGCCGACACTGTTCGGCGGTTTGAGCGTGTAAGGAAGGGATAAAGCAAATGAAATTCACACTCTCCTGGCTGAAAGAGCACCTGGAAACAGACGCCACGCTCGATGAGATCTGCGCTCGTCTGACGATGATCGGGCTGGAGGTCGAAGATGTCGACGACAAGGCGGCGTTCAAGCCCTTCGTCATCGCCAAGGTCCTTTCCGCTGAAAAGCATCCGCAGGCCGATCGCCTGAAGGTGCTGATGGTCGACAATGGCTCCGGCAAACCGGTTCAGGTCGTTTGCGGCGCACCGAACGCGCGCGCCGGCCTCGTTGGCGCCTTCGCCGCTCCCGGCACCTATGTTCCCGGCATCGACGTGACGCTGGCGGTCGGCAATATTCGTGGCGTCGAAAGCCACGGCATGATGTGCTCGGAAAAGGAGCTGGAAATCTCCGACAGCCATGACGGCATCATCGATCTGCCAGAAGATGCGCCTGTTGGTACCAGCTTCGCCGCCTATGCCGGCCTCGATGATCCGATGATCGAGATCAACCTCACACCGAACCGTCCGGACTGCACCGGCGTTTACGGCATCGCCCGCGACCTTGCCGCTTCCGGCCTCGGCACGCTGAAGCCGCGCCTGACGCCAACCTTCGCTGTCGACGGCGATACGTCGACCGGGCTGAAGATCGAGCTGGACGATGCGCGTCTTTGCCCCGGCTTTGCGCTTCGCCTCGTGCGCGGCGTCAAGAACGGCCCGAGCCCGAAGTGGATGCAGCAGCGGCTGCTCGCCATTGGCCTCCGCCCGATCAGCGCGCTGGTCGATATCACCAATTACATGACCTTCGACCAGGGCCGGCCGATGCACGTCTTCGACGCCTCCAAGGTCAAGGGCAATCTCGTTGTCCGCCGTGCCAAGGACGGCGAAACCGTGCTGGCGCTGGATGAGCGCGAATACAAGCTCAACCCCAGCAATGTCGTCATCTCCGATGATAATGGCGTCGAGTCGATCGGCGGCATCATGGGCGGCGAGCATTCCGGCTGCGATGAGAATACGGTCGACGTGCTGATCGAATCGGCGCTTTGGGACCCGATGAACATCGCCAAGACCGGCCGCAGCCTCGGCATCATCTCCGATGCCCGTTATCGTTTCGAGCGTGGCGTCGATCCGGAATATATGGCTCCGGGTCTCGAGCGCACGACCGAGCTAGTGCTTGCCTGCTGCGGCGGTACGGCCGCGAAGGCCAAGATCGAAGGTTATAAGGGTTATGACGCCAAGATCGTCGATTTCCCCTTCTCCGAGGTCAAGCGTCTGACCGGCCTTGACGTCTCCATGGAAGAGGGCAGGTCGATCCTGACGAAGCTCGGCTTCACGGTCTCCGGCTCCGGCGAGCGTGTCTCCGTCGCCGTGCCCCCATGGCGGCCGGATGTCGATGGCAAGGCCGATCTCGTGGAAGAGATCATGCGCATCCACGGCGTCGACAATATCAAGCCGGCGCCGCTTGCGAGCCACAACGCCGTCAACGGCAAGATCTTGACGACGCTGCAGATCCGCACCCGCACCGCCAAGCGCGCGCTTGCATCGCGCGGCATGCTCGAGGCCGTCACCTGGTCGTTCATCTCGGAAGATCAGGCCAAGCTCTTTGGCGGCGGTTCCAACGAGCTGAAGCTTGCCAATCCGATCGCCGCCGACATGTCCGACATGCGCCCTTCGCTGCTGCCGGGCCTTCTGTCGGCCGCGCAGCGCAATGCCGACAAGGGCTACGGCGATGTTGCTCTCTTCGAAGTCTCCGGCACCTATGAAAATGACAGGCCGGAAGGCCAGCGGCGTGTCGCCGGCGGCATCCGTCGCGGCACCGCCACGCTCACCGGCGCCGGACGCATGTGGTCGAACGCTGCCAAGGGCGGCGGCAAGCCGGTCGATGTTTTCGATGCCAAGGCCGACGCGCTGGCCGTGATCGAAGCCTGTGGCGTGCCGATGGGCAATATCCAGATCGAGCAGGGTGGCCCCGGCTGGTATCATCCGGGCCGTTCCGGCACGATCAAGATGGGTCCGAAAGTCGTGCTCGGCTATTTCGGCGAATTCCATCCGAAGACGCTGGAAGCGCTCGATGTCACCGGCGCACTCGCCGGCTTCGAGGTCTATATCGACGCCATGCCGGAGCCGAAGAAGAAGACGACGCGCACCAAGCCGGCACTGGAGCTCTCCTCCTTCCAGGCGGTCAAGCGCGACTATGCCTTCGTGGTCGACAAGACGGTGGAAGCCGGTGCCATCATTCGCGCCGCCACCGGCGCCGACCGCAAGCTGATCACCGGCGTCAATGTCTTCGATATTTTCGAGGGCGCCTCGCTCGGCGACGGCAAGAAGTCGATCGCCATCGAAGTCCAGATCCAGCCGGCCGAGCGCACGCTGACCGATGAGGATTTCGAAGCCCTGACCCAGAAGATCGTCGCCAATGTGACGAAAACGACGGGTGGGGTTTTGCGGGGTTAAGCTGCGATCGGCTGTTGCAGAGTTTGCGGTGGGGGCGGCACCCCCTTGTCACTGTCGTGACATCTCCCCCACAAGGGGGGAGATTGGTAACTTGTGGCATCCTCTCATTTCAAACGACTACCGAACCTGCGGAAACAGAGGTTTGTTGTTTTGAAACGAGGGCGGCGGCATACTCCCCAACGATCTCCCCCCTTGTGGGGGAGATGTCCCGAAAGGGACAGAGGGGGTATCAGAACCTCAGCATAGAAGGGGTGGCTTTGAGATACCGACAGCGCTCTGTCACCGATGCAAATGATATACCTTATTCACGATGGTCCATCGTCCGTCGATCTTCAGCAGAGACAGATAGTCGGAAAAGCGCATGCCGGCGAATTCGTCGACGACTTTGACGCTTGCGGCATCGCCTTCGATATCGATCAGCTCGATCTCCATCAACGGCACCGTGTCGGGTGGTGCGCTACCTTCTTCGACGATCGCGGTGATGAATTCGTCGCGCGTCATCCACTCCACCGCGCCCTGATAATTGCCTATGATCGCGACCCGTGGATGCAGCGCTTTGCGCAAAGCCGGCTCATTCGCGAATGCCATGCCGTCGACATAGAGGTGAACAACTGCGCGGATTGCTTGCTCTTCCGACATCTCGCCGTTCCTCATTTGAGTGCCTGTTAATATAGCATGAACGCACAGACAGGCAAAAACGCCCAGTATCGCAATGATTTTATCGGGTCCTATTCCACGAAAACCCGCACGCTGGCGGCCCGGCCGGCGGCATCGATGACGGTCAGCGTCGAATAGCCGGCGCCATCCGGAATCCATTGGTTGGTGCGGCGGCGGGAAAGGTCGGGCAGCGGCTTGCCATTGGCGAGCCAACGGAACGGCGCGCGGCCGCCCTGCAGCTTCAGCGCCAGCGGCATCAGCGGGTTGGCGCCACTGTTTGCGCCAAGGTCGATGCGCGCGCCCTCCGGCGGATAGACGATCTGCGGCGCCGGTTCGCGGGTCGAGGCCGACAGCAGACCGGCGGCGGTGACTGAAAAACGTCGCTGGCTGATTGGCAGTTCGGTGGCGGAAATGCGCACCGCGCCCATGGGAGGCGGCGGAAACGGCGCGATGGCGACGCCGGATTTGGCAAATCCTTCAAACAGAATGGGCGCGGCCGAGACATAGCCCGCTAGTCCCGGCACTGCGCCGTTGTCCGGCCGACCGACCCAGACGCCGAGTACATGCGCGCCGTCATAGCCGACGGACCAGGCATCGCGGTTGCCGTAGCTGGTGCCGGTCTTATAGGCGATGCCGAGCTGCTTGCTGCCGGCCGGCGCGATGATGTCGGAGAGAATATCGGTGATGTTCCAGGCTGCCACCGGTTCCATCAGCGGCTCGCCTTCGATAGGTCCCGGCTTATCCTGGATGCCGTCGCCGATCCGCATCGGCTTGCCGCGATTGGCGAGCCCGGCATAGAGCTGCACCAGATCCTTGAGCGTGATACCGACGCCGCCAAGGCCGATGGCAAGACCCGGCGCCTCGTTGGGCGGCAGCACTGGCTTCACTTCGGCGCGACGGAAGCGCACGAGCAGCCGCGTCGGCCCGACGGCATCGAGCAGGCGCACGGCCGGCACATTGAGTGACAGTTGCAGCGCCTCGCGCACGCTGACATCGCCCTGGTAGGTCATGTCGAAATTGTGCGGACGATAGCCATAGAAATCGGCAGGGCGGTCTTCGATAATGGTTTCCTGGGCGACATATCCCTCTTCGAAGGCAAGGCCGTAGATGAAGGGCTTCAGCGTCGAGCCGGGCGAGCGCAGGACGCGCGTCATGTCGATCCAGCCCGAGCGGCTGGAATCGAAATAATTGGCCGAGCCGACTTCGCCGACGATCTCGCCGGTATGCGCATCCGCCATCACCATGGCGACCGAGACCTTCGGTCCCAGCCGCTTCGACGCTTCATCGGCAACGGCTTCCAGGCCCTGCTGAATATCCCGGCGCAGCGTCGTGTGGTGCTGGACGATCCCGGGTTCCTTGCGCAACGCGGCTTCTGCCAGATGCGCAGCGTAGGCTGGCAATTGCCGCCGCTTGGCCGGGACGGGAACGAGCGCTGCCCGCTCCGCCTCGCCATCGCCGACGGCAGCCGACACAGCGGCGCGGTCGAGCACACGACGGCGGGCCGCCTCGGCGCTCGCGAGATTGCGGTCGGGCCGGCGCTTTTCCGGCAATTGCGGCAGGGCGACGAGCAAGGCTGCCTGCGCGACCGTCAGATGCCGCGGCTCCTTGCCGAAATAGGCGAGGCTTGCGGCTCGTACACCCTCCAGATTGCCGCCATAGGGCGCATGCGTCAGATAAAGATCGAGAATCTGCTCCTTGCTGAGCCGTCGCTCGATCTGGACGGCGCGGACGATCTGCAGCAGCTTCGCCGTCACCGACCGTTCGCTGCGCGGCTCGATCAGCCGCGCCACCTGCATGGACAGCGTCGAGCCGCCGGAGACGATGCGGCCATGGCTGACGAGCTGCAGAAAGGCGCGGCCGAGCGCCACCGGGTCGACGCCGTGGTGATCGTAGAAGCGTCGGTCTTCATAGGCGACCAGCATGCGCAGGAATTGCGGATCGACATCGGCAACATCGGTTTTCAGCCGCCAGCGTCCCTCCGGCGTGGCGAAGGCGCGGAGCAGCTCGCCATTGGCGTCCAGCACTTCAGGCGAAACGATGCCGGCCTTGTCGAGCGGTGGCGGAAAGGCGTGATCGGCAGCCGCAAGGCCAAAGGCAAGCGCCACCACCGAGAGGGCGCTCACCCCGACACCGATCGCAATTTTCCACCGCGTCTTCATTGCCTGCTCTTACTGCTGTGCTGCCAGCACCTCCATGCGACCCATCGCCGTGCGGGCCGAGAATTGCGGCCGGTACATGTCCTCGACGCTCGCGGCCGGATGGTCGTAAGTGCCGGGGGTAACAGCGCGCACGACATAGGCGAAGCTCAGATCGCGGTCGGACGATTGGTCGAAGGCGGCGACGAAGCGATCGTTGCGGAACTCGACATGAGCCGGCTGCACATCGCTCAGCCAGTCGAAGTTCGAAAGCTGCGCGCTGTTGACGATGCTCGGATTGTCGATCTCGAAGCCGGCCGGCAAGAGGTCGGTGACGAGAACGCGCGACGGCCAGTCGTTGGTTTCCGTGATATGCAGCACGACCACATAGCGTTCGTTCTGCTGCGCCTGGGTGACATTCGCTTCTTCGCCGTCGAGCGTGTAATATTTGCGCTCAATGTTGAAGCCGTTGCCGCCGGCCGGCAGCGGCGTCACCGGCGCCGCGACGGTGGTCACGGAGGCTGACAGCGGCTGGCGGGTGGTGTTGGTGACGGTCAGCGGATGACCCATCAGGGCGTCACCGGTCATCTGGGCCATGTAAGCGCCGCTATGGGCAGCACCGTTGACATCGAGTGTCAGGCCATCATCGCCATTCTGCAGGGCGCGTGCGGCAAGCAGCATCCAGGTCTGTTCCTGGGTGCTGGTATAGGTCTTTGTCTGCCATTCCTTGGCGACGACGGTTGCCAGTTCCGGAATGATCGGCGGCACCGGGCGGCTTTCGGCAGCAAGTGCCAGTACGGCCGCACCATCTCGCAATGACGAACCGTAGTCGGAACGGGCGAAGCTGACCTTCGTAACCGCCGCCTGTTGCGACATCTGCAGCGCATCGACGAAGATATTGCGCGAGCGCTGCGCATCGCCATAAAGCGCCAGAGCCGCCGCCAGATGCGCCTTGGAGAGTGGCGTCGGGAAGTCGTTCAGCATGGTGTCGGCGTAGTAGCGAAGATCGCTGATCGATGCTTTCTTGTTGCGGGCGAGAACGTAGAGCGCATAGGCGATCTCGTTGCCCTGGTCCTTGACGTTGGTGTTGATGCTCAGCGAATTCTGCAGGTTCTCCAACGCCTGTACCATGGCCTGATCCGGCACCGTGTATTTCTGCTCGCGAGCACGGGTCAGGAAGTCGGTGACATAGGCGTCGAGCCAGAGATCGCCGGAACCCGGAGCCCAGAGGCCGAAGCTGCCGGTCGACGACTGATAGGACATTTCGCGATAGATCGCGTCCTGAATGCGCTTATGGATTTCAGTGTCGTCGGCGAGACCGTTCTTGATCGCCATCTCGCTGAAATAGAGCAGCGGCAGCGAGCTGCTGGCCGTCTGCTCGGCGCAGCCATAGGGATAATGGCTGAGGCTCATCAGCAAAGCCGGTACGTCGAAGGCGCTGGAGCGGCTAACATTGACGCTAACGGAAGCGCCCGGCAGCACGCTGTCGGCCAGCAGGTCAGCATTGACCGTCAGGCTCTTGCCGGATGCGAGCGTGATCAGCCGCCGTTCGGTCACCGGCAATTGCGCCGGCCGGACCGGAATGTCGACCGACTGGTCGAGCGACATTCCCGAAGCATTGGACAGGTTGATCGCAACTGCGCCGGCACCCGGTTGTCCACCGGTCAGAGGCAGCGTGATGTCGTATTTGCCGCCTTGTTTCAGATTGATCGTCTGCTGCGCGGCGCTGGCATCGACGGTCACGGCTGAATTGCCAGCCACCGTCAGCTTGTAGTCGCCGGCAGGCGCGTCGGTATTGGCGATATCGAGCCGGAGATTGGCCTTATCCCCGGGAGCGAGGAATTTCGGCAGGCTGGCCGTGACCACCACCGGATCGCGGATGATCACATCCTGCGTGGCATGGCCGATCCCGGCCTTTGACCAGGCAACCGCCATCAGGCGCGCCGTGCCGTTGAACTGCGGAATGTCGAAGCTGACATTGGCCTTGCCGTTGGCATCGAGCTTGATCGGACCAGAGAAGAAGGCGATCAGCTTTTCCGTCGGCGGGCTGGCCTGTAGGGCCGCCTGTCCGCCATCGCCGCCGGTGCGCAGCCGCCCGGTGGCGCCGAGCGAACCGTCGATGAGGCGGCCGTAGAGGTCGCGGATTTCGAGGCCGAGCTGGCGCTGGCCGTAATACCATTCGTCCGGAGCCGGCGGTTGGTAGCGCGTCAGGTTGAGAATGCCGACGTCGACGGCGGCGATCGTCACATAGGCATCTTCGTTGGCGCCTGCGCCCGCCACCTGCACGCCGATATTCAGCGGCTGGCGCGGCAGGGTCTTCTGCGGCGCATCGAGCTTAACCTGCAGCTTGCGTTCGCCGGGATCGACGGTCGCCCATTTGATGCCGATCGCGCGCATCGGCATGCGGCTTTCCTGCGCATCGCCGGGGCGGAAGAGGGTGGCGGTCACATAGGTGCCTGCGCCCCAATCGGCGGTGACGGGAATGTCGACTTCGCCGCCGGTGGCGCCGACGTCGGCATTGGTCACCGAGATCAGCGTTTCGGAGCCGGCCGTCACCATCAACTGGCCGGCATAGCGGGACGTTACCTTCAGCTTGGCCGTATCGCCGACATGGTAGCTATCCTTGTCGAGCGCGATCTCCAGCGCATCCGGCGTTTGCGTCGAGGTGGAGGCGACGTACCAGCCGGCGTCGAATTCGACGCTGGATTGCGGACCATTCGTATCGGCGGTCTCCACCTCCAGCCGGTAGCGGCCCCAGGTGACCGGAACCGAGATTTCCGCACCATCCGTCGTGGTATTGATCGTGCCAGTGGCGACTTGCTTGGTCGAGGCGATAGGCTCGTATTTCCAGCTACTGCCGTCACGATACCATTGGTAGTCGCGCTCGACGGCGAGCAGCTTCCAGGTCAGGCCCTGCATGGCCTGCTTCTGGCCGTTCTGGTTGACGGCGATGACGTGGAAATTGCCGATCGAATTTTCGCCGAGATTGCCGTCAAATTCCGGCTTGATGCCGATCCGCGGCCCGTCCGCCTTGACCGGCAGCGTCAGCGAGCGCTCGACGGCGCGGCCACCGGCCTCCTGCATGCGGACGGTGATGTTGGCGTTGAGGAGCTGCGTGGTCGAGGGCGTATCGGCGATGGTAACGTCGAAGGTCGTCTTGCCGTCCTCGTCCAGCGCCTGCAGGTCTTCGAGCGGCACTTGCGAGCTCTCGGCCTTGTTGTCGCTGCTGCTGCTGTCGCTATCGCTATCGCTGGCGTCCTGCCCGGCGGCCTCGTCGGCGAGGCCGAATTCGTAGCCCTTATAATCGTCGCTCTCGCGCGTCGGCTTCAGCGTCACTTCGCCTTCGAGGCTAAGGCCCGCCGCCGGCGCGCCGTAGAGATAGCGCCCTTCGATATTGACCGGCGTCGGCTGGCCGACTTCGATCGCCTTGGCGTCGCTCTTCATGTCGAATTCGATGCGATCCGGCACGAAATCGTCGACGAGGAAGGTCTGCGAGCCAATGGAGGCGCCCTTCGGGTCGGTATAGATGTTCATCGTCCAGGTGCCGCGCATCGAGGTCTGCTGTAGCGGCAGGTCGACATTGTAGCCGCCGAGCTTGCCGCCATCGGTAACGATGCGGCGATCCTCAACGCCGTCGGGGCGCAGGAAGACGAAGGTGAGCGGCAGGTTCTCGACCGCCATGGAGCTGACGTCGCGGGCAAGGGCCGAGGCATGCACCGTTTCGCCGGCGCGGTAGATGCCGCGTTCGGTCCAGGTAAGCAGATCGATCGCACCCGGTGCCGTGCGGCCGGTAACGCCGCGGTCGGAGAGATCGAAGCCGGCGCGGGTCATGTCGAGGAAGACGTAATCCTGATCGCCGTTCTGCGCCGTAATGACAGCCGGCGTCATGCCCGCAGTGCCGCGCATCAGGCCGGCACTGAAGGTGGCGCGGCCATTCGCATCGGTCTTCGCAGTACCGAGGATTTCATTGTTCTTGGCGAGCAGTTGCAGCTCGACGCCGGCGATCGGCTTGGCACTGCCGAGCGAGCGGGTGAAGACGTTCAAGCCATCCGTGCCGGCATAGGTCGTGACGCCGATATCGGAGACGACGAACCATTGCGTCGCCTGCGGATCCCATTCCCGGCCGGAGTTCGGTGCGACGGCGGTCAGGACATAGACGCCAGGCTTGCGCTTCGGCAACGCCTCGTCGACCGGGAAGCTGGTGACGACATCCTTGTTGAGATCCTGCTGGATATCAATCGAGCCTTGCCAGACCAGTTCGCCGCTGGTGTCCTGAATGGTCTGTGCGCTATAGCTGTCCATCTGCGTCAAAAACTGCGAATTGCTGAGCAATTGCGCGATATTGCGGTCGCCGATGCGGTAGAGCTTCAGGTTGGCCGTGGTGGTGTTGACCGAAACCAGGGGAATGCCGCGACGCGCCGTCGACGGCAGCACGAAATTGTCGCCGGTGAAGCGGATCGAGGCGGTGCGATCCTTGACGTAGACTTCGATGTCCACCTGTGCGGCAAGGTCCTCATCGACGGAGGAAGGCAGGCCGCGGCGCAACGAAATCTTGTAGTGCTGGCCGAATTCGAGACCTTCGACGCAGATCTGGTTGTCCTTGGCATCGACACCCTTCGGGGCGGCGCCATTGACGGTCACGAAGGGCGTATAGTCGACGCCGCTCTTCACCAGTTTTTCCGAGAATTGCAGGCAGGCGCGGGGCGAGGCGTTGTCGTTGTCCAGCGTGTTGCCGGTGACACGGAAGCCCTGGCGTGCTCTCAGATCCTCATAGGCGGCCTGGATCGTCGGCGAGCCGGCCAGAGCAAGGCTTGCCTTATAGGCGCTGAGCGCCTGGCGATAATTCTGCGCGTTCTGCAGCGAGGTCGCGAGCACGGCGAGCGCGTCGGCGCGGCTCCGCGTCGTGCGGGAAAGCTGATAGCCGTTGAGGGCGGCATAGGCCGCCTGGGTGGCGACCGTCGTGTCGTTCGTGATCGTGTTGGCGGCCCGCGCCATCTCGACCCAGAGCGCGCCATTGTCAGGCGCAAGCGACAGCGCACCCTGGAAGGCGTTCAATGCGTTGTTGACGTTGCCGGAGGTCAGCTCGATGCGGCCGAGCGCCGTCAGGCTTTCGACGCCTTGTCCCTTCAACTCATTGCCGAGCGTGAGCCTGCTCTTCGCATCGCGTGCGCTCTGTACGAAATTGTCGGAAAGGAAGGGGAGAGCGGGTGCGGCGCCGATATCCGGCTCGCTGACTGCTGCGGTTTCGACGATCTTGCCGGCAACAGCGCCGGGGAAGCTGTTGAGCTGGTTGAAATCGGACTTCAGGAAGCACCATTTCACCTTGGGATTATAGGTGAAGGCCTTGCAGGACTTGTCGCCGACGCAGGACGTCGAGCATTGATCCAGCGTGACATTCTGCTCGGTGCGCAGATCGAAGCCGAAGTAATCGCCGTCCGGCGTAGTGACCACTTGCCGTTTGGCATCGGCGGCGCTCGCGGGCGTCAAAGCGGCGAAGGTGGCGAGAAGAAAAGCGGAAAGTCCGATAAACGCGCGCTTAGACATAAGTCCCCCCAACGCTGCCCGTTTCGATTGGCCGCACTCTTCAAACTTCGGGCTAATTTGTCAACCGAGCGTCGAGATGCAAACGCGCGATTTCGACTATACCGATCTGTTTGGTGCGATGTCTTCGATCAAAAATTGCGACTTTGGTCTACGCTTTTCAATGCTTTTGACAGAGCGTCCGATAGGAATACCCAATCATCCGGTTCACAGCGGACTGCAAGTGCCGAAGATGTCATTCTGTACGGACAAGCGAAGCAAAATCAAAAGCTTATTTTAGAAAAGGGCGATGCCTAGTTTCGCAGTACGGAGCTTTACAGAGCGTCTGTTTCATCCTTATGACGATGGTTGCTGGGGATCGCGTTCAGTTTGTCATCGAATAGATGTGTTACGTGTTCATCGACACCGGCGGGCGCCGGTGTCGATGTTGCGCGAGAGTGGCTGACGCTCCTACAGGTTCGTCATTGCCAGCGAGGTATCCGAATAGCGCTTGCCGGCCACCAGATCGAGCGGGATGACGTTGCTCAATTCCTGAAGTTCGCCAGCCGAGAGCGTGATGTCGGCAGCGGCGGCATTCTGCTCCAGATGGTGCAGCTTGCGGGCGCCGGGGATCGGTACGATGTCGTCGCCCTGGTGCAGCACCCAGGCAAGTGCGAGCTGCGCCGCCGTGACGTTCTTGTCCTTGGCGAGGGCTTCGAGCTTGGCGACGAGGGCTGCGTTGGCATCGAAGTTCTCACCCTGGAAACGCGGCACGGCGCGGCGGAAATCGTCGGCTGCGAGATCGCTCACATTGCGGATCGCACCGGTCAGGAAGCCACGGCCGAGCGGGCTATAGGGCACGAAGCCGATGCCGAGTTCACGGCAGGCGGCAAGCACCTCTTCCTCCGGATCGCGGCTCCACAGCGAGTACTCGCTCTGCACGGCGGCAATCGGATGCACGGCATGGGCGCGGCGGATGGTGGCGGCACCGGCTTCCGAAAGCCCGAGCGCACGCACCTTGCCCTCCTTCACCAGCTCGGCCATGGCACCGACGGTATCCTCGATCGGAACGTTCGGATCGACGCGATGCTGGTAGAAGAGGTCGATAACATCAGTGCCGAGACGCTTCAGCGAGGCTTCCGCCACTTCTTTCACATGCTCCGGCCGGCTGTCGACGCCGATCATCGCCGCCGGGCCGGATTTTTCCGGATCGAGCTTGAAGCCGAACTTCGTCGCGATGACGACGCGATCGCGGACGGGCTTCAGCGCACGGCCGACCAGAACCTCGTTGGTGAAGGGTCCGTATGTTTCGGCGGTATCGAAAAAGGTGACGCCGAGATCGACGGCCCGATGCAGCGTTTTGATGGATTCGTTGTCGTCGGTTGCGCCATAGGCGAAGCTCATGCCCATGCAGCCGAGGCCGACAGCGGAGACGGAAAGTTCCTTGCCAAGTTTACGGGTTTTCATAGTCGTATCCTTTTGAGCTTAATTCTGGTCCGCGACGACCATTCTCGTCGGTCGCGTGACGAGAGAGAAATTATGTCTGCCGATAACGAATGAAAATGCATGCAAACTCAAATGGGCTGTTCTATTGATTAGATCAATGAACAGAACTCAGCTCTCCCAATTGGCGGTCTTTGCCGCCGTTGCCGCCCATCGAAGCTTCCGTGCCGCTGGCAAGGAATTGTCGATCGCACCTTCCGCAGTGAGCCATGCGGTCTCGAGCCTGGAGGAAAGCCTTGGCGTGCGGCTGCTTGCCCGCACCACCCGAAGCGTGGCGCCGACCGAGGAGGGCAAGCTGCTGTTGGAGCGTCTGGCGCCGGCACTAGAGGAGATCGATATTGCATTGGAGGACACGCTTGCCGCCCGTGGGCGTCCGGCCGGCAACCTTCGCATCACCGCGCCGCGTTTTGCGACCGACCTGCTGCTTGCCCCGCGGCTTGGCGATTTCCTGAATACCTATCCCGACATCACGCTGGAGATCGCCAACGAAGACGGCTTCAGCGATATCGTCAAGGAAGGCTTCGACGCCGGCATTCGGCTGGAGGAGAGCATCGAGGGGGATATGATCGCGGTGAAGGTCTCGCCGGATATCCGCACCGTCATCGCCGGCTCTCCGGCCTATTTCGAGAAGAATCCGAAGCCTTTGCATCCGCGCGATCTCGTCCATCACCGCTGCATCAAGCGACGATTTACCGATGGCTCTCTCTATCGCTGGGAATTCGAGAAGGACGGCCGTGAGCTGATCGTAGCCGTCGATGGCCCCTTGATTGTGATTGAGGATCGGCTCGCGGTTCTGGCGGCAGTCAATGGCGCCGGCCTCGCCTATCTGTTCGATATCCGCGTGCAACAGGAACTGGATGAGGGCAAGCTCATCCGCGTGCTGGAGGACTGGTGTGCACCCTATCCTGGCTTCTGCATCTATTATTCCAGTCGTCGTCAGATGCGCCCGGCACTCAGGGCTTTCATCGATTTCTTCAAATATACCGGGCCATAGGAGAGCAGTGAGGCCCGTCTGCCGCTGCTGACGGAATTCGGATTCGTGGTGTGAGATAGAATGTCAGCACCAGCCGCACGAACAGGGACGAGACGATGAAGAAGCCGGGATCGATGAAGGGGCTGGAGGAGCTCGGCCGCGTCAGGCTATCGAAGAACTTCTTCTTCCGCGATTTCCTGCATTCGGAAATCGCCGATTTCTATCGCATTCCGAATATCCCCGACGACCCGGAGCTAGCGATCGAATCCGGCAGCCGGCTTTGCGAGGAGTTGCTGGAACCGCTGGAGGCGACCTTCGGCCGGCTGCATATCCGCTCAGGCTACCGCGCGCCTGCCGTTAATGCCTTCGGCAACAGGAACGGCTTGAATTGCTCGACGAATGCCCACACCGCCGCGCATCATATCTGGGATATGCGCGATCTCGATGGCTGCATGGGCGCGGCAGTCTGCATCGTCGTGCCATGGCTGATCGATAATTGTCGCGAAGAGGGCGATTGGCGGAAGCTTGCCTGGTGGATCCACGATCACTTGCCCTACGCCTCGCTCTGCTTCTTCCCGAAATTATGGGCCGTCAACATCCAATGGCACGAGCGGCCGCAACGGACGATCCAGAGCTTTGCCCGGCCTCGCGGCATGCTGACCAAGCGCGGCATGGCAAATTGGCAGGGCGATCATTCGGCCCTCTACGAAGGGCTTCCGAAGCCAGTTATTTGACTGGGCATGATCTTATCCAAAAATCGCGTCACACTTTTCGAGATCATGCCTTAAAAGCTGATGCGGTAACGAATGTGCCCGTCGCTCTCGACGTAGCTGTCATAGAGCTTACGGGCCGTGGCGTTGCTCTCTTCCGTATGCCAATAGAGCCGCGCCCAGGCGTTCTTTTTGCAGAGAGCGACGAGATCGTCCATCAGCGCCCGGCCGACGCCACGACCGCGCGTACTTTGATCGACGAACAGATCTTCCAGATAGCAATCCGGCGTACGCACCCAGGTGCCTTCATGGGTCAGGCAGAGCGTGAAACCCTTGACCTCCCCATCGACTTCGGCGATGCGCATGAAGATGGCGGACGCCGGATCGAAGACCCGGCGCCATGTCTTGTCGGTGATATCAGGCGCGATGCCGACACGGTAGAAGGCGAGATAGTCGGCCCAGAGCTCGCGCCAGCGGATTTCGTCTTCGGGCTTGGCATCGCGGATCACCACGGTCATCGGTTCATTCCCGTCTGTTTTATGCGCCGGCTTTGTCGAGCAGGCTCATGGCTTCGTCGGAAAGCGAAAGCTTCGCCGAATTGATCAGCGCGTCGAGCTGGCTGAGGCTGGTGGCGCTGGCGATCGGCGCTGTGACGCCGCGTTTGCGCAGCAGCCAGGCAAGTGCGACATCGGCTGGCGTCGACTTGGTTTCCGCGGCAACTGTATCGAGCGCGGCGAGAACGCGGAAGCCCTTGTCGTTGAGGTAAGACGCGACGCGGTTTTCGCGCGCCCGGCCTTCGGTATCGGCCTTGCTGCGGTATTTGCCGGTGAGGAAGCCGGCCGCGAGGCTGAAATAGGTGATGACGCCGATCTCCTCTTTCACGCAGAGATCGGCAAGCGGGCCTTCAAAGCTTTCGCGCGCATAGAGATTATATTCCGGCTGCAGCACGTCGTAACGCGGCAGGCCGGCCTTGGCGGCGGCGTCGAACGAGGCTTGCAACTGCTCCGCATTGAGGTTGGAGCAGCCGGCATGGCGGATCTTGCCCTGTTCTTTCAGCTTGGCATAGGCGCTGAGCGTCTCCTCATGCGGCGTTTCCGGGTCCGGCCAGTGCGAGAGATAGAGATCGATATAGTCGGTCTGCAGCCGCTTCAGCGAATCCTCGACCGCCCGCAGGATGTAATTCGCCTTCAGCCCCTTCTTGCCGGGACCCATTTCCGAACCGACCTTGGTGATGATGATGGCCTTGTCGCGGGCGATGCGGCCCCGCTTCAGCCACTTGCCGATGATTTCCTCGGAATCGCCGCCCTTGTTGCCGGGAACCCAGCTTGAATAGACGTCGGCTGTATCGATCGTGTTGAAGCCGGCACCGAAGAAGGCGTCGAGCAGAGCGTAGGAAGTCTTCTCATCGGCCGTCCAGCCGAAGACATTGCCGCCGAAGACGATCGGCGCGGTGAAAAGATCGGTTCGTCCAAGCTTGCGCATTTCCATGGTGGCTCTCCAAATTATCTGAGCAAAAACCGGCATCGAAAAGGCCGGAAAGGGAGGGGACGTCGATGCAAGTTATCGTCCTACCATTGGAAATGCCACTAACGATTATTTTATTCGGCCGCCGACCGTCGGTAATGGCTGGGCGACAGCTCATTATATTTCGACCAGACGCGCCGCATGTGCCGCGGCGAGGCGAAACCGGATTTTTCCGCCACGCGCTCCATGTCCAGCCGCGAATTGGCAAGCACATCGCGGGCGAGCGTGACGCGCATCAGATTGACATAGGCGGTCACCGAAAGCCCGGCATGCTCCTGAAACAGCCGGGAAATATGCCGCGCGCTCATCGCACCGATGCCGGCAAGCTCCGCGAGCGACCAACCATGGGCGGGATCGGCCATGATCGCATCCTGAACGCGGTGAATGGCGGGATGCACATGATTGCGGCCGCTGAGCCAGGGCGAAAGCTGCGGGTCAGCGCCCGTGCGGCGCATGTAGACGACCATGTGGCGGGCGATCGTCAGCGCCGTCACCGGCGAGGTGAGCTTGGAGACGATGTGCAGCATCAGGTCCGTGCCGGTTGAGATGCCGGCGCTGGAATAGCGCTCGCGGTCCTCGACATAGAGCCGGTTGTCGAGAACCCGCGCAGTGGGAGCATAGTGCTGGACCTCCTCGATACAGGCTGCGTGCGTCGTGCAGGCGTATCCTTCGAGCAGGCCAGCGCGGGCGGCAAGCACAGCGCCTGAGCAGATGGTGATGAGGGTGACGCCCGGGCGGATCGATGTCCTCAGCCAGGTGGCGAGCAGCCCGTTCTCCTCTTCTATGTCGCCAGCGTCGGATGGCGGTGTGACGCTGCCGGAGACGACGACCAGGGCGCCCTCGGGAATGCAATCGGGCACCGGCAGGAGATCGGCGACCGTCAGGCCGATCGAGGTCGTCTGCGTCGGGCGGGCGGCAATGAAGCGGTAATCGAACAGGATATCCTCCTGTTCGATATTGGCGCGGCGCAGAACCTCCACCGGCCCCGCGACATCCATCAGCAGCGTGTAGGGCGGCAGGAGGACATAGACGGGAATGACCCGGAGGTATCTGTCGCCTTGGTTCATGCAGCACTCCTGATCGCCACGGATGCAAGCGCATCTTCCACGGTGGCGATGCGGGCGAAACGGCCCGATAGCACCAGCTCGGTGCGCTTCTTGATATCGTCGGCGCTGAACACCGTACCCGACGCATGCGTCATCGGGAAGGTCAGCGTCGCCTCGGTGACGTAGTCGACATCGTAGCCGAGGTCGGAGGCGTGGCGCGTCGTCGTTTCGCAGCATTGCTCGGTGCGGATGCCGGAAACGATGAGCTTGCGGATGCCGTTTTCCACCAGCCAGACATCGAGACCGGACCCCACGAGCGCGGAATGGCGGGATTTGTGGAATACCGCGTCAGCCTCGAGCGTAATCTCCTCGAGCTTGCGGACATAGCCGCTTGCCAGGCTGAAATGATCGTCGCCGTCGACATGAAAAATCTGGACCACCGGAATGCCACGGGCCTTGGCGCCGTCGATCAAAGCCTGCAGCCGGTCTACGAAATCCGGCAGGTCGTCCGCTTGCCAGTAAGGGCGCTGGCGAAAGGATTCCTGAACATCGATAACCAGCAAAGCAGTGTCGGCATAGGACATTTTCGTATCTCCTGTGATTGAAGGATAGCCGAAGCTAGATCCATAGCGCTAGCCACAAAAGCCACATGCCGGACAAAATGAGGACAAATCCGGCCATCGAAATTCTCAGAACGATGGCGAGTTTCTGGCTTGGGGTTGCTCGATGGCATTGCACCTTGGATAAGGGCCGAATACAGTTGCCTCCGGTTCTATCGCGAGCGAGATGACCCATCGTTTCGTTCCATCCATCACTTTCACAAGGTCCTATCCGAAAGCCGCTCTGCGCTTTCTGCCCTGCGGTTGTTTGCTTCGGGATCGTGCTCCAGGAGGAAAAGTCATGCTGCGTTTCGGAATCTTATCGACCGCAAAGATCGGCCGCGAACTGGTCGTGCCGGCCATTCAGGATGCGGAAAATTGCGTGGTGACGGCGATCGCCAGCCGTGACCTTGCACGCGCTCGCGAAATGGCGGACCGCTTCTCCGTGCCGCATGCTTTTGGCTCCTACGAGGAAATGCTCGCCTCGGATAAGATCGACGCCGTCTATATTCCGCTGCCGACCTCGCAGCATGTCGAATGGACGATCAAGGCGGCCGATGCCGGCAAGCATGTCCTCTGCGAAAAGCCGATTGCGCTGAAGGCCGATGAGATCGACAGCCTGATCGCTGCCCGCGACCGCAACAAGGTGCTGGTGACGGAAGCCTATATGGTCACCTATACGCCGGTCTGGCAGAAAGTGCGCTCGCTGCTGGCAGCCGGCGCCATCGGCCGGTTGCGTCATATTCAGGGCGCCTTCACCTATTTCAACCGCGATGCCGGCAACATGCGCAACATCCCGGAACTCGGCGGCGGCGGCCTGCCCGATATCGGCGTCTATCCGATGATCAGCACCCGCTTCGTCACTGGTCGCGAGCCCCTGCGCATCCAGGCGGTCACAGAGCGCGATCCGGAATTCAGCACGGATATCTACTCCAGCGTCAAGGCTGATTTCGGCGATTTCGAAATGACCTTCTATATCTCGACGCAGATGGCTGCCCGCCAGGTCATGGTTTTCCACGGTACGGACGGTTTCATCGAGGTGAAATCCCCCTTCAATGCCGATC
Organism: Rhizobium sp. BR 317; assembly: GCF_047445835.1. Classification (NCBI taxonomy): domain Bacteria; kingdom Pseudomonadati; phylum Pseudomonadota; class Alphaproteobacteria; order Hyphomicrobiales; family Rhizobiaceae; genus Rhizobium; species Rhizobium sp. BR 317. Next base: position 72,893 of record NZ_JARWLB010000017.1, on the reverse strand, counting down.
GCTACGGCGCCGAAGAGCTGGAGCTGACCAATCGCAACCATTCGGAATCACAGATCTTCCGTTTCCCCGACAGCCGTCAGTACAAGCGTGAGGCGGAAGCTTTTGCCTCGGCGGCATTGGGTAAGGATGCGGAAGTCGTGACGCTCGAAAGTTCGAAGCTCAATCAGAAGGTCATCGATGCCATCTATCGCGCCAGCGAGAAGGATGGCTGGGAACCGGTGTGAGTTGGTTCCTCAAGGATTTTGTCGGTGGCGGAAGACGAAGCGTGAATAGCCGAAGAAGCTGAACGCAGTCGCGGCCGCCGACGCCAGGATCAGCGCGATGATCGGCCGGAGCGTCGGCATGGAGACGAGCAGCGAGCTGAACAGGGCGTAGTTCAGCAGTGCCGAGGTCAGACCGACCGAACCATAGCGGAAGCCTTCAGCCGCAAGCGAGCGATTGGAACGGCCGAAGGTGAAATTGCGGTTGAGAAACCAGGTCGCGAGCAGCGCACTCGGTATGGAAAGGGCGCGGCCGACGAATGGGCCGAAGGGCGTGAACCAAAGCAGCAAATGCAGCACGCCCGCATCGACCACGAAGCCAACGCCGCCGGCGATCAGGAAGCGCAGAAGCTTCTTCATGCAGCCTTGGCCTTTTTCCGCCGGCTCGCCGGCTTTTCATGTTCGGCGATATAGACCGTTTGCTCGTCGCCAATCTGCCGGGATACCGGTTTGGCCAAGCTCATATAGTGGATGCGAAGCTGTTCGGCGCGGGCGCGGGCGACGGAATCGAGGATCAGCCCGGCTGTGAACATCATGATGGAAATCATCATCAATGCCATGGACAGCACCCAGGTGGGCATGCGGGCGACCAGGCCGGTTTCGAAATATTCGACAAAGACGGGGATCATGAAGCCGATGCTCGCCTCCATGAAAATGGCGCTCAAAATGCCGAAGAAGGCGAAGGGTCGCGTTTCCTTCATCAGCATCGCGAACATCCAGAGGATCTTCCAGCCGTCGCGGAAGGTCGAAAGCTTGGAGTGCGAACCCTCAGGCCGGCGACCGTAATCGAGTTCCAATTCGCTGACGGGCAGCTTCAGCCGCGAGGCATGCACCGACATTTCCGTTTCGATCTCGAAACCGCCGGATACGGCCGGGAAACTCTTGACGAAGCGCCGGGAGAAAGCGCGATAGCCGGAGAAAATATCGGTGAAGTCGGTGCCGAAGATCGTCCGGTAAAGCCAGTTGAAGATCCGGTTGCCGAAGGCATGACCCTGCCGGCCGGCATCGTCGTGCACACCACGGCGCGTGCCCACCACCATGTCGGAACCTTCGGTCAGCAGCGTGCGGATCAATTCCTCCGCATCCTCGGGCGCATAGGTGCCGTCACCGTCGGCCATGAGGTAGATGTCTGCGTCGATATCGGCAAACATGCGGCGCACCACATGTCCCTTGCCCTGGCGGCGCTCGCGCACGACGGTCGCGCCGGCAAGCATGGCTTGCAGCGCCGTCCCGTCGGTGGAGTTGTTGTCATAAACGTAGATGCGAGCCTTTGGCAGCGCCTCGCGAAAGCCGCGCACGACTTGGCCGATCGTTGCGGCCTCATTGTAGCAGGGCAGGAGAACGGCGATGTTCAGGTTCTCACTCCACATGGTTTCTGGCCAATTCTTACGCATGACGTTCACTTGAGGCCTCGACGGATAATTTGGATGAGAACTTATCCCGCTGCGCGTTAATAAGACCCTATGGCTGCGGGTGAAAAATGGCAGGTTGTGATCTCCGCGGGAACATTATCGTGATATCGGCTGCAGCGCGGCCTGGCTTTACCCTTTCTTGATTGGCAGCCGTTAGCGTGGCGCCCTTGCATGTCCTTCAAACACGGGGTTTCATCGAAATGGTGCAGGCGGTGGGAATATCGCGCGGATCGGCATTGGCGGCCACGCAGACGGCGCCTTCGCGCTGGTCGCGGCTATGGCTCGTCGCGCTGATCTACAGCCTGATCATCATCGCCGCCCTGCTGATCCTCAATCGTCACGCCACGGACTATGTCGGGCCCGACAATGACGACATGATGCGTCTCGTCGAAGTGCGCGATTTCCTGGGAGGCCAGGGCTGGTTCGACATGGTGCAATACCGCCTCGGCCTCGATGGCGGCACGCTGATGCACTGGTCGCGTTTCATCGATTTGCCGATCGCCGGCCTGATTGCCTTCTTTCGGCTGTTTCTTACACCGGAAGGCGCGGAAGCAGCGGCGCTTACAGTTTGGCCGCTCATGCTCGTGCTGCCGCTGATGTTCTCCATGGGCCTCGCCGGGCGCCGCATCGCCGGCACGGAAGGCATGCATTTCTCGCTCGGTCTGACGGCGCTCTTCATTTTGGTGTCGAGCCGTTTCAAGCCGGGTTCCATCGATCATGACAATGTGCAGCTCGGGCTGGTCGCGCTCACCGTCGCCATGCTGGCCGACGAGACCTATAGGCCGCGTAATTTCGTCATCGCGGCCATCGCGCTTGCCATCGCCCTCGGCATCGGAGCGGAGACGACGCCGTTCGTCGCCGTCGCCTGCGTAGCGGTCGCCGGGCTCTGGGCCTGGGACGGCGAGATTTTCGCGCCCGCTGCCCGCGCCTTCGCCTTGACGCTGACGATCGCCGTCAGTGCTGCATTCTTGGCGCTGGTGCCGCCGCATCTCTATTCCGCAGTCACCTGCGACAATCTCTCGCTGGGCTTCTACAGCATCATCAGCATCGGCGGCGCCGGCCTGCTGCTATCAACACTGTTCGCCAGCCGTCTGTCGCGGCCCTGGCGTCTGGCGATGCTGGCGGCCAATGGCGCTGTCGTCTTCGCCACGACACTGGCGATCGCGCCGCAATGCCTGCGCAATCCGCTCGCCGATCTCGACCCGTTGCTGGTTCAGCTATGGTTGAACAGCGTCTCCGAGGCGCAGTCGATCCTGTCCTTGTCCCGTAATCAGCCGGAAACGCTTGGTGCCTTCTATGCCACTGGCTTCATGGCGATCGTCGTCTGCCTCTTCCGCATGATGCGCGGCGAGCGCGCCCGGTTGCATTTCGTTCTTCTGGCTCTGGTGGGCGTCAATTGGATCATTGCGCTGGTGCAGGTGCGCGGTGCCGAGTTTTCCAATTTGCTCGCCATTCCGCCGCTCGCACTACTGCTTGCCGAACTTCGCCGCATCTCCGTCGCCGATACGGAAGATATGGGCGCAGCCTTCTTTTATGTCGCCGCCACGCTGCTCTCGGCACCCGCCGTCTGGGCCGTCGGCGGCGCACTTGCCAACAACGGCATCGCAAACAGTTTCTCCGCGCCGGTCGCCAAGGCGGAAGAGACGGGGGTATGCATCACAAAAGACGCGCTGGCGCCGCTCGCCGGTCTCGCTCCAGGTGTCGTTTCCGCGCCGTCCAACATGGGTTCGCCCATCCTGCGCTTCACGCCACATCGCGTGCTGTCCGGTCCCTATCATCGCGATCAGGGTGGCATGCTGACCGAGTTGCACATCGGCCTGGCGGAACCGAAGGAGGCGGAAGCTTTCCTGCGCGGCGCCCATGTAACCTTGCTTGCCTTTTGCCCCAGCGACCCGCAGGTTGAAGAAGTTTCCAAGCTGAAGCCGGATGGGCTCTATGCTCAACTCAGCCAGGGGCATGTGCCAGCCTATCTTCAGCCGATCCCAGTGGCGGCGAAGTCGGATGTGCAGTTCTTCCGGTTCGCACCGACGGATTGACGGTGCCCCGATAGCCTGTGTTTTTTAGCTGTCTGATCAACGAGGCCTTATGGAAGAGCAGCCGCCAGCAAGTGGATCGTCGAGCATTTTTCGCGAGGTGAGCGGGTGCTTCTTCCGTTCCGTGCTTGTCGAACGCCTCGATCATGTCCTCGATCCTCCGGACCAGACGAGTGCAGGCCGGTATCACCGGCTCGGTCAGCCAGCCCTCTATATGAGCGCTTCGCCGGAATGGGCGATCATGGCGATTTCAGGTTATATGCGCGAAGACGGTCGGCGACGTGTTGTTGTGCCGCTGATGGTGAGCAACGCGTTCGTGCTCGATCAGCATGATCAGCGGGCATGTGAACGGCTCGGCATCGATCGGAATGCCTCCAATCTACCCTGGCGCCCTGCATTGGCTGCCGGCGAGGAGCCGCCCTCATGGCGCACGGCCGATGCTGCGAGAGCAGCCGGTGCCGACGGCATCATCGATCGGTCAAGGCTGATCCCCGGTGGATGGCATCTCAATCTGTTTCGCTGGAACGCGTTCGGCGGTCCGTCCGTCGAGGTGAACGGTGACCCCGTTGAGATTACATTGTCCGAAGATGGCCCGAAGTGGGGGCTGTAGCCAAAGCTTTGTGCCACGAACGCCCGGATCAGGCCCGGCGCTGCTCAAGCCTGTCAAGCGTGACGAGATAACCGATGAAGCCGAGGTTATAGCCGCCGAGCGCAACGAACAAGGTCATCAGAGGCGGCGGAACCGCGGAGGCGGCAACGGCTGCCATGAAGGCGATGCTGACCAGGGCCGCGCCCAGGATCGAGCCGATCGCCGAACGCTGCAGGCCGGCCGCAATTCCGATGATCATGGCGGTTACGAATATCATCGCTCCACCTCCTCTTTACCAAAAACAAGTTTGCACAGAATTGCACGCGGATGGCTAAGAAAGGCTTTGTGGACAAGGTTAACGCATGATGAAGCTCATTGTGCCATGCGTCCTGTTGGGACGGGCAAAGACGCATCAGCGCTTTAGATCTGCGCATAATCCTTTCCTCAAATCGATTCCGATTTAAGGGGTATATGGCTCCGCATTTGCGGCGACTTCGGATAAAAAGACCGTATGAGCAGCTTCTTTGAGAGTGATTCGCCGACCAATCTCGCGGAATATTCGGTCTCGGAATTATCCGGATCGATTAAGCGTACGGTCGAGAGCGCCTTCGATCAGGTACGGGTGCGCGGCGAAATATCCGGCTACCGCGGGCCGCATTCCTCCGGTCATGCCTATTTTTCGCTGAAGGATGACCGGGCTCGCATCGACGCTGTGATCTGGAAAGGCACATTCTCCAAGCTGAAATTCCGCCCCGAGGAGGGAATGGAAGTCATCGCCACCGGCAAAGTCACGACCTTCCCGGGCTCCTCGAAATACCAGATCGTCATCGAAACGCTGGAGCCGGCGGGCGCCGGTGCGCTGATGGCCCTGTTGGAGGAGCGCAAGCGCAAGCTCAGCGCTGAGGGTCTGTTCGATGCCGACCGCAAGCGCCGGCTTCCTTTTTTGCCCAAGGTTATCGGTGTCGTCACTTCCCCGACGGGCGCGGTCATCCGCGACATCCTGCACCGCATCTCCGATCGCTTTCCCGTGCATGTGCTGGTCTGGCCGGTGAAGGTGCAGGGGGAGGGCTCGGGCGATGAGGTGGCGAATGCTATCCGCGGCTTCAACGAATTTATGCCCGGAGGCCCCGTTCCCCGTCCCGACGTGCTGATCGTCGCCCGTGGCGGCGGCAGCCTGGAGGATCTCTGGAGTTTCAACGACGAAGCGGTCGTCCGCGCAGCCGCGGCGAGCGAGATCCCGTTGATCTCCGCTGTCGGCCACGAGACCGACTGGACGCTGATCGACTATGCCGCCGATATCCGTGCTCCGACGCCGACAGGGGCTGCGGAAATGGCCGTGCCGGTCAAGGCTGAACTCGAGGCGCAGCTCGCAAGCCTGGCCGCCCGCCTGCAGGGTGGTGTCGGCCGGCAAATGGATCAACGCCGGCAGTCGGTGCGCGCGCTGCTTCGGGCGCTACCCTCGCTCGACCAGCTTCTGGCCCTGCCGCGCCGCCGCTTCGATGAGGCCGCCGCCGGCCTGGGCCGCGGGCTTGAGCTGAACACGCTCAACAAGCGCCGTGCCTTCGAACGCACCGCCTCGCATCTGCGGCCCGACGTGCTGTCGAACCGTATTGTCGAGCGCCGGCAGATGCTGGGCGAGCGGATGAGCCGCGCCGAACGCACCGTCGAGCGGATGATCGACCGCGCCCGCGCCCGTATCGGCCGAGCCGATGCCGTTTTCGCCACGCTGCCATCGCGGTTGGCGACGCAGACTGGTCGTGCGCGCGATCATCTCGGCAATCTTTCCCGCCATGCCGACACCGCGATACGTCATCAGCTCGTGCGGGCGCGTGGCGAGTTGGTGGCCCAGGAGCGGATTCTGCAATCGCTATCCTACAAAAATGTGTTGAAGCGCGGCTATGCCGTCGTGCGCGACGAAGCCGACCGGCCCGTTTCGCTGGCCGCAGCACTCACCACAGGCGCCGCAATCTCCATCGAATTCGCCGATGGCCGCGTCGGTGCCGTCACCGGAGACGGCCCTGCCGCTCCTTCGCCGACGGTGCCGCCGGCAGATACGCCGCCGCAGAAGAAGCGGGTTGCGAAACCGGCCGATCCTGCCGATCCGCCGAAGCAGGGAAGCCTGTTCTGATGCGCATCCTCCTCGTGCTTGCCCATCCGCTGGAGGATAGCTTTGCGGCCGCGGTGGCGAAAACGGCGGAGGAGGCGCTTGTCGCCGGTGGGCATCAGGTGGATCTGCTCGATCTCTATCGCGAGGATTTCGACCCGCGCCTGTCCGAAACCGAGCGGCGCGGCTATTTCGATCAACCCTATGATACGTCGGCAGTCGAGACTATCATTGCCCGGCTACGGGCCGCCGATGGGCTGATACTGGTCTTTCCCCAGTGGTGGTTCAATTTTCCGGCCATCCTCAAGGGCTTCTTCGATCGGGTCTTCGCGCCCGGCATCGCTTTCCGCCACGATCCGGCCGGCGGTCGTATCGTGCCGCAGTTGAGCAATATCCGCCTGTTCTGGGCGCTGACGACGACCGGTTCTCCCTGGTGGGTCGTGCACCTCTATATGGGCAATCCGGTGCGTCGCCTCTTGAAACGTGGCATCGCCGCCTTCTGCTCAAAGCGGCTCGATTTCCGCATGTTGACCCTGCACGACATGGATCGGATCGGTGAAGACAAGCGTCTTGCTCATCTCGCTCGCATCAGGAATGCGCTGGCCGCACTGTCGCTTTGAGCTAACTAATCCCCAGTACCTAATTCGCAATCAATTCGGCTGATATGCGGTTTTGGCGACGGTATGTTATTCTAACACCATGTTTTTTTGGGAGGGCCATACGATGAGGCTGGCCTCTTACAACGTCGAAAACCTGTTCGATCGCGCCAAGGCGATGAATCTCGATAGCTGGGAGGAAGGCCGTCCGATCCTTGAGAAGTTCGCCGCACTTGAGGGCCTACTCGGCCAGGTGAGCTACAGCGACGCCGATCGGCGCAGAATGACGGAATTGATCGTCGCACTTGGCCTGGAGAAAAGCGATATCGGTCCCTTCGTTCTTCTGCGGCGCAATCGCGGTGCGCTGTTGACGCGGCCGAAAACCGGCGGCGTCGTCGTGACCGCCGACGGTCGCGCCGATTGGGTCGGCTCGCTGGAGTTGCGCGAAGAGCCGGTGGATGAAGAGGCGATGCGCAACACGGCCCGCGTCATGAACGATGTCAATGCCGATGTGCTGGGTATTGTCGAAGTCGAAAGCCGGCCGGCTCTGTCCTCTTTCAATTCATTGATCGTGCCGGCGGTCGGCGGCGATCCTTTCGCGCATGTCATGGTGATCGATGGCAATGACGAGCGCGGTATCGATGTCGGTCTTATGACGCGGAAAGATTTCCCGATCGGGTTCATGCGCAGCCATGTCGATGATCGCATGCCGGATGGATCGCTGGTCTTCTCACGGGATTGCGCCGAATATCGCGTCACGACGCCCGCCGGCGCGACGCTCGTCGTTCTGGTCAATCATTTCAAAAGCAAAGGCTATGGTGGCGTGCAAGCGTCGGATGCCCGCCGAAGGACTCAGGCGAAACGGGCACGGGAAATCTACGAGGCGCTGCTGACGGAAGGTGTCAACTATGTTGCCTTGATCGGCGACCTCAACGACTTTCCCGACAGCCAGCCGCTGAAGCCGTTGACGACGAGCACCCTGAAGGATGCCTTCACCCATCCGGACTTCGATGATGGTGGTTATCCCGGCACCTATGGCCTCTGCAACACCACCAGCAAGATCGACTATCTTTTCCTGTCGCCGACGCTCTTCGACAGGGTTCAAGGTGGCGGTGTTTTCCGCAGGGGCCTGTGGCCGGGCTCACGCCCGAAGCGCTGGGACGTCTATCCGGAGCTGACGGCGGAGAAGCAGGGCGCATCGGACCACGCCGCCGTGTGGGTGGATCTGGATATTTGATCCCCGCTCCATCGAAACGGGGGTATCTATGACCCTAAGCCCATTCGCCTCCGCGCATGACCGGCATGCGTGAGCCGTCAAGCTTGATGCCGTCGATATCGACCTTGTCGGAGCCGATCATCCAGTCGATGTGAATCAGGCTGGAATTGCCGCCCTGGGCCTTGATCTGCTCCTGGCTCAAGGTCGCGCCGTCGATGAAGCATTTGGAATAGCATTGGCCGAGCGCGATGTGGCAGGACGCGTTTTCGTCGAACAGCGTGTTGTAGAACAGGATGCCGCTGGCCGAGATCGGCGAGGAATGCGGCACCAATGCCACTTCGCCGAGGCGCCGTGCGCCTTCGTCGGTATCCAGCACCTTGTTCAGCACTTCTTCGCCTCGCGACGCTTTCGCCTCGACAATACGGCCGCCTTCGAAGCGAACCCGGATGTTGTCGATCAAGGTGCCCTGATGCGAAAGCGGTTTGGTCGAGGAGACATAGCCTTCGACACGCAGCGCATGCGGCGTGGTGAATACCTCCTCGGTCGGGATGTTCGGGTTGCAGGTGACGCCGTTCTTGGCGACCGAGGCGCCGCCATGCCATTCGTGGCCGTCGGCAAGGCCGATCTTCACATCGGTGCCCGGACCCTGGAAGTGCAGGGCGGCGAAGCGCTGACCGTTCATCCAGGTCGAACGCTTATGTAGATTGGCATTGTGCTCGGCCCAGGCGCCGATCGGATCCGGCACGTCGACGCGCGAGGCGGCGAAGATCGCCTTGGCGAGCTTGGCAACGGCGATCGCTTCCGGATCGTCCGGGAAGACCAGCTTCGCCCAGGAGGGATTCGGATAGGAAACGATGTTCCAGTTGATGTCGAAATTGGAGATCTTTTCCAGCGCCGGCTTGTAGGCGGCAGAGTTGGCGCGGTTGGCGCGCGCGACCTTGGCCGGCTCCTGGCCGGAGAGCAGCATCGGATTGTCGCCAGAGATCGCGAGCCGCGCGGCATTGTTGGCATAGGCCTTGGCCATGCCTTCATAGAGCCAGTTAGAAGCGCGGTCGAAGCTGCCGTCATGGCCGTATTCGTAGCGGGCGAGTGTGGTCTCCTCGTCGGAATAGAACGTGGTGACCAGACCGGCGCCGGCCTTGTAAGCCTCGCGGGTGATCAGCCGCACCAGCGGCATCGACACGACCGGGGCGGTGATGACCAGATCCTGGTTTTTCTGCAGTTGCAGCCCGACCTTCACGGCCACTTCGGCAAGCTTTTCCAGCTTGGCGGGATCGACGGGATGATGGTTGGGGGAGGCGAACGTCATGGCAAAACCTGCGTGCTGAGGATCGGAACAACGGTCCCAGACTTAGACCCGTTTGCGCCGGAAATGAAGGCTGTTTTGTTTTTTAAAGCCTGTCGCGCAAAAGTGCGTAGCGGTTTTGCGATCACGACATGCGCAAAATCAAATACCTAAGCGCACGGAGCGACTCTCAGAGATCGCGATGCGCTTTGGTGCGATCAAGCGATCAGCGGCGCGGCCTTCGCCTTCAAAAGCTTCAGCGCATCCTGCGGGTTAAGGCGCACTTGCAGGCCGCGTTGACCGCCGTTGATGTAGACATAGGCTTCCGTCATCGCCTGTGCCTCGATCGCCGTCGGCACGGTCTTCTTCTGGCCGAAAGGGCTAATGCCGCCGACATGATACCCCGTCAGTCGCTCGGCATCGGCGGGCTTCATCATGGCCGCCGATTTGCCGCCGAAGGCGGCCGCGAGCTTTTTCATGCTGACCTCATGGTCTGATGGAACGACCACGCAAACCGGCTTGCCGTCCACTTCGGCCATCAATGTCTTCAAGACCCGACGCGGCTCCTCGCCCAACGCTTCCGCCGCCTGCATGCCGACACGCTCGGCATTCGGATCGTACTCATAAGTATGGACGGTGAAGGCAACCTTGGCCTGAGTCAGCATCTGCGTGGCACGGGTGGTTTTGGACATGGCGCAGCCCTTATGCATCCACCTCGAAGGCACCCGCATAGATCTCCGGCTTGAAGCCGATCAGCAATTTGCCGTCGGCTTCCAACACCGGGCGCTTGATCATCGACGGCTGGGCCAGCATCAGAGCGATGGCTTTGTCCTTGGTGAGATCGGTGCGGTCTCCTTCGGGGAGCGCCTTGAAGGTGGTGCCGGCGCGGTTGAGCACGGTTTCCCAACCGGCCTGCGCGGTCCAGCGTTCCAGATGGTCGCGGTCGATGCCGACAGCCTTGTAGTCGTGGAAATCATAGGCGATGCCGTGGCCTTCCAGCCAGGTCCGCGCCTTCTTCATCGTGTCGCAATTCTTGATGCCGTAAATGGTGATCGTCATGCCGAATCCGTTCCTTGCTGTGTGCCATCGCATAACACGCAAGCGGAGACGAGCGAAAGTCGGGGCGAAGGTTCGACGATTCCTCTGAGATGCCTCAGTCTTCCAGCGCTCCCGGCTTGCGGGTAGCTTCGCTCGGCTTGTCGCAGCCGATTTTCATCAGGTCGCCGCGGCGGCGGACGAGCCGGTCGGACACCCGGGTGACGATGAGGCCGGCTTGCGGGGCGTGGACATCGATCGTGCCATCGGGCATGCCGGGCGCGGTAAGGATCGTCGCCAGCAGGTCTCCTTCACCGACACGTTCGCCGATATTGCGATGGAAAAGCACGGTGCCGGCCTGCGGCGCACGGATGATCTCGACATTGTCGAGCGGCACGGCCGGTCCGCTAAAGCTGGACAGGTTCACGCCATCATCACGGACGGCGCCACGGGCAGCGAGGAAACGCCAGAGCCCTTCGGCATCCCTTTTCGCCATCTCCGGATAAACATCGCGGGTGCCGCGCAATTCGACGGTCACCGACAATTTTCCCGGCAGGTGCGCCTTCTTCTCGCCGGGCACTTCGTATTTCCAGGCGAAGCTCACGGCTTCCTCGAAGGCAGAGCTTTCGCCATCCGACAGCAGTACGGCGTCCATGTTCAGCGCCGCCGCCAGATCGGCTGCCTCCGGCCAGAAGGCTTCGTCGATATAAGCATATTGCAGGGATTCATCATCGCAATGCAGATCGATGACCAGATCGGCCCCCAGCGCCATGTGGATGAGCTGCCGCTTCAGCCGGTCGGCGGCGGGGTAGCGTTCCAGATTCTCGATCAGCAGGTGACGGTCGCGCGCCGAGATCAGCGGAAAGTCACGGTTGAAATTGGTGCGCGTGCCCAAATCGAAGCGACCTTGCATTTCGCCGAAATGCGATTGCGCCGCGCCGATCGGATTGGCGTGCGGCACGACGATGATATCGCTCAGAACCGCGCCTTCCGTCTCCGCCTGCCTGAGCCGCTCGCAGAGGAAATGGGTCAGCGCCGTGCCCGGCAGTTCGCCGGCATGCAGCGCCGCCTGGATGTAGATCTTCGGCGCATCCGGTTTGCTGCCGGCAAAATGCAACACAGGCAACCGCCACGCGATCCCAGGCGTATCGCCGTCGATGGTGATATGCGTGATGTCCATGTGTTTTTCTCCTGCTTGCGATGGCTGATACCAAGTCGCGGCCGCCACGCGCAATAATTATGGGAAGATGGCGCGCGGGTGGATCAGAACTTGTTCCACCGCCTCCCGAAAGACAAGGGCTCCGGTTGCTGAGCCTTTGTCGTTGCTTCCGTATTATAGGCCGCCGTTTTTACGCAGGCTCATGATCAGCGCAAGGCTGAGCAGAACGGCGCCGGCACCGAGGAGAAAGGGTGCGGTATAGCCGAACCGATTGGCGAGCAGGCCGGCGATCGGGCCGGTGCTCCCAAGCGCCAGATCCAGGAAAACCGAATAGAGGCCCAGCGCCACGCCACGATTTTGTGGTGGGACATGCGCCATCGCCTCATTGCCGAGCGCCGGAAAGATCGGTGCAAAGCCAGCTCCGGCGAGCGCCGCACCGATGATGGCAATGGTGGGCGAGGGAGCAAAGGCGAGCGCCATGAGTCCCAGGATCTCCAGCACCAGCGAGACTCGCGCCAGCGGCAAGCCGCCGAAGCGGGCGACGGCTTGCGCCAACCCCAGGCGAACGCCGATGAAGGCCAGGCCGAAAGCGCTCAACGCCAGCGAAGCCCCGTCCCAATCGCGGCTATGGAAAAACAAGGCGACGAAGGCCATCACGACGCCGAAGCCGCTGGAGGCAAGCGCCAGCGCCACGCCAAAAGGCGCGATACGGCTGAAGACCTGGCCGGTGCCGATGCCCTTCTCCTTGACGCCGGGCACCGCTGGCCGCGTCTGCGCCAGCATCAGGCCCGCAATTGCCAGGCCGATCGTCACGGCGCCCGTGGCGAAGAAGCCGTATTGCCCCTCCAGCCAAGCGCCAAAGGGGGCCGCAAGCGCGATGCCGCCATAGGTGGCGATGCCGTTCCAGGAGATGATGCGCACGGTTTCGCGCGATCCCATCAGCCCGATCGCCCAGGTGATCGCCGCTGTGCTGACCAAGCTTTCACCGACGCCGAGCGCCAATCGGCCGAGCAGCAGTAGCGCCAGGCTCAGAGCGGGAGTACCCGCCACCAGTGCCGATGCCAATGTCAGGGCGCCGGAAAATCCGTAGGCGAAGAAGCCGAGGAAAACCGAACGGCGTGGCCCATACCGGTCGCACAGCCGGCCGACCTGCGCGCGGCTGATGATGGTAGCCACATACTGCGCGCTGATGGTGATGCCGGCCCAGACGACACCGAATCCGAGGCCGCTATCAACATAGGTCGGCAACACGGCGAGCGGCAGCCCGATGGCGACATAGCCGAAGAAGGTCAGCGCAACGATGGAAAGGAGGGATAAGGTCGAGGAGGACTGGATGGTTTGGGAGGCAGTGTTCACGAGATATCGCCTGCGGGCACCGGCGTGCGGTGTCCTTACTGTTTGCCATACGGATCGGGGTTCGTACCGGATAGGAGCGGCGGCAGCGGCCGAACGACCGTGCGACGTCGCGATCAGTTTGGTAACAGGCGAGGAGAGGTCGGGTCAATGAAATTGCTGCTCTGCAGCAAAAAATGATGACCCGTTCAAGCAATTGTGTTCGGCGTCCTAGCGGACGAGGGGATCGCACCACTTCTGGTCAGCGTTTTTGCCATGGGAAGGGAGGCAAGGTGACGATTGCGCCACCTTGCCCTGGCTTCACATCGTCAACACCACGCTTGCCGTCGTTCGCCCTGCTTCGAGGTCGGCATGCGCCCTGGCGGCATCCTTCAGCGCATATTCCGCGCCGATCGGATTGATCAGGCCGGCCTGCAATTCCGCCATGAGCGCCTCGGCGCCCTGCCGGTAGAGATCGGGATCGTTGGCATAGGTCAGCACGCTCGGGCGAGCGAGACCGATGGCGCGGGGCGCGGTCAGTTCCTCGATCTGGATCGGAGGAATCGGGCCGCCAGCCTGGCCGAGGCTGGCGACCATGCCAAAGGGGCGGACAGTGGCGAGTGTCTGCGACAGCATCGCGCCGCCGATGCCGTCGACGGCGAGATGCACGCCCCGGCGATCGGCGATGCGGCGCGTCTCTTCCACCCAATCCTCGGACGTATGCAGAAGAACGGCGTCGGCGCCGGCTTCATAGGCAAATTCGGCCTTGGCTTCCGAACCGACGGTGGCGATGACGTTAGCGCCGAGCCGCTTGGCCCAGCGCGCTACGATCTGCCCGACACCGCCGGCTGCCGCATGCACCAGAACCCATTCGCCCGGCTGCAGTGGGTGGACCTTATGGAGCAGCATATGGGCCGTGAGCCCCCGCAACATCGTGCTGCCGGCGAGCCGTTCGCTGACATCGTCGGGCAGACGCACCAGCCGGGAGGCCGGCAAAGTGCGCACTTCGGCATAACTTCCGAGCGGATGGCCGACATAGGCGACGCGATCGCCAACCGACAGGCCCTCGACACCGGAGCCGATCGCTTCCACGACGCCGGCACCCTCGAAGCCGAGAACAGTCTGGCCGGGCGGCCGGGGATAAAGCCCGGACCGAATATAGATATCGACGAAATTGACGCCAGAGATGCTTTGGCGGATGCGGGCCTGGCCGGGTCCTGGCTCGGTGATGGCAAGATCAACGAGTTTCATGGTCTCAGGGCTGCCGGGGCTGGTTATCGCGATGGCTAGAGGCATAGAACAGTCTCCTTTCAGACGCATTTTTGATCACAAAGCCGCGTCTGAATAAATTCGGTATGAACTCACTGCATCTGTGCAATAATGCACAGATGATCGACTGGCAGGACCTTCTTCACTTCGCCGCTCTGGCACGCACCGGCTCGCTTTCGGCGGCTGCGCGCGAGCTTGGCGTCGACCACGCCACGGTCGGCCGGCGAATTGCCGCGCTGGAACGCACGCTTGATCTGCGGCTCATCGACCGTCGGCCGCGCACCTCGCCGCTGACGGCTGATGGCCGGGCGATTGCCGAGCTGGTGGCCGGCATGGAGGACAATGTCGAGGCGATCAGGCGCTATTCGAAAAGTGCGGTTGCGGGGCTTTCCGCCGCCGTCATGATCAGCGCGCCGCCCTCCATCGCCGCGCACCTCATCGCGCCGAAAGCGGTCGCCTTTCGCGCCGAACATCCCGATATCACGCTGACGATCGCCGGCGTCACCCGCCGCTCCGCCCTTAATTATGGAGAGGCCGATATTGCCGTGCGCATGTCACGCCCCGAGGAAAGCGATCTTCTCGTGCGGCGCATCGGCGTCATGCGCTTCGGGCTCTATGCTATCCCCGAAGTCGCGGCGACGCCTAGGGATAGCTGGGTTTTCATCGGCTATGACGCGGCGCTCGATCATTTGACGCAGCAGACCTGGCTTCGTAGCCTGCTTGCGGGCCGCCCCATCGTTTTCCGCGCCGGCGACGTCTTCGGTCAGATGCAAGCCGCGCTCGCCGGTCTCGGCGTCGTAGCACTCCCTGCCTTCCTCGGTGATAGCGAAGCCGCCCTCACGCGGCTGCCGACGGAGATCCCGTCACCCACGCGCGACCTCTGGCTTGTTACCTATCCCGATCTGCGCCGCTCGCCGGCCATCCGCGCGGTGATGGATTTTGTCAGCGAGACGATCGGCAGAACGTGTCCGTTGAGAGAGGCTGACGGGGCCGCATGAGCCAACGGTTCGTCATGCTTACTTTCCTGTTGCAGCCTGCCAGCGAAACTCTACACCTAGTCAGATTGGCGATTCCTGTGGTCGGTGATCGATGATGAAACTGAGCGGCTGGCCCGCGATAAACAAAGCCGACGTGATCGCGGGCATATCGATTGCAGGCCTGATGCTGCCGGAAGCGGTCGCCTATGCCGGTATCGCCGGTCTGCCGCCGCATAGGGCGATCCTCGCCGGCATCGCCGGTTGCCTGGTCTACGCCATTTTCGGACGCAGCCGCTTTGCCATCGTCTCGCCGACATCCTCATCCGCCGCGATCCTTGCCGCGACGCTGGCGGTTGTTCCCGGCGATGCCACCGTCAAGGCAGGCCTCGCCACCATCGCCGTCGCGCTGGCCGGCATTCTCTTTGTCATCGCAGCCGCCTTCCGCCTCGGCGGCATCACCGGCTTCATCTCGCGCCCGGTGTTGCGGGGCTTTGCCCTGGGACTGGCGGTTACCATCATCCTGCATCAGCTACCGATTCTCGTCGGCGTCCCCGTACAAGGCTCCAATATCTTCAACTATGCCGGCGCGCTGTTGGCGGCGATCCCGCGATGGAACCTCGCAAGCGTCGCCGTCGGCATCGTGGCATTGGCCGCGCTGCTATTGCTGAAGCGGCTCCCGGGCGTTCCCGGCGCCTTCCTCGTGCTTGCCGCCGGCATCCTCGCCTCCTCTGTCTTTGATCTTAGCGGCCATGGTGTCGAACTGGTCGGGACGATCGAGGTCCTGCCGCAATGGCCTTCGCTGCCCGATGCCGGCTGGACCGCTTATTCGCGGCTGGTGCAGTTCACCGTGCCTCTCGTGCTCATTCTCTTCGCCGAATCCTGGGGTACGATGCGTGCCTTGGCGCTGCGCTATGGCGATCCTCTGGAGGTCAATCGCGAGCTGGGTGCGCTGGGTTTCGCCAATATCGCCAGCGCCATCGTCCAGGGCATGCCCGTCGGCGCCGGTTTTTCCGCGGGTTTCGCCAGCGAGGCAGCGGGTGCGAAGACGCGCGCCACTGCTGTCTTTGCCGCCATCGGCCTTGCCATTCTGATTGCCTGTGCCGGGTCGCTGGTGGCGCGGCTGCCGGAGCCGGTGCTTGCCGCCGTGGTGATTGCGGCCCTCACGCATGCGCTCGATCCCGGTCCGATCCTTCGCCTGCGACGGCTGCATCGCGATTTCTATGTCGCGCTGGGTGCGGCAGGCGGCGTGCTGCTCTTCGGTGTCCTCAACGGCATGCTGCTGGCGATCGTGCTCTCGCTCGTCGCGATGATGCATCGCTTGGCCTCTCCCTATGTCGCCCGCCTCGGGCGATTGGGGAGCAGCCACAATTTTGTCGATCTCAGCCGCCATCCGGAGGCGATTGAGACACCCGGCATTGCCATCTGGCGCCCCGGCGAGCCGTTGTTTTTCGGCAATGCCGATATGATCCTTGGCGAAATTCTAGCCCGCAGCCGCGCGGAAGCGGGGTTGAAGGCCGTGGTGCTCAGTCTGGAAGAAAGCTTCGATCTCGACAGTTCCGCACTCGACGCCTTGATGGAATTCGATAGTGCCATGCGCACCGCCGGCATCCGCGTGCAATTCGCGCGTGCCCATGATCAGGCTCGTGACCTCATGGCGGCGGCCGGAATGATCGATCTCGACAAGCGCTGCAGTTTCAGTGTCGACGATGCGGCGACTGTTGTCAGCCCGGTGGCACAAAGCGCCTGATGTCAGCCGAATGCCTGGGTAACCGGGCTAGTTCAGCGGCCAATAGCAGAGATGCTTGTGCTCGCCTTCGCCCTGCAGGCTATGGACCAGGACAAAATCTCGAACGGTCCAGGTGACGGGTTCGTCCAATATGACTTCGGGAATCAAATGGCCCCGATATAGCAATGTCATATGCGGCTCAAATTTCTCTCTGCCATCACTTGCAAATCCGATGTGCCGCATTGCGTCATCCAGTTCCCGATACAGCGCCTTCAGCTCCGCATTTCCCTCCTTGCGCCACAAAACAAGCGGCCGGTTATCACCGTTGCCAAAGCTGACGGCTCGATCGAAGACGACCTGGAATGATGTTTTGCTGACTGTCGATGCCGCTTGCATCGCCGCAAACGCAACCTCGTGCGGCGGCTCTGGCCTGCCGTTGTAGGATCCCAGCGGATAGAGCGTGATATGAAACAAATCCGACCGTCTCGGCTTTGTCGAAAAGCCATATTGCCGACGGAGATGGCCTGCCAGTTCAGCAGTTGAAGAAGCAACCTCCCGATCAGGCAGGATAGCGAAATATAGCGCATCGGAATGCATCGGGTCGGCTTCGGATTTCCTGACCCGTGATCCCCCGCCAAGATTGAGCGAAAGCTGTCCATTGTTCTTCATGAGATCGCTTCAAAGCCAAGTCGCTTTGCCTCGTCCTGTTCTTGCCGATCGCAGATATCCTACGGCCGCATAGCCTCAAAATCAAGAACAAATAGAGAACAAAATTAAGTGGCGGCAATTGGCTGGGAAGATCGAGATAATCCAGCGCATCCCCGATTTACGAAGTGTACCGAATAAAACTGCCCCTCGATTGTTCACGGCAGGTCAGGGCACCTTGCGCCCGCTCTCAACAAGGGAATGACCTCACATGTTGATAAAAGCCATCGTCTCAGCCGCACTTATCACCCTCATCGGCCTCGGCCTCTCCGCTTGCTCCACCACGGGCAATTCCGGGGGAGGCGGCATGACACAGAATTCCGCTCCGGCCGGCGGCGGATATTGATAAGCTCCCAAGCCGGATGGGAAGCGGTGCGGTTGATGTTGCCATAGCAGCATCGGCACCGCTTCCCTCAACCGGGAAATGTTGGCAACGCTCAGCCTGCGCAAGAATCGGGTTGAATTCGGGGGCCTGAAGCACGATTTTCATGGCAAGTGGAAACACGGAGACTCTGCCATGAGCGAGACGATGCAACACTATCTGATCTTCGAAAACGCAGGCGGTTTCTGTGGGATTGCGTGGAACGATATCGGCATAACGCGCTTCCAGCTCCCAACGAAAAGCGCTGATGCGACCGAGCGCCTTATGCTTCGCCGTCTGCCAAATGCAAGGCCCGGCGCACCGACATCAGATGTGGCCGAAGTAGTTGCCGCCGTTAAGCGCTATTTCGCTGGGGAGGAGATCGATTTCTCTACCGTCAAACTGGATCTCACCGAGCAGGATGATTTCTTCAAGCAGATCTACGCGGCCGCGCGGCAGGTCGGTTGGGGGCACACCACCACTTATGGCGCGCTCGCCAAACAGCTCGGCGCCGGTCCGGAAGCTGCGCGCGACGTCGGCCAGGCTATGGCCAAGAACCCCGTGGCGCTGATCATCCCCTGCCACCGCGTCCTGGCCGCCGGCGGCAAGATTGGCGGCTTCTCCGCGCCCGGCGGCTCGACCGCCAAGGCTCGCATGCTGGAGCTGGAAGGTGTCCAGCTCGCGCCGCCGAAGCCTGTGCAGCAATCCCTGGGCTTCTGATCGTCGATCGGATGAATTACGCGTCCGTAGATGCGGCTGCATCTACGGCGAGAGTCCGAATCCTCTGAGATTGAGGGCGCAGCAGCAAATAGAACGCGGCGACGTGCGTGATCATCAATAGCGGCACGTAGATGATCGGGATCGCGTAGGTGGCGCCAAGCTGCCCGGCCAATGCCGGAAGGTCGAGCTGGCTGCCGTGATAATAGTCGATGATGATGTCGCTTGCCCCCGCAACGTTGAAGGCGATGATGAACAGCCAAAAGAGCGGGCGCGTCCTTACCGTCAGGAGCGCCAGGATGGCGAGCAAGCCGGTTGCGAAGTCACCATAAGCGGCCGGTGTGGCGAAGCCGGCGGGCAGATTGGGGCCGACGACGCCGGGAACAATGAAGACGAGCCCGAAGAAGCGGAAACTGTGCAGCGTGGCGATGGCGCGCTGCGCTTCGACCGGATTCATCGCTTTGAGCCTCGGCCAGACATACGCCCCGAAGCACAGCAGCCACGGAACGTAGCCCAGAACAAGATGGAGCTGGAAGATGAATGCGGGCGACATGGGGCCTCCTATGAGGTTCTAATTCATGCGGCCTCGAACGCCGCGGGCGCTTTGCAAGCCAGATGTACGACCGCTTTCGCCTGGCGACTATTCGCTATAATGTTGACGGGCCATGAAGCAGAATTTCACAGTGAGACGAGGTGCGCTCGATGGTGTGGAGGCGTTCCTGAGCGTCGCCGAGCACCGCAGTTTTCGCAGAGCCGCCGCAGAACTGGGGGTGACTCCTTCAGCGATCAGCCAAGTGGTGCGTGCACTTGAGACGCGCGTCGGCGCAGCGCTCTTCCTGCGCACCACGCGCAGTGTCGGCCTCACCGAGGCAGGCGAACGGTTCCTGTCGCGTGCAAAGCCTGCCTTCGAAGAGCTCGTCGCCGCAAGCGAGGTCGCCGGTCAGCTTGGAGAGCGGCCGGCCGGATTATTGCGCCTTGCCGTGCCGCGCTCGGTCGTGCCGATCCTGCTGGAGCCGCTGATCGCCTCCTTCTGCGAGGCCTATCCTGCAGTCGAGGTGGAAATCGCCGTAAGCGAGAAGCTGGTCGATCTGGCTGCCGAAGGGTTTGATGCCGGTGTGCGGATGGGCGAGTTCATCGCCGCCGACATGGTTGCGGTGCGGCTGACGCCGCCGTTCCCGTTTGTAGTCGTTGGCAGCCCGGATTACCTATCTCGGCGCAAGCGGCCGGAGCGCATCGACGATCTGCGCGACCACGCCTGCCTGCGCATGCGCCGCTCGAACGGATCGGTCGCGCCCTGGTCCTTTGTCGATAGTGGCAAGGCGGTCGAGGCGATCGTCTCGGGGCCGCTGATCGCGCATGACTATCCCACGGTTCTGGGGGCTGCCATCCAGGGTGCGGGACTTGCGCAGGTGCCCGGTCCGCTCGCCGAAGCGGCTGTTGCCGATGGCCGGTTGCAAGCGCTGCTCACCCCCTTCGCCGTCACGACGCCGGGGGTTTTTCTGTACCATCCGGGTAGGCGTCAGGTCCTGCCCAAACTCCGAGCCTTCATCGAGCATGTCAGATACCGGAGTACCGACGCTCGGTTCGGAAAGGCGATCTAAGCCTGATCGCCGCTTGGACTCAGCCAGGCATAGTCTCGAACTGCGGAAGGTCGAGTGGCTTCACCCATTCGAGGCGGCGCTTGGTGAACATCTCGAGCATCGGCTCAATGCCCTCGGAACTATCCAGGCAGCCGATCGTCGCGAAGATCATTCCCGGGAAGCTCTCCAGCTTGCTGCTGAATACCCTGGCGCCGCAATCGGGGCAAAAGTTGCGATCCAGGCCCTTTCCTGACTGCGCGATGTAGTGAAACGCCTTCGGCTCGCCGCTGATCAGCGTAAAATCATCTTCAGGCACGCCGAAGAAAGCGGCCGCCTCGCCGCCTGATGCCTTCTTGCAGTCAAGGCAGTGACAGACGGCGACGAAGGTAGGATCGGTATTGAACTGGAATTTGACGGCGCCGCATGCGCACTGACCCGTGTGCTTCTTCGCCATGTATCAGCCCTCCTAGTCCGTTGACAGGCATCCGTGACAATTGCAGTGAGGTAAGCCGCCACATCTTATGCGGTTATTCAGCAAAAAGCATCGGGCATGCGATCAAAATAGGTCAAGCTCCGCAAGTCACCTCTGGCGGTGGATTATCTTTGCAAATCAGCCATCTCGTAAAACGGCCGGATTTCAATCTCGCTCGGTCCCGACATGGGATTGGGGCAGCGCTTTACCCAGGCGACGGCCTCGTCCATGTCCTTGACCTCCCAGATCCAGAAGCCGGCGACCAGTTCGCGGGGTTCGGCGAAAGGCCCGTCGATGACCGTACGGCCGGCACCATCGAATGCAACCCGCTTGCCGTCAGAGGAGGGTTTGAGGCCATCTGCCGTTAGCAGGATGCCGGCATCGCGCAGTTCGTCATTGAATCTGCCCATCGCCTCCATCATCTCCGTCTCCCATGCCGTATGGAGAAACCCCTTTTCACTCTCCTCGGTAGCCTTCACGAGCACCATCACACGCATTGTCTGTCTCCTTGTTCGAGCCGGCCTCATCGGCCTGATAGTGGAACGACGAATGGGGTTTTCGGAAGCCGACATTGTCCTGCAAATTTTTTGACACCGAACGTATGTCTCTGCGCTTACATCCGGCTCAAATGATCGGAATTCCGGCGCGAACAGAGGCCTTTCTCTCCACAAGCAGACATGTCACCTTTGCCGCCAAAAGCGATATCGAGGTTGTAAGGCCGCCGATGCCCAAAATTTCTTCCTGCACCCTGTCAAAATCTCCCCGGTTCAAACGTCGTTGTCGCAGCGAGCCATAAGGCTGCGCGTATCGAGTGAAAGGAATGCGTCATGCAATATATGCTGTTGGTGTATTGGAACGAAGCCGAACATAAGAATGCAAGCAAGGAGCAGAAAGCCGAGACATTCGCGGCCTATGCGGCTTACACAGAAGTGTTGAAAAAGGCCGGAGCCTTCGTGGCGGGCAGTGGATTGCAGGATTCCTCGGCGGCAACCGTGGTGCGCGCAACGGATGACAAGCCCACCGTTCTCAACGGCCCCTATATCGAAAGCAAGGAGCAGTTGGGCGGCTACTACATCATCGAGGCGGCAGATCTCGATAGCGCCATCGCCTGGGCGGCGCGTTGTCCCGGTGCTCGGCGTGATACCGTGGAGGTTCGCCCTCTGATGGTCTATTGATCTGCCATGTCGCAAGGAGACGACCAGTCTGCCGTCAAAGCCGCCGAAGCGGTGGCGCGCCGAAGCTATGGCAAACTGGTCGCTATTCTCGCGGCGCGCACACGCGATGTGGCCGGCGCCGAAGACGCCCTGTCGGAGGCCTTTGCTTCTGCTCTGGCCGATTGGCCGGTCAAGGGCGCGCCGCTAAACCCCGAAGCTTGGCTGCTTGCCGTTGCCCGCCGCAAGATGATCGACGCCATCAGGCGCAGACGGGTAAGCGCTGTCGCCTCCGGGCATCTGAAGCTCATGGCGGAGGAGTTGGAGGCAGCGGCGAGCCTTGCGCCGGAAATTCCAGACGAGCGCCTGGCTTTGATGTTCGCTTGCGCGCATCCGGCGGTAGAGCCCGGCATCAGAGCGCCGCTGATCCTGCAGACGATCTTGGGGTTTGATGCCCAGACAATCGGCTCCGCCTTCCTGGTCTCGCCGGCGGCGATGGGCCAACGGCTGGCGCGGGCGAAGAACAAGATTCGACGCGCCAAAATTCCCTTGTGCGTGCCCGAGAGGGCGGACATGCGCGCCCGCCTGGGGGCGATTCTGGAGGCAGTCTATGCAGCCTATGCGGAAGGCTGGAGCGATCCGGCCGGCGCCGATGCGAGCCTGCGCAACCTGGCTGAGGAGGCCATTTGCCTGGGCCGGCTGATCGTCGCACTTTTGCCAGAGCAGGCCGAAGCGCTCGGTCTGCTTGCGTTGATGCTCTATTCCCACGCGCGGCGTGGCGCACGGCGGAGTGCGGCCGGCGAATTCGTGCCGTTGGCCGATCAAGATCCTGCCCTATGGGACGAAGGCCTGATCGACGAGGCCGAGGATCTGCTTATTCGCGCCAGCGCGTTTGATGCTTTCGACCGCTATCAATTGGAAGCGGCCATCCAATCGGCCCATGTCGTGCGACGCCGTACAGGCGCGACGGATTGGGTGGCGATCGAGCGTCTCTATGATGGCCTTTGCGCAATCACCGGCTCGCCGGTGGCGGCAATCAATCGCGCGATTGCCGTGGCACAGACGCGCGGGCCTGCCGCAGGGCTCGCGGCGCTGCCGGTGCTGGCGCCCGGTAGCCGGCTTATCGAGTATCAACCCTATTGGGCGGCGCGCGCCGAACTTCATACGAGAATGGGAGAAATGGCGGCGGCTCGCGAAGCCTATGACCAAGCGATTGCCCTGGAAATAGACCCTGCCGTTCGCCGCTTTTTGCAAAGGCGGCGGAGGGAAAGCTTGGTGCCGCCGCGCTAGGCTCGGCGTTGCGGTTGGACAGGCCATTATCCCTTCCCGGATGGAAGGTTTGGCCGTTGTGCCTCATTCCCACTCGATCATTTGGATCTGCTCTAACGCATTGTTTTTATCGTGCTTTGGAACAAATGTCGTGCAAGACTGTTTATTTGTCACTTTGATACGACGCTAACGTCGTGCCCGGCCGGCTGGGTAAGCGGCGCTCTTGAGGAACATCTCATCATGATGAAGATTTCGTCCGGTTTTCGTTCAGTCGCGGTTGCAGCCATCGCCGCCGCGGGAATTAGCTTTGCCAGCGCCGCCCATGCCGACAGCGGGACGATCCGCTTCGCCGTTTACAAGGCGGCCTTCTTCGTCGGTGGCTCCGGAGGCGAGGGTACGCTGACCTTCCACGGTCGCCACTATCCGATCTCGATCGGCGGCATCTCGGGCGGCCTCGCCTTCGGGGCTTCCAAGACCTATTTCAGTGGTACCGTGCGCCACATTCGCCGCGCCCATGATGTGGCCGGAGTGTATGGTGCAGCGGGCGGTGGCGGTGCGGTCGGCAAAGGCGCCCAGATAATCGTCATGACCAATGACAAGGGCGCCCAGCTCGAACTCACAGGCCGGCAGGTCGGCTTGCAAGTCAACGCCGATATCAGCGGCATGAGCATCTCGATGAGGTAAGGGCATTACCTTGGAGGGTCCGATTTGCTAGTTCAGCGATCGGGCCTCTCCGGGAAAACGACCCCGGGGATTGCCGTTCGCCCTCTATTCCATTCGATTGTTCATAGGTTAGACGCGCCGCGCTCCAACGCGTGAATATGTCAGAACGAGCCGAGAATGCTCCCCAGCATGATGACGGCAATGAGCGCCAGGATCGCGCCGATGATGCCGACCATGACGATGTCGCGGTAGCTTTCTCCGTGGGTTGACCCGCAGACGGCAAGCAGGGTGACGACCGCGCCATTGTGCGGCAGGCTATCCAGCGTTCCAGCCCCGATGACCGCGACGCGGTGCAAAAGTGCCGGGTCGAGGCCTGTTTCCTGCGCTCGCATCAGGTAGGTGCTGCCAAGCGCATCGAGGGCGATCGTGAGACCGCCGGAAGCAGAACCCGTGAGCGCTGCCAGGATATTTGTGGCCACCGCGATCGAAACGAGCGGTCCCCCGCCGATGCCGAGCACCCAGTCGCGCACGATCCCGAAGGCGGGCATCGCCGCGACGACCGCTCCAAAGCCAACCAGGCTGGCGACGGCGACCGCCGGAAGGACGGACGCGTTGGCGCCCGCGTCCATCGTCTCGCGCAAGGTCGGCAATCTCCGGAAATTCAGCGCGACGACAGTTGCGACCGCGGCGGCCAGCGCCGTGACAACGGCCCATACGCCGCTGACCGAGGAGCGGGAGATCCCGCCCCATCGATCCTCCGAAAGGAAGCCGAGATCAAGCGCCGGCAGGATCAGCAGCGTCATGCTGAGATTCACAAGGACAACTACAACAAGCGGCAGCGCCGCAACCCAGATTGGCGGCGTCGTCTCGGCATGGCGGCCATGCGCGATCTCGGCCGGATCGAATTCCCTGCCGGCCGTGGCGCGTTCGCGCAGCCGGTCGTCGGAAGTGAGATGGTCTGATGTCGCCGGCATGCCCTCGCCGAACTCTTCGCCGGATCTTCGCGCGGCCGCCTCGGCGCGACGCAGCCACCATAGACCAAAGGCAAGCATGATGGCAGAAGCAATGATGCCCAGTCCGGGCGCTGCAAACGGCGTCGTCCCGAAGAACGGCATAGGGATGGCATTTTGAATCGATGGCGTTCCCGGCAAAGCCGACATAGTGAAGGTGGACGTTCCGAGCACGATCGCAGCCGGCATCAGCCGCCTGGGAATGCCTGATGACCGGAACAACTCCTGCGCCATCGGCGCCAGCACGAAGAAGGCGACGAAGAGGCTGACCCCGCCATAGGTGATCAGCGCTCCGGCAATGACGACGGCGAGGATGGCATGACCCTTTCCCAGTCGCCGCATCATAAAATCGGCGATTGCCGCTATCGAACCGCTGTCCTCCATCAACTTGCCGAAAAGTGCGCCAAGCAGGAACAACGGAAAGAACTGGGCGAGGAAACTCGCAGCGCTGCTCATGAAGGTCTGCGTCCAGTGCGCCAGCACCGGTTCCCCGGCAAAGAGCGCTGCAACGATGGCGCCGAGCGGCGCCAGCAGCAGCACGCTCCAGCCCCGGAAGGCAAGCCAGACCAGCAGCCCGAGGCCGATCAGAATGCCGAACAGCCCCATCCGTCAGCCCTCTTCCAGCAGGATATCGAGATCGAGCGAGGAGCGGCGGCCGAGATCGTCGCCATGGGCATCGAGGAAGGCGTCGGCGGACTTGCGTCCCCAGTCATGCAGCATGGTCAGGAACTCCCATTCCGCATTGAGCTTCGAGGAAGAACCGAGGCCGGACATCATGTCGCTGACGACCCGGTGAATGCGCATCGACGCCCAGCGCTCGCCCTCGTCATCCCCCACCTGAGCCACCTTCCGAAGCAGTGCGATCATTTTCAGTTCCTTCAGGAGGACCGCATTGAAGGAGACTTCGTTGATACGATTGAGGATCTCGCGCGCGGAGCGGGGCGTGCCCGGCCTTTCAACCGGGTTGATCTGCACGAGGATCGTATCTTGAGACGTGCATTCGCGAACCAGCGGCGTGATCGTCGGATTGCCGGCGTAGCCACCGTCCCAATAGGCTTCGCCATCGATCTCGACCGCTTGAAACAGCGTCGGCAGGCATGCGGAGGCAAGCAGGACGTCCGGTGTCAATTCGCTGTTACGGAAGACCCGACCGCGGCCGGTGCGGACATTCGTCGCCGTGACGAACAACTTGATCGGGCTGGCCGAGAG
The DNA here is from genome assembly GCF_047445835.1 of Rhizobium sp. BR 317. Taxonomy (NCBI): domain Bacteria; kingdom Pseudomonadati; phylum Pseudomonadota; class Alphaproteobacteria; order Hyphomicrobiales; family Rhizobiaceae; genus Rhizobium; species Rhizobium sp. BR 317. The sequence continues at coordinate 46,763 of NZ_JARWLB010000017.1, read as the reverse complement.
CCGGTCGAAATCGACGCTTTCCGCCAATATCGCGGAGAGCGGGTTGGCACTGGCAGGGTTGAGGTCGTAGGGCGAGAACAGACGCGCCATCATGTCCATCGCCACGAACATCGGCGAGTGATCGAGCGACCAGCGGCCCAGCAGGACATCGAGGGGACCGCGCTGGAAGGGACTGAAGCGCGCCGCCCCCGATACCTTGCGCCAGAATTCCGTTAGGGCCTCGCGGGCGCCTGCCACGCCATTGACGGTATAGCCGTGCGCCAAGACGGCCGCGTTCATCGCTCCGGCCGAAGTGCCGGAAATTCCCTCGATTCGCAGCCGTGGCTCTTCCAGAAGCCGATCGAGAACGCCCCAGGAAAAAGCCCCATGGGCACCGCCACCCTGAAGGGCAAGATCGATGTGCAGTGGGTCTCGCTGCATTGTCTCCCCTTTGCCGGCATCGGCCTTTGCCACCGCCGTGGTTGTGCGCCGCACAATACCGCACAATTGCGTACTCGTCATCCTCTCGTTGCATTAGGCAGGCGAGATGAAACTCATTTGCGGCAGTTCCGGCGGAAGCATAGGCGACGTATCCTTTCGGCGCGATCGTTCGTCTTAGCTGTTGACGGGCAACATCGCCCTCCTGACGAATTGGAGCGTGACAATGAATAGCAAGCAGAGCTTGGCAAACAAGATACACTACGAAACGCTCGCGGAGGCTTGGCGTAGCGGTCGAGAATCGCCGCAGGACGCCTCCGAGTGGTCTGTTTTGACGACAGAACCGGGCGGCGTCGATTACGTCGAGACGAACCTCGGCGATAAGACCGCGCTGTGGGTTCAGCCAAAACTGGCGGCCAAAGATCGGGTCATGCTTTACCTGCACGGCGGTGGCTATGTTGGCGGATCGATCTGGACCCATCGCAAGATGGTCGGACACCTTACCAAGGCGATTGGCTGTTACGCTCTGCTCGCCACTTACGACTACGCGTTTCAGAGCAAGTTCCCGCGCCAGATCGAGCAGGCCGTGAACGCGTTCGAGTGGCTGGCCGAGCAGGGCATCGCGACGGATCATACAATTGGCGCGGGCGACTCTGCTGGCGCGGGTCTGATCGTTGCAGCGGCGATCAAACTCCGCGATGCGGGACGTCCGCTGCCAGCTGCGCTCCTCAGTATTTCCGGATGGCATGATCTATCGGCGAGTGGGGCTTCCTACGAAACTAACCGCGCGAAGGATGCCTTCTTCCAGAAGGCGTCGGTAGATATGCTGGCGTCGCTGGTTCTCGGAGAGGCCGATGCCCGAAATCCATTCGCGAGCCCGATCTTCGCCGATCTCACGGGCCTGCCGCCGATCAATCTGCAAGTGGGCGGAGACGAAACGCTGCTCGACGACAGCCGGGTGCTCGCCGACCGCGCGAAGGCCGCCGGCGTCGAGGTGCGCCTGGACGTGTTTCCGGGGATGCTGCATTCGTTCCAGATGATGGCTGGTCGTGCGCCTGAAGCCGATGAGGCGATCGAGCGGTTTGCGCAGTGGGTCCGGCCGAAGCTCGGCCTGACCGGAACCGCGTCAACCCGCGGTGAAAGTCAGGTAGTCGCATGACGGGCACCCATGTCCTTAATGATGCAAGATGTGGCAGGTGAAGAACATGACTGAGCGACCGACTGGCCTATTCGACGCGCGGTATCGAGCCTTCCTCCAGACGGTGTCAGACGTCCGAGCCCAACTGCATCGCTACTGCGCCCGCATGACCGGCTCACGGCTCGACGGTGAGGATCTCATGCAGGAGGTGCTATTCGAGGCCTACACGAAGATCGAGACCCTCGATGACGCCCACAGGCTGAAACCCTGGCTATTTCGCATCGCTCACAATCGCTGCATAGATTTTCTAAGGCGCCGCGAAGCGCGCGAGCACGCGGAGGGCGCCTATTCGGACGACATCGGGGTCGTCACTGCGGAGCCGGCGACGACCGATGCACGTCGCGCCATCGAACGGCTGGTTGGCAGCCTGCCTCCCAAGGAGCGCGCCTGCGTCCTCCTAAAGGATGTATTCGACTATTCGCTGGAAGAGACCGCAGAACTCGTGGACTCGACGGTTGGCGGCGTTAAATCCGCGCTCTCCCGTGGACGGGCGAAGCTCGCCGACTTGCCCGCTGGACCTATCGGCGAACCGAGCCGTCCTCCGCTTGATCCCGACACCGCGCGACTCTTGCAGCGCTATGTTGACCTCTTCAACCGCCATGACTGGGATGGCGTGCGGGGCCTTACCAGCGCCGATGCTCGGTTGCGGGTCGCCGACTGCTTTGACGGCCTGCTCAGAAGCTCTCCCTATTTCTTCGAATACGAGCGAAATCCAGAAACGTGGACCATGGAGTTCGGGGAGATCGACGGGGAGCCCATCCTACTCGTGCTCTTCCAGCGAGGCGTCCAGTGGCAGGTCGCGTGGCCGGTTCGTGTCCATGTCGCCGACGGTGTTATCGACCGCATCGAAGACTATTATGCCTGCCCGTGGGTCATTGGAGACAGCTCGGAGTCCGACTTAAAACTCATGACCGAGTCGGTCGCCTTGGGAGGAGGATGACGGAGGCGGCGCGGAGGAAAGTCTCGGTGGTAGCGATAATGGCCTCGAAGTCCTTGACGAAACATGGCCATGCCCTGGCGGAGGTCGACGATGAGCACCGCCATCAAGTTCGCAAGGACGCACTTCGCTACGCCGCCGAGTTCTTCGCGTCGCTGCCCACACCCCTCACTCCCACTCGATTGCTCTAAATCTAGTTAGATCATTGATATAGCTAGGTTTTTAATTCGTTGCCGCGCAAGAAGCCGCCCCATAGGCCGTCAAAACATTACGGTCTTGATTTTAAAGGGAAAAATAGCCCGAAATTTTTTGTGCGGTTTCGGTATCTATCGAAGTCGATCGCCTTTCCGGACCCATTTTGGGCAACTCACGTGGGTTTTACAGCGAACGAAGAAAGTACCGTCACCTCCTTTGCGAACCGGCCTGAGCCTAGGAATCGTTTTGCTCAACTGCCCCTTCGAGACGGCTGACCAGCCAAAGACGCCCCATCCACCGAGCGGGGCGTCTCCGCTGGTAGTCCCTGTCAGCTTGTGGGATTGCGCGCGGTGACGATCCATGCCGCGCCGTCGATCATCACCGACCGCTCGCCGGGGAGGTCCGCGAAGGCGGCACGAACCGCGGCCGAGACGCGGGCGCGGATGTCGTCGGGCTGATTAGCGAGCGCGCGCGACAGCGGCCGACCTCGAGCGTCATCTCCACCGCGTCGTCGATCGCCGCGTCCCGCGTCGCGCCCTCGCCAAACGGGACGGAAGCATCGAAGGGCGCGATAGCGATATCGGTGAAGCCGGCCGCCGTCAGGATGCGCGCCACCCGCCCCCGGTCGCCGAACGAGAACGGGCCGGGTGCTTCGGGATCGGGCGCCGCCGTCGGCGGGACGATGCCCTTGATCGCGCCCATCGGCAGGCGCATCCAATCGTTCTCGGCCGCGCCGCGCCAGCAGACGAAAGCGACCCTCCCGCCCGGCTGGAGAGCGCGGCGCATATGCGCGAACGCCCCTATCGGATCGTCGAAGAACATCACCCCGAAACGCGAGAACAGGATGTCGAACGTGCCTTCGGGCAGCTCGGCGCTGCCGGCGTCGGCCACCTGGAACAGGGCCGGCGTATCCTGTGGCGCAAGCGCGCGTGCCCGGCCGATCAGCGGTTCGGATATGTCCACACCCAGCACTTGGCCCCCCGGGCCGACGCGGGCGGCCAGTGCCAGACTAGACGCGCCCGCGCCGCAGCCGACGTCCAGCGCGCGCTCGCCCGCCGCGGGCGCGGCGGCTTCGATTGCGGCCTGGCCGAACACCGCCAGCATGGCGTCGAGCCGGGCCTGGTGCGCGACCCAGCGCTCCCCGTTTTGGTCATTCCAATCGGCGACCTGATCGGCATTGTACTGTGCCATGACATATCCTTGTTCTGATGCGCTCTAAGCTATCCGATGCCAAAGCGGGCATCGTCTCCAGCGATCCTGCGCCCGCCAGCGATAAGGCGCCGGTGCCGCCTAGCGCCGGACTTGGAAGGACAACCGCGCCTGCGGCAACCGGAAAAGGGAAGCCCTGCTCTTAAACCAGCATCGACTGCTGGGCGGAGATGCCCGCCATCGCGCCTTGCCATGATGCCGTGGTGACCGAGGGCATGCCGGGGTTGGCGAGGTCGCCGGCGGCGTAGATGCCGGGCATGCTGGTTTCGCGGCGCTCGTCGACCTTGAGGACGATGCCGAGGGGCGTATCGACCGTGGCGAGGCCCAGTGATTCATGCAGGCTTGCGGACGGCTTGTTGCGCGGATGCGCAAACAGGATGTCGACCGCGACATCGGGGCCGGTATCGAGCTTGACGGTGGCGTTATGGCCCCCGTGATGGGCGATCCCGGCGATCCGGCCATCGACGACAGGTATGTTGCGGCGCGCCAGATCGGCCCGGATATCGGGCGGGATGTCGTGACCATCGGCAAAGAGCGTCAACCTGTCGGTCCAGTCGTGGAACAGTCTGGCCTGATTGTGCGACTGCCGGCCGGACCAGACGAGGCCCCAATGCTGGCCGGCGACTTCAAAGCCGTCGCAATAGGGACAGGGCACGATGGACGTGCCCCAGCCTTCGGCAAAGCCCGGCACATCAGGCATCTGGTCGACGATGCCATAGCTCAGGATCAGGCGACGCGCCCCAAGGCTTTCGCCATTGCCAATGAGGACGGAGAAATCGTCGATGCCGCCGGACACGCTGTCGGCCCGGGCATTGACCAAATTGACCGTGGGATAACGCGCCAGTTGCTGCCGCGCCTCGGCCAGGATGTCCAGCGGCGGCTTGTGATCGTGGCCGAGCAGACCATGCGAGTGGCCGGCGAAACGATTGCGCGGCAGGCCGGTATCGAGAACGGTGACCTTGCGGCGGGCACGGCCGAGCTGCAGGGCGGCGGCGAGACCGGCAAAGCTGCCGCCGATGATGATGACGTCATCCATGGTCATGGGCTCCGTGTTGTAGATGGAGGTGGTTGGGTTGGACCTGGCGCGCAATATCGTCCAGCGATACGCGCTCCAGACGGGCAGCGAGCAGGGCTTCGGCATCGGCGAGAAAGTCGCCCATCACTGTGTTGACCGACCGGATGATGCCGCATTCAATATCGCCGGGCGGCCCGGATTTGGAGGACATGATTGAAACCTACCCAATGGCTTGCACATTTTGGATACTATATGGTATCATAATTCAGGAATTAGGATACTGTCAAGGACTGGAATTGTACGTGACCGAAAATAGCCAGGGCCGGCGCGGCCGGCCCGCCAACGAGGCGCTTGGCCAAACGATCGTCGACGCCGCGGGCGAACTCTTTGCGGAATTGGGTTTTCAAGCGACGACCTTGGACAAGGTCGCCCAGCGAGCGAAGATATCCAAGCTCAGCATTTACAGGCACTTCGAGAACAAGGAGGCGCTGTTTGGCGCGGCGTTTGCGGCCCGCTGCCAGCAGTTAATACCACAGGCCCTTTTTGAAGGCGTCGCCGGTTCGGCCGAAGATCAGCTCATGGCGGTGGGATCATCGCTGCTTCGCACGCTGTTGCGCCCGGACGTGCGCAGTGTCGAAGCCATGGTCATGGCCGACGTCGCGAGTCAAAAGTCGTTGAGCAAGCTCCATTACGAAGCCGGCCCCGCCCATATCATCGCCCAAATCGAGGCCCTGTTGCGTCAATTGCACGCGAAGGGGGCTCTGAACGTGCCCGATCCTCTCCGGTCCGCCCGCTTGTTTGCCGCGCTTTTCAAAGGCTCCGATCTCCTGATTATCGCACGCTTCGATGAGGCGAGAGCGGAGGATGATAATGAGATCGAATCCTATTGCCGGTCGGCCGTCGCCATGTTCATTGCCGCGCACGGTGGCAACGACCACGCGGGCGGATAGCCTAGACGAGGCCGCGAAGGAGGGCGGTGAGCAACCAATAATACCCGCTTTTTTGGGAGGCACCATTCAAGCGCCGCCCAAATGGATGAAACAGGGACGGCAGCGAAAATTGGCGCTTAGACTGCGCGATCACCGCCGTTCCCCCTCACTCCCACTCGATCGTGCCGGGCGGCTTCGACGTGACGTCGTAGACCACGCGGTTGATGCCGCGGACTTCGTTGATGATGCGGGTTGCGGCGCGGCCGAGGAATTCCATGTCGTAGTGATAGAAATCCGCGGTCATGCCATCGACGGAGGTGACTGCGCGGAGCGCGCAGACGAATTCGTAGGTGCGGCCGTCGCCCATGACGCCGACAGTCTGAACCGGCAGAAGCACGGCGAAGGCCTGCCAGATGGCGTCATAGAGGCCAGCCTTGCGGATTTCATCGAGATAGATGGCATCGGCTTCGCGCAGGATCTCCAGCTTCTCGCGGGTGATGCCGCCGGGGCAGCGGATGGCGAGGCCGGGGCCGGGGAAGGGGTGGCGGCCGATGAAGCTGTCGGGCAGGCCGAGCTCCTTGCCGAGCACGCGCACTTCATCCTTGAAGAGTTCGCGCAGCGGCTCGACGAGCTGCATCTTCATGCGCTCCGGCAAGCCGCCGACATTGTGGTGCGACTTGATGGTGACCGAGGGGCCGCCGGTGAAGGAAACGCTCTCGATGACATCGGGATAGAGCGTGCCCTGGCCGAGGAAATCGGCGCCGCCGAGCTTCTTGGCTTCTTCCTCGAAGGTTTCGATGAAGAGGCGGCCGATGATCTTGCGCTTGGTTTCTGGGTCGCTGACGCCCTCGAGCTCGCCGATGAAACGGTCGGAAGCGTCCACATGCAACAGATGCAGATTGTAGTGCTCGCGGAACATCGCAACGACGTTCGCGGCCTCATCCTTGCGCATCAAACCGTGGTCAACGAGGATGCAGGTGAGCTGGTCGCCGACCGCCTCGTGGATCAGCAGTGCCGCGACGGAGGAATCGACGCCGCCGGAGAGCGCGCAGATGACGCGCTTGTCGCCGACCTGTTCACGGATCGCTTGCACCGCCTTGGCGCGATAGGCCGACATCGACCAGTCGCCCTTGATCCCTGCAATATTGTGGATGAAGTTGCTGATCAGCTTGGCGCCGTCAGGTGTATGCACCACTTCCGGATGGAACTGCACGCCGTAATATTTGCGCTTCTCGTTGGCGATGAAGGCATAGGGCGCGTTCGAGGAGGTGGCGACGACTTCGAAGCCTTCCGGCAGCGCGGTGACGCGATCGCCGTGGCTCATCCACACCTGATGGCGCGAACCATTCGACCACAGGCCTTCGAAGAGGGCGCAATCCTTGTTGACTTCCAGGAAGGCGCGGCCGAATTCGCGGTGATGGCCGCTTTCCACCTTGCCGCCGAGCTGCATGCACATGGTCTGCTGGCCGTAGCAGATACCGAAGACCGGGATGCCGCTGTCGAAGATGATCTGCGGTGCCCGCGGTGAGCCTTCATCCACGGTCGAGGCCGGGCTGCCGGACAGGATCACGGCTTTCGGCTGCAGCCGCTTGAAGCCGGCTTCGGCGGATTGGAAGGGGACGATCTCGCAATAGACGCCCGCTTCGCGCACACGCCGTGCGATGAGCTGGGTCACCTGGCTGCCAAAATCGACGATGAGAACGGTGTCTGGATGTGCTGTCTGGGTCATGGCGAGCCTTTAATGAAAAGCGCTTTCCCTGGCAATCCGGCAAATCAAGCCGGTGCCGATTTTATTGTCCCCATTGTATCAGCCGTTGCGCCGCTCAGAACCAGAAAACGCCGTCTTCCAGTGCCGTGAACAGCGCGTCGACGGCATAGGAGAGCTTGCGGTCGATGACATGCAGATATTCGGTCCAGCCGGAAATGTGCTGCAGCTCGACCACGCCATCGGAAATGCCGCGCAGTCCGATCAGCGGCCGGTCGTAGATCTGGCAGACACGCAGCACGGAGAAGGTTTCCATATCCACCATGTCGGCGGCGATCCGGCCATAGGCTTCCGCGCCGGAGATGACATTGCCGCCGGTCGAGAGGCTCGCTTCCGGAATGGCGGGAATGCGCAGCGGCATCTCGATCGCTGCGGGCAGGTCGAGGAATGGCGTGCGGCCCTTCTCGAAGCCGAGCGGCGAAGCGTCCATGTCGCGATAGGAAACGGAGGTGACCTGGTAGACCTCGGTCTGTTCCAGCTTCGCCGAGCCGGCCGAACCCAGCGAAACCACCATGTCCGGCAGATCGTCCTGTGCTTCGAGCTGAGCGAGCGCCCGCGTCATGACAATGGCCGCCTCGACCGGGCCGACGCCGGTCATCAGCGGATCGATGCGGGAGCGGAGGAACGGGCCGTATTCTGCCTCTGCCGCCATGACGAACAGGATCGATTTTCCCGACACGCGTTTCAGTTCGAATTTCATCCGGTAATTCCCTCTCGGCCTCGGATGACCATCATCGTCCCGGTCATGGAGGCAATCAGCTTGGCAGGCCCGTCGCCTATGGCATAGCCTCGCCCATCGGCGACAATGATGGTGGTGCCGGGCTTGGTAACATCGCCGCGGAACAGAAAGCGCTCGCCGCGTCCCGGTGACATCAGATTGATCTTGAATTCGATCGTGAGAATAGATGCCGTGGGATCGATGACGCTGTAGGCCGCAAATCCGCAGGCCGAATCCAGCGCGGCGGCGATGATGCCTGCGTGCAGGATGCCGTGTTGCTGCGTCAGCTTGACGTCGAACGGCAGCTCGATCTCGACCGTGCCATGCTCGACGCGCGTCAGTTCTGCGCCGATGGTCGCCATCGCCGCCTGTCGCTCGAAACTCGTCCGAATGCGCGCCCGAAAGTCGCCGCTGCTTTCTCCAGTCATCCCATTCCCTTTCGCGGGTGCGAAATTGGCATGGAGAGGCGGTTTGGACAAGGGTACTGCGGTAGAATTCGCCTTTTGAAGAATGACGCGCCATCGACATTTTTTTCCCATGATGGTGGGTATTCGATATGGCCATCAACAGATTCGAGATGGAACCCGAGATGACGACGATCCTGCAATCGACCAAGGCCTTTGAAACCTGGATGCGGGCGCAATTGGGCGCCGATCTTGTCGAGGCCGATCTCCAAAAGAAATACAAGAAGATGAAGAGCGGCGGTTTCGTCTTCCTGCGCGCCACCTATTGGCGCTGGGCCGAGACCATCTTCGATATGTGTCCCGATCTCGCGAGCGCACCGCAGGTGCTGGCGATCGGCGATACGCATCTGGAGAATTTCGGCACTTGGCGCGATGAAGAGGGGCGGTTGGTCTGGGGTGCCAACGATTTCGACGATGCGGCTGTCATGCCCTATGCGCTGGACCTCGTGCGCCTGGCAACGAGCGCGATCCTTGCACGGGGCACCACAGCGCCAACGCCGCGCGCCATCGCCGAAGCCATCCTCGGTGGTTATCGCCGCGGATTGAACGCGCCGTCACCGGTCATTCTGGAGCGGGATTACAAGTGGCTGCGCAACGACGTCATCCTCTCGAATGCCGAGCGCAAGGAATTCTGGGACAAATATCGCGATCTGCCGCCCCCGGCCAAACCGGTACCCACGCCTTATCTTGACGTGCTGCGGCAATCGCTGCCGGATGAGAAACTTCCGTTTGTCGCTAAGCCGCGCACGGCCGGCACCGGCAGCCTCGGCCGCCCACGCTTTATCGCTGATGTCGAATGGCGCGGCGGGCCGGTTCTCCGCGAGGTCAAGGCACTTGCCCAATCCGCCTGGTCGCTTCGACACAACCCATCGGACACGACGATCCATACGGCGGTCATTGCCTCCGGCCGCGCCCGCTCTCCCGATCCGCGCTATCAGGTGGTCGACAAGCTGCTGGTCCGTCGCCTCTCGCCGAACAGCCGTAAAATCGAGGTCGAGGGTGATGCACAAATCCTGCTGTCGCCGGCCATGCTCGACCTGATGGGCTTCGAGATCGCCAATTGCCATGCCGATGACGCCTCCCGCATTCCGGGGATTTTGGCTGACCTCGACAAGAGGGAGGTGGACTGGCTGAGGAACTCCGCCAAGGCGGCGGCTGTTGCGATCGGCATGGAGCAGGCGGAGTTCGCGGCGAAGGGTTAGACCGGCAAAAACCGGTCAATACCCGGCGGCTTCCAGGATCATATGGGCGATCGTATCGGGATGCGAGATCAGCGCGAGATGGCTGGCCTTCACCTCGATGGTCTTGGCGCCCATGCGTTTTGCCATGAAGCGTTCCAGATCCGGATTGATCGTCCTGTCTTCGGTGGAGACCGCGTACCAGCTCGGCTTGGTGCGCCAGGCGGCTTGGCTGGTCTTGCCGGTCAGCAACGCCGTATGGAAGGGCTGCTGCACGGCATAAAGCACCTCTGCCTTGGCCCTGGGCAGATCGCCGGCGAAATCCCGCAGGAAAGCTTCCTCAGTCAACCGCCCTTCATCGCCGTCGAAGACGATGCCTGCCGATGCCGGAGGCGTCGGATATGTCTTGGCGAGTGCCGTATAGTCTTCGCCTGCATCCGGTGCGCGGGCTGCGACATAGACCAGAGAAGAGACCTTCGGATGCACACCGGCTTCCGTCACGATCATGCCGGAGAAGGAATGGCCAACAAGGACAGTCGGGCCATCCTGGCGATCGAGAACGCGCTGTGCCGATGCGACCGCTTCGGGAAGCGTCGTCAATGGATTTTGTACGGCCGTGCAATTCAGCCCTTTGGCCTGCAGCCGCGCGATGACTTCCGTCCAGCAGGAGCCGTCTGCGAAGAGCCCGTGTACAAGGACGACGTTGCGGGCCTTCGATGGCGCCGGCGTCACCGGGCTTGAGGTTGGGCTGCTGGCGGCCGTGCCGCGTGAGGAGACTAAGGAAGCGGCGGCGCCGGCAATGAGCGCGGTCGAGAAATTCCGTCTGGTCATCATCATCATCGTGATCCTTATGGCGTAGAGGATAAATGGGCGACAGAAAGCCGTCCGCGCCGGATATCGGAGCGGTGAGCTTCTTGCGGGTTTCGTACTTCTGGGAGCGGCATCTGCCCAAACACACCGATCGAATGCGCCCCGTCTTGCATTCCGGCTGGGTATCGAGGCTGCTTTGTGTATGCAAAAGCAAGCCCGTTGAGCATTCTTGTATTCTTAAATGCGATATCAGTCAATAATTGGATGCGTAACGGTTGCGTGATCGAGTATTTGCATGCAAGATGAGGCGGTCGAAGCATCTTTGCATACAAGCGACAAGGGAGAATGAGGAATGACTGATGAATCGGATGACACGATAGAGGATCGCGAGTTGTTGTCCGATCGCATCCGCAACGCGCTAGCGGATGAGATCGCCGCCGGTAAGCTTGAGGCAGGCGCCGCACTGGACGAACAGCAGCTTGCCGATCGCTTCGGCGCCTCGCGTACCCCGGTTCGCGAGGCATTGAGGCAACTGGCAGCGAACGGTCTGGTGGAAATGCGAGCGCGGCGCGGGGTGGTCGTCGCCCGCATGACACCCGAACGCATCATGGACATGTTCGAGACGGTAGCCGAAATCGAGGCAATGTGCGTGAGGCTCGCCACCTATCGCATGACGCCCTTGGAGCGCAGCCACCTGATCGAACTGCACGATTCATCCGAAGCTATCGTGAAAAAAGGCGATTTTGACGCCTATGACACGTTCAACCGTGCGTTCCACGAGGCGATCTATCACGCGACCCACAACAGCTTCCTCGCCGAACAGGCGATCGCGATACACAATCGTCTGATGGCCTTCCGCCGCGCGCAATTGCAACAGGAACAGCGCCTCGATCGATCCAGGGCGGAGCATGAAGCCATTATGCAGGCAATCGCAGAGGGTGACGGGGAACTGGCGTCGCGCCGTATGCGGGCACATATGCTGAATGCGGCGACGACATTGCGGCGCTTCATCGAAGCCAACAAGCTGGCTTAGGCAGCGCCCAGATCAGGCGCGGGCGATGCGCACGATGTGCTGATCCCAGGCGACATCGCTGTGCTCGCCGAGGAAAGCGCCGTCATAGGAGGAAACGGCAAAGCCATGCTGCGCCGGCGCGATGCCGGCTGCATCGGCGATGCTTTCCACCTTCAACACCGCCCCGGTCTTCGCATCGAGCGTCACCGACGTGCCTTGGACCGGTGAGGTGACGCCGACAAGGTTTTCGGCGCGGTTGACGGCGATGGCGCCGACGTAGTTGCCGAGGGCGCGGGTGGTGTCGTCGGGCAAGGAGATGAAGGTCAGGTCCTCTCCCTTGGAGAAATGGCCGACGAGCGGCGGCAGGTCGCTGCGATGGCCTTCATATTGGCAGGCGAACCAGATCCGGCCTTGCGCGTCGATGTCGACATGGCGGGTGGAGACCTGGGCATATTGCGGCGGCAGGGCGTGCTTTTCGATCAGCCGGCCGCTTGCTGCCTCGATCAGCGTCAGCGACGGCTCCATGTGATCGAGGTTGAGCTTGGTTCGGCCGAAATCAGGATGGGTCTCGATGCCGCCATTGGCGACGATCAACAGCCTCCCGTCGTCGGAAACGGTCATGTCATGCGGGCCGGTGCCGTAGGTTTCGTATTCGCCGATGCGCGCGAAGCGATTGCGGGCGTCGTAGATGCCGATCATGCCCCTGTTGTTGTCGAAGTCGTTCTCGCTGGCGTAAAGCAGCTTTCCGTCAGGGGAAAACGTGCCATGACCATAGAAATGCCGGCCCTCGTGCGCAGTGATGACGATTGGCTCTCCCTTGTTCCAGGGATCGAAGATCATCGCATAAGTGCCGGGGCGGCGGGCGAAGGCGACGGTCTTGCCGGTTGCCTTCGAAAAGGCCATGCCGTGGGCACGGGCCGGCAGCGCCACCTGATCGAGGATCTGGCCGCGCTCGGTGACCGTCGCCACGGCGAAGGAACCGTCTGACGTACGGATGCCGGAGGCATAGACCGCGTCAGCCTGTTCCAGCGCCATCAGCGCACCCGGTTTCAAGGCAGCCAGGAAAGTCAGCCCCGCCGCTTTCACGAAGGCCCTGCGGTCGATCAGCGCGCTGCGCATGCCATCAATCCCCGTCAGCGAAGGAGAAACCGGCGGAAAGGCCAATCGCGCCGCCGTAATTGTCGCTGAAAGCGGTGGTGAGGTCGCGGCTGACATTCAGCAGCTTGTCGATCTTAGCGCGCTCGGTATCGTTTCCGAGCGCTGCTTCGATATCGGGATTGACCGTCGGCGCGGTCAGGGTCAGTTCCTTCAGCAGACCGTCGATCTTGTCGGCGATATCGCGCTTGTCGGCGGGCAGAAGGTTGGCCATGCTGGCTTTTTCCCAGAGCGTTTTCAGCCCTTCGAGATTGCCGGACAGCGAGGCCCAGGTGTCGCCGGAACGCCAATAGATCGCCATTTTCGGCCGCGCCGTAGCGGGATCGCCCTTGTAGAAGGTCTCGAGCCGCTGATCCCTGACATTTCCCGCACCGTGCACGAGGATGCCGAGCAGTGCCGTCACAGCTTCCTTGTTGTCCATGAAGTCGTCGCTGGTCTTGCCGGGATTCTTCCAGGACTTCTGCACGCCGTTCGGGTCGTCCCACTCGTCGGCGATATCCTTGGCCGTGTTTTCGATATTGCCGGCGACGGCCGCGCCATAGCGGCAGCGAAAACCTTGCTTTTCGGTGCTGAGAACAATGGAGCCGTTGCCATAGAGCACATATTCCAGCGCCGTCAGGCTCATCAGCGCCACGCTCTTGCCGGCGACCGCCTCGACCGTAGTGTCCTGCTCATCGGCCTTGGCGATCAGCGCCTGCACTTGCCGAAGGCCGACGCCCTTGCGATCGGGATAGAAGAGGATGTGTTCGAAACGGTTCTTTTCGAGGACCGGCCCGGTCTGCACGATCTCGATGCGCGACCAGCTTTTGACCGTGTCGCCGAAGGCGGATTGCGCGCTGGCGAGGCTTGCGGCGGAAGGATCGGCGCAGAGTGCTTTCATCGCCGTGGTCAGCTTCGAGGCGCTGTCATGCACGGCCCGGTATCCGGGGCGGATGACGTCATCGATAGCCTTCTGCAGTACTGCCGGCACGGCTGACTCGTTCAGCCCGGCGCCATTCGCCGTCGCGTCCTGGGCGCTGGCGGGCAGTGCCGCAAGGCTGAGGAAAAGGCCGGCCGCGAAAGGCTTCCAATAGCGCATCAGAGGGACTCCAGAAAATTGATAAGCGCTTGCCTGTCGCTCTGCGGCAGGTTTGCGAACGTATTGCGGGCCTTTTCTGCCTCTCCTCCATGCCAGAGGATGGCTTCGGTGAGTGTGCGGGCGCGGCCGTCATGCAGGTAGGCTTGCTGGCCGCTGACCGTTTGCGTCAGGCCTATACCCCAGAGTGGCGGTGTGCGCCAATCGCGTCCGGATGCCACACCGACCTGCTGGCCATCGGAAAGCCCGTCGCCCATGTCGTGTAGCAGGAAATCGGTATAGGGCCAGATGAGCTGGAAGGCCTGCGCCGTAGGCTTGCCGTCGCTGCCCTTGAGATCGTCACGGGTGACGAATTTCGGCGTATGACAGGCGGCGCAGCCGGATTGATAAAAGAGTTGCTTGCCGTGCAGCACGTCGGGAAAGCTTGCCTTGCGGCGCGCGGGCACGGCGAGGTTCTCGGAATAGAAGGTGACGAGATCGAGGATCGGCCCCGGTGCTTCCGTATCGCCGAGACGCTTTTGCACACCGGTCGGCATGGCAAGGCAATGGGCTTCCTTAGCCGTGCAGTCGCCGTGGGCGTTCGGCTGGTCGGGCGTGGAAATGCCGATATCGTTGAGGAAGGCGTCCGCCACCTGATCATGCACGCTAGCATTTTGCGCCCTCCAGCCGAAGCGGCCGAGCACGAGCTGGCCGGTGCGGTGGTCGCGGACCACAGCGGCGCGGCCGCGAATGCCGTTGCCATCTTTATCCTCGGGATCGGCATGCGCGAGGATATCCGTATCGGGAATGGCTTCGATCAGGCCGAGACCGATCATCGCGGGGGCAACACGCGGTGAGATCGTCGTTGTCTCGCCGAGCGGACCGTAGGCGAGGCTGGTCACGGCATAATGCGGCTTGCGCAGCGAAACGGTTTCGCCGCCCGCCAGTGTCACCATTTCCTCGGTATAGGTGACGGCCACCTTCCCCTCTGCGGCGAGGCCGGGCACGGCGAGGTCCTGCAACTGCGCGCCATAGGTCGAATCCGGAAAGTTCAGCGCCTTGAAATCCTTCAGGGCCTGTTCCTCTTCCGGCGTAATCGCCGGTCGCGCCAGCCGCAGAACCATCGAAGTGGCAGGGGCTCCCGCCGCCTCCGGCGGATGGCCACGGCCATCCCTGACATGACAGCTTTGACAGGAGCGGGCGTTGAACAATGGCCCCAGCCCGTCTGTCGCCTGCGTGGAAGAGGGCGAAGAGACCCAGAGCTGGCGAAACAGCGCATTGCCGAGATGGAAATTCTCTTGACGCTCCAGGCCCAGATTGGCGGAAGGCTGCGAAAAGATGTTGCGGCCGACGGGCGCGATCGAGGTCGTCGCGCCGCTCTCCATCGCCTCATAGGGCTCGGCCTTGGAAAAATCCGCGGTCGGACGGGTGACGTCCTGAACCCTCTTCAGGGTGTCGGCCGAGAGATCGGTGCGGACGGTCGGGAAATTCAGAACATCGGCTGCCGCCAGCGTGACGGCAAAAGCCAGAAAGCCCGCTGCGAGAGCGGGCAAGAATGCGCTGACAACCGGAATGCGGATCATCTGGATCAGAGCGGCAGCATCATCGGATGCCGCCGCCCTCCTTTATTACTTCTTGAAGACGGCGTTAGGATTATCCAGGCTGTCCGAGCCTTCAAGCTTGATCGTGCCGAGATCGAGGTCGGCGACGACGCGCTGGATGCTCTTCGTCTGATCGAGTAGGCCGTCGATCGCCTTCTGGACGGTGGCGTTGCCGACGGTGTTGCCTTCGGCGATCATCTGGTCGTACTTCTCGACCGTCTCGCCGCGATGAACCATGGCCTTCATGGCATCGAGCGTCGCGTTCAGTTTGCCTTCCATCTCCTTGTCCAGCGCCTTGTCCTTGGCGGCGACGAGATCGTGCAGCGACGGACCCTTCATCTTGGTGCCGTCGACGCGCGTGTAATTGCCGTTATAGGCCGCAGCGATGCCGATGGCGGCATTGTTGTGGGAGTTGTAGGTGTTGTCGGAGAAGCAATCATGCTCTTGCTCGGGATCGTGCAGCAGCAGGCCGAGCTTCATGCGCTCGCCGGCGAGTTCGCCATAGGAGAGCGAGCCCATGCCGGTCAGGATGGCGGCGAGGCCAGCCTTCGGATCGGCTTCGATATGCTTGGTGGCTTCACCATCCGGCGCCCAGTCATTGGTCATTTCCTGCATGGCGGAGACGAGCAGGGTCGAGGCCGATTTCAGATATTCGGCGCGGCGGTCGCAATTGCCGTGCGTGCAATTCTTCAGGTCGTAGTCGGTGGCGGGACGTTCGCCGGCACCCGGACCGGTGCCGTGCAGATCCTGGCCCCAGAGCAGGAATTCGATGGCATGGTAGCCGGTCGCGACATTGGCTTCGACGCCGCCGGCCTGTTGCAGCGTGCCGGAGAGGAATTCCGGCGTCAGATGCGAAGCGTCGACATCCTTGCCGTTGATCTTGATCGTCTTGTTGGCGATGACATTGGCGACATAAAGCGAGTTCTCATCGCTCTCGGTGCCGTAGGAGGCGTCGACATAGTCGATGAGGCCTTCGTCGAGCGGCCACGAATTCACTGCACCTTCCCAATCGTCGACGATGGGATTGCCGAAACGGTAGACTTCCGTCTGCTCGTAGGGAACGCGCGCCTTGATCCAGGCAGCCTGGGCAGCCTTCAGCGTCTTGTCGCTGGGATTGGCAAGCAATGCGTCGATCGCCTTGTCCAGCGCCTGCGCCGTGGTCAGCGCGTCCTGATACTTGGCATGGCCCACTTCGGCGTAATGCTTGATGATGGCGGCCGGCTCGGGCGCGGCCGCAAGCGCCGGAAGGATGGACATGGCGGTCGAGGCGACGGCCAGCGCCAGGGCGGCGCCAAAATTGATTTTCAGTTTCATGATCCTCTCCTGTGACGGCGGGGGCGCCGCCAGAAACTTGGCAAATTGTCTCATGTATTAAAAACAAACTGGTGTCAAACACTCTAGTTTGGAATGATTATAAAGCGGGAAATTATCGGTTTCAGTATCGGGAAAGGAGTGGATTCGCTGGAAAAAGCGGCTGATGTCGCACAATCTCGTTCCGCCCGCGCGAAAGCACTCGCCGCGGGCAGAGTGAGCTCAGCCTATCCCTTCCGGTGCAGCCGGCAGAAGAAGAAGCCGTCGGTATCGGTCGATGCCGGAGTCAGGGTGATGGTCTTGCCGTCCGATGAGCGCGGCTTCGGCGCATCGCCGCCGAACAGCTTCTCCCAGGAACTCAGCGCTTCGACCACTTCGAAGTCCGGATTGTTGGCTGCAAAGCGGTTGACCTGCGTTTCATTTTCTTCCGGCAGGACCGAGCAGGTGACATAGAGCAGCATGCCGCCGGGGCGCACGAATTCGCCAGCCTGAGCCAGCGCTTCCTGCTGCTGGCTGGTGCGCTCGTCGAGGTTCTTTTGCGTCAGCCGCCATTTCGTATCGGGGCGGCGGCGCCACGTGCCGGTGCCGGTGCAGGGCGCATCGACCAGCACCTTGTCGAATCTGCCGCGCAGCGGAAGCAGGCCGTTTCTTTCGTCATGAACCTGAACATTGCGCGTGCCGGCGCGCTTCAAGCGCTCGATGATCGGCGCCAGCCGCCGCCGATCGGAATCATAGGCATGGACCTGGCCCTTATTGTGCATTGCTGCCGACATGGCGAGCGTCTTGCCGCCGCCGCCGGCGCAATAGTCGAGCACCTGGTCGCCTTCTTCAGGCAAAACGAGATCGGCAACGATCTGCGATCCTTCATCCTGCACCTCGAACCAGCCCTTTTGGAAAGAAAGTTCGGCGGTAACATTCGGCAGGCGTGATGCGCCTTCGCCGGCAGGAATGCGGATGCCGTAACGGGCGATCTTCGAAGCATGGGCTCCTGCGCGTTCCAGTGCCTTCACGGCCTTGTCGCGGCTGGCCTTCAGCGCGTTGGCGCGCAGATCGAGCGTCGGCCGCTCGGCCAAGGCCTGCGCTTCTGCAAGCCAGCTATCGCCGAATGCCTGTTGAAAGGAATGCTCTACCCATTCCGGAATGTCGCCCTGGATATGGCGAGGCGCATCCTCGATCTTGCGTGTGGCAAAGGCTGCCAGCGCCTCGGCGCTTGGCGGCTCGGGCGCAAATTTGTCGCCTTCAAATTCGGCGGCCAGCTTTTCGGGCGTTAAGCCCCATTGGCGAAAGAGCACGGCATGGGCAAGAGCGGAAGGGCTGTCGTCACCCATCAGCCAAGCATGGGATAGCCGCATGCGCAGAGCGTCGTAGACGATATTGCCGATTGCGGCGCGGTCGCCGGAGCCGGCGAAGCGATGGGCCAGTCCCCAATCCTTCAGGGCATCAGCCACCGGTCGCTTGCGCGCTTCGATATCGGCAAGAACTTCGATGGCCCCCTGCAGCCGGCCGCCCAGACGCATTTACTATTCTCCTGCTTGCGCATGGTCCGAAATCACGTGGGTTGCCGGAAAGGCTCATGCGCCCACTAAAGTGTCACTGACACCTCATCAATCCGCACGAAATAAGCACGTGGCGGCAGATTATTGAGACGTCTCAACCGCGTGGTAGCCGCGATTGACGGAGAGAGCAAGCGTCAGGCCGAAACGCCGGGGTCGTTCCCAGCAAATCCGCCGGTTATTTCGAGGCGACGACGTCGTAACAAACACTCGCCGTGCCGGAGGCAACCATGCCGATACCCTGCGCTGCAGCACGGGAGAGATCGAGCACGCGTCCGCGAATGAAAGGTCCGCGATCGTTGATGCGAACGACAACGCTGCGGCCGTTGTGGCGGTTGGTCACCTTCAGGCGTGTGCCAAAGGCAAGCGAGCGATGAGCGGCAGTAAAATTGCCTGAACTCATGCGTTCCCCGGAAGCAGTCTTGGAGCTTCCCCCGTACCATGATGCGCCCCCGCATCCCGATGCTGCAAATGCATCCGTCGAGAGGATAGCAAAAGCAGCGGATATAGTTGCGACGATCGCAACAGAGCGATTGATTTTCTTCAAACCGATTTTCCCTCAAACAATTGAACTTACGCCTGGTGAGCGGCGGGGGCTTAAATCGGGCGAAAAATGGCAAAAAAGTGCCTGCTAATATCACGGAATGTTACAGCCTGTAACATTCGTGATTTATGACAATAAATATCGAGTATCTCTAAAACTAAGATTTGATGGAAAAAACACAATAAATTCAGTTAAAAACCGAACGAATTTTCTCAAATCGATGTTGCAATGCAGAAGATCACGAAATTTGAAAAAATAATTTTCTGACTTCGCCTTATTTGCTGCCGCATTTGTGCAATTTCAGAGACCATTAACCATAAATGTGGAGCAAATTGAACTAACCAATATGGGTTAGTAGGAATTTTCGTGCGATTTTTGGGGAGATAATCTCGCGTTCGTTTAGCCGCGCCAACGGCCAGAGGACCACAGTTGGGCGAGCGACATGCGGTAGTCAGGATAGCGGAACGGGAAGCCCAGCGCGCGCAGTTTTGCGTTCGAAACACGCTTGTTCTCACCATAGAACGAACGCGCCATCGGCGTTAGCTCCGCCGTTTCGAAAGCCTGTTCCGGCGGTGGCTCGATCCCCATGAGACGGGCCGCCTCGACGATGACGTCCTGCGGCGGACCGGGTTCGTTGTCGGTGACATTATAGATGCCGCCCAGCTTACGCTCGGAGAGGAACTTGGCGCAGGCGCCGATGTCCTCGACGCGGATGCGGTTGAACACTTGGTTCGCCTTGATCAGCCGCCGTGCCGTTCCCTTTTCCAGATTGCAGAAAGTGTTACGGCCCGGACCATAGATGCCGGCAAGCCGGAGCACGGCAACCGGAATGCCGAGCCTGATGCCGACGCGGTGCCAGCCATCCTCTGCCTCGACGCGTTCGACCGAGCGGTCGGAAACCGGATGCAGCGGTGTTTCCTCGCTGACCCATGCGCCCTTGTGGTCGCCATATACGCCGACGGTGGAAAGGTAGCAAACCCATTCGAGCTTCGGCATGAGCGCGCGGATATTCATATGCGCCAGCCGCAGCAGCGGATCACCCGCCTTGCCGGGCGCGATCGACTGGACGAGATGCGAGGCGGATTTCATCGTCTCGCTCAATGCGGGATCGAACGTCTCGCCGTCGAAGAGGAAAGCTTCGATGCCCTCCTGACCAAGAGGACCGGTCTTGTCGGGCGAACGGGTCGTGCCGGTGATCCGAACGCCCGGGCCGGCGAAGGCCTTTGCGATAGCCGTTCCCGAATAGCCGCAGCCGAAAATCATCACATGCATCACGCAACTCCCGCCATTGTCCATTCCGCGCGCACATCCGCGTCCGGTTCGTCACTTCTTTCTGCCGCAAAAGTGCGGAACTCGCCAGCCATCATCAACCGCGACAATGCCCAGACGGCCATGCCGCGCACCACGGCCGAGGGATCGCCTGCCAGACCGCGGCATGCCGGGATTAAGCCGCGCTCCCCGGAATTGCCGGCGGCGATCAGCACATTGCGAATGAAGCGATCACGGCCGATGCGTTTGACCGGCGAACCGCTGAAGAAGGTGCGAAAGGCGGCATCGTCGAGATCGAGCAGAAAGGCGATCGATGGTTCCTTGAGGTCATCGCGGGCGATCAGCTTCATCTCCGCGGCAGCGTTTGCGAATTTATTCCAGGGACAGGCGGCGAGACAGTCGTCGCAGCCATAGATGCGATTGCCGATCAGCGGCCGAAGCTGCGGATCGATCGGCCCCTTGTGTTCGATGGTCAGATAGGAAATGCAGCGGCGCGCGTCGAGCTGGTAGGGGGCCGGGAAAGCCGCTGTCGGGCAGACGTCGAGACAGGCGCGGCAGGAGCCGCAATGATCGATCTCCGCCTGATCCGGTTCGAGATCGGCCGTGGTGAACATCGAGCCGAGAAACAGCCAGGAACCGTGCGTGCGGCTGACGAGATTGGTGTGCTTGCCTTGCCAGCCAAGGCCGGCTGCGGCCGCCAGCGGTTTTTCCATGACCGGCGCCGTGTCGACGAAGACCTTGACGTCTTCCTGCGATCGCGCCGCGAAGCGGGTGGCGATCTCCTTCAGCCGCCCCTTGATGATGTCGTGATAGTCGCGATTGCGGGCATAGACGGAGATGGCCGCCTTGTCGGGTTTCTCCAGAATGCCGCGCGGGTCTTCCTCGGGGCCGTAGTTGAGGCCGAAGACGGCGATGGAGCGGACATCCCCCCAGAGCACGTTGGGATCGCCGCGGCGTTCGCGCGTCTCCTCCATCCACGCCATGGTGCCGTGGTAGCCTTGTTCCAGGAATTGATTGAGCCTGATCCCTGCCTCGGGAATGGCGTCTGGCCGAGTGATGCGGCAGAGATCGAAACCCTGCGTCCGCGCTTCGTCGCGAAGAAAGGCGGTCAGCGTACGCCGTCGCTTGCTTTCTTTTTCTGTGGCACGGTCTTCGGGCATATCCAGCCCTCGTCAGAAATCCAGATCGGCGTAGTGCGATACGGGTGTGATGCCGCGCACGCGTTCCGCCAAGATCGGCCGGAAAGACGGGCGCGATTTCAGCCGCTGATACCACTCCTTGGCAACGGGCGATTCCACCCAATCGATCTCGCCGAGATAATCGAGGACGGAAATCGAAGCGGCGGCCGCGAGATCCGCATAGCTCAGCCGGTCGCCGGCGAGCCATTGGCGGGAACCCGCGAGCCAGGAGAGATACTTCATGTGCTGGCGGATATTGCCCCGAGCCATGCGCATCACCTTGGAGTCAGGAGCGCCGCCGCCCTGATCGGCGGTCATCTGCAGCTTGTATACGCGTTCGCGCACCAAAGGCCGCGTCACGTCCTGTTCCATCTTCTGCATGAACCATTCCGCCAGCCGGCGTATTTCGGCGCGCTGGAACGGGTCTTCGGCAAGAAGCCGGCGATCTCGCTTCAAAACGCCATGCGTCTCGTCGAGATATTCGGAGATCACGGTCGCGCCGCAGAGCGCACGCATGCTGTCATCAACATAGACGGGCAGCGTGCCGGCCGGATTGAGCGCCAGAAAATCGCGCCGTTTTTCCCACGTCTGTTCCTCGATCAACTCCGTCTGATAACCGTATTCGGTCAGGATCAGACGGACGAACCGTGACGGAGATGACATGGAGTGATGATACAGCGTCGGCATTGATACTCGGGCTTTTGCAGTTGATGCTTATAAGAGTCTCGGGCCACGATTTGCGGCCCTAGTCATACGTCATCGGTTGAAGCTATAGGAGTTTGGCCTAGCTATTACAAGCGAATCGGGCCACCCCGGCCTTTGACAAAGGACACAATATGGCTGAACAAATTGTTATCGCGTTGTTTTTGGGCCTCGTGGAAGGCCTGACGGAGTTCATTCCGGTATCCTCCACGGGACATTTGATATTGATCGGACATTTCCTCGGTTTTGATGAAGCTGCCACTTTCGACGTTCTGATCCAGCTCGGTGCAATCCTCGCCATCTTGCTTGTCTATTTCAATCGCCTCGTTCAAATCGCAAAGGCGCTGCCGGTCAGCGTCAAGGCCCGTCATTTCGTGCTCGCGGTCCTCTTCGGCTTCCTGCCGGCTGCCGTCATCGGCGCGATCGCGCATGATTTCATCAAGACGGTGCTGTTCGATTCGCCGAAGGTTATCTGCATCTCGCTGATTCTCGGCGGCATCGTCCTCCTGGTTATCGACAGGATCCCGTTCAAGCCGAAATATACCAGCGCCTATGACTTCTCTTGGCCGATGGCAGTCAAGATCGGCTTCTTCCAATGTCTGGCAATGATCCCTGGAACGTCGCGTTCGGGTTCCACCATTGTTGGTGCCCTGCTTCTCGGTGCCGACAAGCGTTCGGCCGCGGAATTCTCTTTCTTCCTTGCCATGCCGACCATGGCCGGCGCCTTCGCGCTGGATTTGTGGAAAAGCCGCCACGACCTCAGCATGGATCAGGGCCTGCTGATCGTCATCGGCTTCTTCACCGCTTTCATATCGGCATTGTTCGTGGTCCGGGCACTGCTCGATTTCGTCTCGCGCCGCGGCTACGCGCCCTTCGCTTGGTGGCGCATTGGCGTCGGCGTTCTCGGCCTGATCGGACTTTATACGGTCGGCTGAGGCGGATCGCCTAAGTTGAGATCTTGAGAAAACGAAGGCCGGTGAAAACCGGCCTTTTTCATGCTCGATTAGTTCGAGGATGAAGGCTCGATGGACCCTGTCGTGCAGGGGTCGACGCCATAGGTCGGGGCGCATTCACCCTTGACCGAAGCGATGCTTCCGCGGGCTACGAATGAGCCTGCCAGAATCACCAGTGCCGCGCACGCAAACAAAAGCGCGATAGACTTACCCATCGAAGAATGCCTTTCCGCAGAAGTGAAGCGCGCCACGCATTGTGCCTTGCCGGGCTCGGCGACGCGCGGTTGTGTTAGTCAGTGAAATGATGAATAGCAATAAAGGTTCATGTTAAATTTGACGTTAATGCTACTATTTTCGGTGTGCGTCTTTTGAGCAACGCCAAGCTGTGAATCAAGACGGTAAAAGCGGCTCATTGGTGCCGGAAACGCGATCAGACGAAACAAAAACGCCGCCTGGAGGAACCAGGCGGCGCTTCGATTTTTCGAATCGGTAAAGCGTCACGCAGCCTTGCCGGAGCCGGTGAACTGACCCTGCGGGCGATAGCGCACCAAATAGGACGGCAGCACGGAGACAAGCAGGGTCGGCATGAGGCCGATACCCTTCAGGGTCCGGCCTTCCGCTTCGGCTTCCTTGGAGACGACGTTGTCGTGCTTCAGCAGGCGAACCTGATCGGCAGTGATCGGCGGCGTGATGAGCGGCACCCATGAAGCGATGTTGCCGATGAGGGAGGCAAGGCCGAACGGCAGAGAGACAAGTGACTTCTTGCGATTGATGACGGCAAGCGTCGTCTCGAGACATTCGCGGAAAGAAAGCACCTCCGGGCCGCCAAGCTCATAGATCGTGCCGGCCTTGAGCTTGCCGTCGACGCCGCGGGCGACTGCCTCGGCGACATCCTCGACATAAACCGGCTGGAACTTCGTCAGGCCGCCGCCAATCAGCGGCAGGAAGGGCGCGGTGCGCGACATATCGGCGAATTTGTTGAAGAAGCCGTCTTCCGGACCGAAGACAATCGACGGCCGCAGGATGACGGCATCCGGCTTGATCGACAGGATGGCGGCTTCGGCGCGGGCCTTGGTGCGGGCATAGGCGGAAGCCGAATTGGCGTTGGCGCCGATGGCGGAAATATGCGTCAGCGAAGCGCCGACGCCGCGTGCGGCTTCCGCGATGGCCTTGGCGCCGAATTCCTGCACCGCATCGAATGTATTGCGGCCGCTTTCGGTGAGAATGCCGACGCAATTGACCACATGCTGCGCACCTTCGACGGCGCGATCGATCGAGTTGCGATAGCGCAGGTTCGCCTGGACGATCGAGATCTGGCCGAGATTGCCCTGCGGCTGCAGGTAACCGGCAAGATCAGGCCGGCGCACGGCGACGCGGATACGATAGCCGCGCTTAGCGAGTACGCGGACGACATGCCGCCCAATGAAGCCCGATCCCCCGAACACGGTCACGAGCGGCGGAAGGTTGGACAGGGTCATGGCAGGCTCCTCGAAAGGCTTAGAATAGGGCTGATGTGGCTTCGTCTTAACCGATCCGAGGGCCGAGGTGAAGTACTATCGCGCCGCATGTTCGGGCCACTTTTTTGGAAGCCTTAGACGCCTTCGAC
Organism: Rhizobium sp. BR 317; assembly: GCF_047445835.1. Lineage (NCBI taxonomy): Bacteria > Pseudomonadati > Pseudomonadota > Alphaproteobacteria > Hyphomicrobiales > Rhizobiaceae > Rhizobium > Rhizobium sp. BR 317. The sequence goes on along the minus strand of NZ_JARWLB010000017.1, from coordinate 21,990 downwards.
GACCACCATTTCGGCATCCGCCACTTCATGACGGATCTTGGCCGCGATCTGGTATTCCGGTGAATTATAGCACTCTACGGCATGCTGCAGCGATGGGAATTCGATAACGACATTGCGGCCGCGCGCCTGGCCTTCCAGTGGCGTGAAAGCACCGCCGCGGGCGAGGAAAACCGCCCCGTATTTTTCGAAAGCCGGCTTGGCGGCGGCAACATAATCCTTGTAGCGCTCGGGATCGCGAACATCCACGCGTGCGATCCAATATCCCTTTGCCATGTCCGGTCTCCCTGTTTCCTAAAATTTAGATCGCGGCGTCCATTTCCGCGAGGATGGCGCGGGCGGCTTCCTTCGGATCGGCGGCCTTGACGATCGGCCGGGCGACGACGAGGTGGCTCGATCCGGCCTTGATGGCCTCAGTCGGCGTCATCACACGCTTCTGGTCGCCCTTGTCGCTGCCGGTCGGGCGAATGCCCGGGGTCACCAGCGCCATGTCCGGGCCGATAATTTTGCGAACGGCGGCGGATTCTTCAGCCGAGCATACGATGCCGCCCATGCCGGCGAGCAGCGCCTGTTCGGCGCGGCGCAGCACCAGCGTATGCGGGTCGTATTCGTATCCGGCGGCGATCAGGTCCTCTTCATCCATCGAGGTCAGCACGGTGACGCCGAGCAGGCAGAGATCGGAACCTTTGGCTGCGGCGACGGCCGCCCGCATCGCCTTCGGATAGGCATGCAGCGTCAGCATCGACATGCCCATCTTGACGATATTCTCGACGCCGGAAGCAACCGTGTTGTCGATATCGAGCAGCTTCATGTCGAGGAAAATCTTCTTGCCATCGGCGGCAAGGTCGCGGGCGAATTCCAGCCCGCCGGCGAAGGCGAGCTGATAGCCGATCTTATAATAGAGAATATCGTCGCCGAGCGCCGTGATGACCTTTTCGGCCTCCTGAAGGTTTGGAACATCCAGTCCAACGATCAAGCGGTCGCGTGCGGTCATCTCAGGTTCACCCCTGCCAATCTTCTATAGGCGTCCAGTCGCATGAGACGGCGCGCTTCGCAAGGTCGAAACAGAAAAGATTGCCGCCGCCCGGTGGCTGATCGCCTTGACGCGCGATCGGCTTGCCCTCGAGGTGGCATTTCAGCAGCGTGCCGACGCCGCCGTGGCCGACGAAAGCGATGGGCACGCTCGGGTCGTGCCGCAACAGAACGGCTTCCACCTCGGAGACGATCCGTGCCTGCGCATCGATCGCACGCTCCCAGCCCTTAAAACTCTCATGTGGATGGGCAAAGAACCAGTCCGCCGCCTTCTCGAATTCCGGTGGGGTCAGAAAGCCCGTGGCGCTGCGGTCATTCTCGTGCGTGGCTTCGATGATCTCGACCGCAGCAGCGCTCGCCGTCGCCAGGATTTCGGCAGTCTCGATTGCCTTTCGCTCGCCGCTGGAAACGATGAGGCCGAGCTTGCTCGCCCATGGGCGCGTTGCCGCAAGTTTGGCGCGCGCCGTGCCGATATCGGAAAGGCCCCATTCCGGAACTGGCACCGAGGGATCAATGCGCACCTGCGGGTGCGTGATATAGAGAGCGAACATCGATTGCATGATCCCATGTTGAAAGGCGCAGTTTCGAAGCCGAGATATGCCCGGTCGAGGGAAGACGGCTCTACGAAAATAGCGTCAGCCCCGCCGATAGACCCAGAGCTGTGCCGGCGGGATGTTGCGGACGATGAAGTCGAAGTGCTGGATATGATAGCGATCCGGCCGGGCGATGATCGGCGAGACCGGCCCGTAGGAGATCTGCACCACGGGACGGCCGGGCGGTATGCGGTCCAGCAGGCTTTCGAGCAGCGCGACGCGCGCCTTCATCGGGAAGTTCAGCAGCGGAATGCCCGAGACGACGGAATCGAATGTCTGGCCGCGCAATACCCCCAGAGTCTTGTCGAGATCGAAGGCATCGCCATTGATGAAATGGACGCCGGGATAAAGACGGACGAGATGATTGTAGAAGTCGGTGGAATATTCGATGGCGACGAGATTTTCCCGCTCGATGCCGCGCGCCAGGATCGCCTTGGTGATCGCGCCCGTTCCCGGGCCGAGTTCCAGCACCGGTAGCCCTGAATGGGTGTTGACGATGCTCGCCATCTTGCGGGCGGTGATCGAGGATGTCGGAACGATGGAACCGACCGTTTTCGGGCCCTGCATCATGCCTTTGAAGAAACGGATTTCTTCGTCGAACTTTTTGCCCAGCCGTTCCTTGAGACGCAGCGCCATGCTCTCCCCCCACCAGATTTTACAGTTGCGAGTTACATATCGCTTATGTCTTATCTTGCAATGCTATGGCGCAATAACAAGAGAAAATGTCGCAAACCTCTACAGGTTCAAATGAAAGCGCCCTCTTTCGTTCCCAAGAACTTACGAGGATGCTTCGGTTTCGCTAGACGCGCATCGGCATCAGGACATAGAGAGCGTCATCGCCGGCCGTGTCGCGGATCAGCGTCGGCGAGCCGGCATCGGCAAGCAGGAAGATCGCGGCATCGCCGGACAATTGCGCGGTGATGTCGAGCAGATATTTGGCGTTGAAGCCGATTTCCATCGCGTCCATGTCGTAGCCCACGGCAACTTCTTCCGTAGCACTTCCGGAGTCGGGATTGTTGACCGTCAACAGGAGCTGACCGTCCGACAACGCCAGCTTCACGGCGCGGCCGCGCTCCGACGAAATGGTCGAGACGCGATCGACGGCCTGGGCGAAGGTCTGGCAATCGACCCGCATTTCCTTGTCGTTGCTGGTCGGGATGACGCGCTGATAATCGGGGAAAGTGCCGTCGATCAGCTTCGAGGTCATAACGATCGATCCGATCGTCAGGCGGATTTTGGCGTCAGACACTTCGACGGTGACGACGACATCGGGGCTGTCGACCAGCTTCTGCAACTCGCCGACCGTTTTGCGCGGAATTATGATGCCTGGCATGCCTTCCGAGCCCGAGGGGGCGTCGACATCGGCGCGGGCAAGACGGTGACCATCCGTGGCCACGGCCCGCAGCTTCAGGTCGCCCTTGCTTTCGATCGTGTGGAAGAAAATGCCGTTCAGATAATAACGGGTCTCTTCGGTGGAGATCGCGAACTGCGTCCGGTCGATCAGCATCTTCAGATCCGACGCCTTCAGCTTGAAGGAATGGCTGAAGCTGCCGGCGGTCAGGTCCGGGAAGTCCGATTCCGGCAGGCACTGCAGCGAGAATTTCGAGCGGCCCGAAGCAACCGTCATCGAGCTGCCATCGGGGTTGGTGGCGAGAAGCACTTCCGAACCGTCCGGCAGCTTGCGCACGATGTCGTAGAGCAGATGCGCCGGCACGGTGGTGGCGCCGGCCTTCTCGACATTGGCGGGCGTCGCTTCGGTGATTTCGAGATCGAGGTCGGTCGCCTTCATGTCGAGGCTCGCGCCGTCGGCCTTGAGCAATACGTTGGACAGGATCGGGATCGTGTTGCGACGCTCGACCACGCGATGCACGTGGTTCAGCGATTTCAGGAGGTTCGACCGCTCAATTGTAATACGCATGATGCTACCGCTTTCGACCGTTACTCCCGGGCAGCCACAGGCGCCCGAAGGATGCATTTTCGGACAAGGCCCGAGATTGGACGGGCAAAATGACAGAACTCAGCATGCGAATGCAAGAGGCATCGGGATATGCTGCACGTCATTTCGGTATTTGGCCGACAATGCTCACAGGATTTGCGCCGCTCTTGCCGTCAGGACATACCTCGCCCATAAAGGCGATGATTCCGAGACGAATTCAGGGTCGGTATGAGCGACGAACACACAGGCGGCGGAGCGCGCAGTTTCCGCCTGCATAATACCACGGTTCCCGCCCGGCCGCTGGAGCCGGCGCTTTATCTTGTCGCGACGCCGATCGGCAATCTCGGCGATATCACGCTGCGGGCATTGGAAACGCTGGCGGGCGCCGATGTGCTTGCCTGCGAGGATACGCGGGTGACCCGTGTGCTGCTCGATCGCTACGGCATCCAGAACCGGCCATTCGCCTATCATGAGCACAATGCCGATGAGGCAGGGCCACGGCTGCTGCAGGCGCTGGAAGCCGGGCGCTCTGTGGCGCTGGTCTCCGATGCCGGCACGCCGTTGGTCTCCGATCCCGGCTACCGGCTGGCGCTGCAGGCGATCGAGGCGGGTTACCGTGTCGTGCCGATCCCAGGGGCGTCTGCGCCGCTTGCCGCGCTGGTCGGCTCCGGCCTGCCCAACGATGCCTTCTTCTTTGCCGGTTTCCTGCCCGCCAAGGACAAGGGCCGCCGCGACCGGCTGGCCGAGCTTGCCCTCGTCCCCGCGACCCTGATCTTCTTTGAATCGCCCCATCGCATCGCCGCAACGCTCGCCGCCGCCGCCGATGTGCTGGGCGGCGAGCGCAAAGCGGCCGTCTGCCGCGAACTCACCAAGACCTTCGAAGAATTCCGTCGCGGCACGCTCACCGAGCTTGCCGCCTTTTACGACAAGGTCGATAACGTCAAGGGTGAGATCGTTTGGCTCGTCGGCCGGCCGGAAGAGACGGTTGCTGCCGAAGCTGATGTCGAGGCCATTCTCAGCGATCTCGCACGGAGCATGCCGACAGCCAAGGCGGCGGCAGAGGCTGCCCGGATCACAGGCTTGCCGCGCAAGGATCTCTATCAGCGCCTGCTCGATATGAAGGAGCGCCATGGTTGAGACCGGCGAGCGGCTGAAGCGGCGGGAAGCATGGCGACGCGGCCATGTCTCGGAATATGCCGCAGCGCTTTTCCTCTTCTTCAAGGGCTACCGCATTCTCGCCATCCGCCATCGTACCAAGCTCGGCGAAATCGACATCATCGCCCGCAAGGGCGATCTCGCCGTCTTCGTCGAGGTCAAAGCCAGGCGCGGCGAGCAGGAGGCGATCGATGCCGTTTCCTTTTCCGCGCAAAAACGCATTCGTGCCGCCAGCGACCTCTGGCTGGCACGCCAGCCGGACTATGCGCGCCTGTCGCAGCGCTACGACATCGTCGCCATCCTGCCGCGCCACTGGCCACGGCATTTTCCGGATGCTTTTTGAGACTGGCCATCATGGCGGCGTCACAAAGCGCGACTATTGCCAGACCGCCGCGCTCGCACTGCTTCCAGGTATAGCGCCCCACCCATTTCGACAGGTCTCATGATGATCCGCAGCACCGTTTCCGCCTTCGCCGTTCCCTCGCAGGAGGAACGCAAAGGCTTTATTTCGTTGGAAAAGACCCCCGATGTTCACGCCGCAAAACTGGCATCCCTTGCCTGCATGAACACCGTGCGCATCGGTGGCGCGACCGGTGAGGTTCGGCCGCTTGGCTTCCCCTTCACCGTGGCCGCGTGGAACATGGAGCGCTGCCTTTTTCCCCTCGAATCCGCCGCCAAGTTGCAGGCGACCAAGGCGCCGCTGATCCTGCTCTCCGAGATGGACGAGGGCATGGCGCGCACCGAACAGAATGACCCGACCGCCATCGTCGCAGGCGAACTCGGCATGAACTATGCTTATGGCGTCGAATTCCTGGAACTCAGCCTCGGCTCGGAAATCGAGCGCTCCCTCTGCAAGGACGATTTCAACGAAAAGGGCTTTCACGGCAATTCCCTGATGGCGTCCGTTGCCTTGCGGGATGCTTTCCTCTTCCGTTTGCCGGGCGAGGCCAAGTGGTTCAACGACAGCAACGAACAGCCGCGCATCGGCGATCGCTGCGCTGTCGGCGCTATCGTCGAAACCGAGGCTGGTCCCTTCGTCGCCGTTTCGGTCCATCTCGAAAGTGTCGCGACGGTTGCCTATCGCGAGCGGCAGATGGCGGCGTTGATCGATGCCGTCGAAGGTTTTGCGCCTGGCCTTCCGATCCTGATTGGCGGCGATCTCAATACCGGCAATCACACGGGCGGCGATTTCTCGACCGATACCCTATTCGCCATGGCCGAAGGCCGCGGCTTCGAGTGCCATGGCGGCCCGCTGGATCAAACGAGCACGCGCCCAAGCCTGATCACGCGCTTTCCCGATCGCATCATGAAGCTCGACTGGTTCTTGAGTCGCGGTTTGAAGATCAGCGAAAGCCACCTCGTTTCCTCCCTCAATGAAGAGGGCAAGCCGCTTTCCGATCACGATATGGTCGTTTGTACAATCGAAGGTTTTTCTGCCTGATCTCTGCAATCATTAAAATGCGCCGGATTTCATGAACCGCGCCGTTACCTCTTCCATGCGATGGAGATTGAGACGCGTATGGAATTGGGGGATTGCATGGTCTTGAAATTGATGTTGGCGAGCATGGCGGCCTTTGCCGCGCGTGCCGCTCCGGTCATTGCCGCGCCGCCGCAGTCGAAGAGTTTCGTGGCGGGCGCCAGCGGCGAGATGGAAATGAAGCCTTCGCCGATCGAGCCGTCTTGGATTCTGGCGGGCGATCCGGTCGCCCGCATTGCGGAGCATTCGCGCGGGCAGGACGATGCCGCGATGACCGCGCTGTGGGATTGCACCGCAGGCGAGTTTCGCTGGTATTTCGGCTGGGACGAAACGGTGATGATCCTCGAAGGCGAGGTGCATATCACAACGGAAGATGGCGTCGAACGCACGCTCAGCGCCGGCGATGTCGCCTATTTCGCCGGCGGCACTTGGGCCACCTGGCGTATCGATCGCTATCTGCGCAAGGTCGCCTTCTGCCGCAAGCCGTTCCCGAAGCCTTTGACCATGGCGTATCGCCTGCGCAACTTCGTCCGTCAGGGCGGCGCACAGGGGCTTGCCGCCTGAGTGCTGCCGGCCTTGATGGAAGTCCTTGAATAGCCGTTGCGTTTGGATGCGGGCCGACCTACATCTGTCCGCAAATTCGAGCGAGGGCTGACTATGGCTGGTATCAAGAATGTTGCGGTCCAGATGGACCACGTCAAGAGCATCAACATCGCAGGCGACTCGACCTTCGCCATGAGCCTTGAGGCCCAGACCCGCGGCTATAAGCTCTTCCATTACACGCCCGAGCGTCTCAGCATGCGCGACGGCAAGATCTATGCGTCCGTCGAGCCGATGATCCTGCGCGACGTCAAGGGCGATCATTTCGAGCTTGGCGAGTCGGAGCGCGTCGATCTCTCGACGATGGACGTCGTACTGCTGCGCCAGGACCCGCCATTCGACATGGCCTATATCACCTCGACGCACCTGCTCGAGCGCATCCATCCGAAGACGCTCGTCGTCAACGATCCGGCGTGGGTCCGCAATTCGCCGGAAAAGATCTTTGTCACCGAATTTGCCGACCTGATGCCGAAGACGCTGATCACCCGCGATCCCGCCGAAATCCGTCTCTTCCGCGAGGAGATGGGCGATATCATCCTGAAGCCGCTTTATGGCAATGGCGGCGCCGGCGTTTTCCATTCGACCCGTGACGACCGCAACCTGTCTTCGCTGCTCGAAATGTTCGGCCAGCTCTTCCGCGAGCCCTTCATCGCGCAGCAATATCTGCCTGACGTGCGCAAGGGCGACAAGCGCATCATCCTCGTCGACGGCGAGGCGGTTGGCGCGATCAACCGCGTGCCGGCCGAGCATGACGCCCGCTCCAACATGCATGTCGGCGGCCGTGCCGAGGCGACCGATCTGACGGCACGCGAAAAGGAAATCTGCGAGCGCATCGGCCCTGCGCTGAAGGCGCGCGGCTTCCTGCTCGTCGGTATCGACGTCATCGGCGACTACATGACCGAGATCAACGTCACCTCGCCGACCGGCCTGCGCGAAGTCAAACGCTTCGGCGGTGCCGATATCGCAAGCCTGTTGTGGGATGCAATCGAAGCGAAGCGCGCTTGAGGGGCGCCTGTCCTCCAGGGATCACGACGCCGCCTCTTCGCTCGCCGCAAGGCGCGCTATATCGCGATGCCCATCCGGTGGCAGGTTAGGATCACTGCCGACGGTCCGGTGGAGCTATCGTCCGCGATGACGGTCGGGACGAAGCCGAAAAACGGTTTCACGTCGACCATCATGCCGACGTAAGGCCGCTTGTCCATGACACCGTGCAGGCCACCAAAGGAGCTGATGGTGCCGCAGACGCTGACGTAGCCCTTGCTATCCTTGGAAGCCAACATCGGCCCGAAGATCAGCGCGCCCTCATAGGGAAGCTGCTCGTGCAAACCCTTTTCCACAGCGGCAATTTCCTTGGCGCTCAATTGATAGGGAACGCCTTTTTCCAGATTACCCCCGCCATCGATAGACTGACAGCCGGCCAGAACAGCACCCAGCAGAAGGGAAAGCGATACTACACGTCTCATATTTGCTCCCGATTGTAGAAATCGTCCCTTCGTTCTTTTATTGTTCTTGTTTCATTCCATAACTTCTGCCACTATGCAACCCATAGTCTGTTATGAAAAATTGATAACGGTAAACGAGTTAAAAGAGGGCGGGGATGGTAGCGCGCGTCAGCACGGTTGCGTTTCAGGGCATTGAGGGCGTTCCCGTCGAAGTGCAGGTGATGATCGCACCGGGTAAGGTGTTGATGCATATCGTCGGCCTGCCGGACAAGGCCGTGGCCGAAAGCCGCGAACGTGTGCAGGCAGCCCTTCATGCCTCCGGCCTGTCGCTGCCGCCGAAGAAGGTCACGGTCAATCTCGCGCCCGCGGACCTGCCCAAGGAGGGCAGCCATTTCGATCTTGCGATCGCGCTTGGGCTGATGGCGGCGCTGGGCGCCATTCCGGCGGATGCGCTCTCCGCCTATACCGTTGTCGGCGAGCTCAATCTCGACGGCACGATCGCGCCCGTTGCGGGCGCGCTGCCGGCCGCGATCGCCGCCAACGCAATCGGCAAGGGGAGGGGCTGATATGCCCGGCCGAAAGCGGCCCGGAGGCCGCATGGGCCGGCCCAGACATCGATATCCTCGCGCCGCGTAGCCTGATTGCGCTCGCCAATCATTTCCGCGGCACCCAGGTCCTGTCGCGCCCCGAACCGGCGATCAGAGCGAATGCCGCCAACTTCCCCGACCTTGCCGATATCAAGGGCCAGGAGAGCGCCAAACGGGCGCTGGAGGTGGCGGCGGCCGGCGGCCATAATTTGCTCAGTTTATGTTGCATATAACCTTCTCAAAATAAGTAGGGCGCGGGACGGTGACGAGCGCCTGTCAGGCAGAATGAGCGGCAGTTGGATGTGGCATGTGGTGAGGCGCGTTATGCTGCCCTCGATCTCAAGGGTCGTCTGCGAATTTGGCGAAGCCGCTCGCGAGCCAATTTGCTAGCTGTCCCGCCATTGCAGAAGGAATGACGAAATCTGTGTAGCCAGGCCAAGCACGGCTGGCGATTGTTGCGATGTTGGCCCGAGAGACCAACAAGCGGCTTAGTTCTTCTTTCGTTGACCATTTGCCTGGAGGCATTGCAGGATGCTGCTTCAACTAGGAGAGGGCGGCATTCATATGATTCCCACAACGCTCATCAATGCGGTGACCCGGGGTGAAGTTGTTCTGTTTTTCGGGGCGGGGATAAATTACGATTGCAGACATCCTGATGGCCGAAAAATGCCGCTTGGGAATGATCTGCGAGACCTTCTCGCAGATCATTTCCTAGGTGGCGAATGTAAAGACCGCACCCTTGAGGAAGTTGCGACGCTTGTCGAAAATGAGGTTGGCCGAAATACCCTCCAACGATATGTCGCTGAGAAAATTTCCGGTTTTTTGCCAACTCCGGGGCATAAGGCGTTGCCCTTGTTTCGGTGGAAGGCGATCTTCACGCTGAACTATGATTTGATCGTCGAAGACGCTTATCGTGCCAACGTCAATACTCACCAGGAACTACGTGCCTTTTACAAAGATCAAAGTGGAATCGAAAAGGACTTGGCGGCCCTGGCTGACCCGCTGCCATACTTCAAGCTTCATGGGAGTATTGATCAACTCTCTGACCGCGAAGCCCCCCTCATTTTGACAACAGATACCTACATCGAGTTTGAGACCAATCGAAAACGACTGTTTCGACGGCTTGAGGATTTGGCTTACGAGTACCCGATCATCTTTGCAGGAAGCCGTCTGAACGATCCGCATATCAAGGCTATTATCGCCCAGGTTGAAAAGGAGGCATCCTCACGGCCGATGTACTATTTCGTCTCGCCGGGAATCAATCAGTTTGATGAAGCCCTACTTGCTAAGCGCCGCATTACGCCGCTGAAGTTCACCTTTGATGACTTTATGGTGGAACTTGATAAGAGCATCGATCCCACGGCCAGAAAACTGCATGGCGTGTTGAAGGCCGAGACGAATTCGATTGAGCGCCATTTCAGACGCAATGTGGTCGCTCCACCTGGTTTGGCTGCATTTCTTACTAACAACGTTGAGCACGTGCGCTCGGGGCTACCAACTACAACGGTGACTGCAGAGCTGTTTTATAAGGGTGAGAGCCAATCTTGGGCTCCTATTGAGCAGGGTTTCGACATTGAGCGGTTGCCGTATGCGACACTCATGCTGAAGCTATTAGGCCTTCAGAAATCGGAAGAGAGCGCCAATGTCGTTGCGCTCAGAGGCGTAGCTGGCTCTGGGAAGTCAGTGCTTCTAAGGAGAATCGCCTATGATCTCGCTGCGACTCATGGAAAGCTCGTGCTCTTTGCTCCACCGGGAGCAAACCTGCGGGCGGAGCCGCTGCTGGAGCTTTACGATCTGACAGGTCTGCATGCCATCCTCGTGGTGGATCATGCCGCCGATCAACTGATTTCAATTAATAATCTTCTGGATCGCCTTGAAGCGGCTGGGGTACCGATTACTGTTTTGCTAGCCGATACCCATGCTTCTCTTGGCAATGGTCTGGAGGCATTTTCTGAACGTCTCAAGTTCAAAACGGAGCTACGGAATCTCGAAGATCATGAGATCAATAGCTTATTGAAGAGGCTGCTCGAACATAAATCCTTGGGGGTTCTAAGTGGAGAGCCACTTGAAAAGCAGAGGGAGGCATTTGAAAAGGTTGCAGATAAACAACTTCTTGTTGCTCTCTATGAGGCGACCCAGGGAAAACTCTTAGAAGACATTTTGGTGGAAGAGTATCACCGAATTCTTCTCACAGAAGCACAAGAGCTTTATTTGTTCGTCTGTACCCTGAATCGTTTCAGAGTTCCTGTTCGCGCAGCATTGGTTCATCGCGTGATGGGCATAGGTTTTCGGGACTTTGAGCGACGCTTCTTGGGTCCTTTGGAGGGCCTAGTGTTTGCCGAAATTGATCCAGGTTCTCGCGACTATGCATACCGAGCACGACATCCTCATATCGCAGATATTGTCTTCCGTCGAATTCTTGATAGTCAGTCTAAACAGCTTCAACAGTATCGCTCAATTCTTGAGCATATGAATATCAGCTATTCTTCAGACAACGATGCCATGCGGAGAATGTTATCGTTCAGAAATCTTCGAGAACTTGCTCCAGGATTAGAGGAAAGAAGGGACCTTCTTTCTCTTGCCGAAAAAGTATTTGGCGACGAGACATTTGTCCTCCAACAGCAGGCGATTACAGAGATGAATTCGGCGGGGGGGAATTTAAATTTCGCACGACAAAAGCTTGAAAGAGCCGAGGCGCTTCGGCCGAGAGACAATTCTATCAAGCATACTCGTGCTTCTCTCTTAGCAAGAGAAGCGGAGCAGGCGAAGGATACGCTTGAGAGGAGGTCTTTAAGAGGTGAGGCAAAGAACATCCTCCGGCAAGTAGCTGGAGGGGAGCGAAGTGATCCTTACGTTTGCAGCCTCTCTGCCCATATTGCAATTGATGAAATTCGCGATCGATTGAATAATGGTGCTGCAAGCCCGAATGATGTCGCCAGACTAGCAGAAGACGCTCAAAAAGCTCTTCAAAAAGGACTTTCGAGCGCTCCTGATTTCGAAGCTCTAATCCGAGAAAGTTATCGACTCCGGCAGGTTCTCCAGCTCGGTGACCGGGGGATCGGAATGTTGGAGACGACGCTTAAGGATCAACCACATCTTGAGTATGTGGCTGCAACGTACGCGCGCGCCATCTTCAGGAAGCACCCGGATAAGGCATTGGCAGCCATCCGAACCGCATTGCAGCAAAAGCAACACAGCAAGTTCCTGAATCAGGTCTACTTTGAGTTACTAATCACGCTAGCCGACGACTTCCGCAATGAGTTGGAATTACCTTTGAAGCGTTCCTTTACGCCCGAAGATCAAAACTTGCTAATGCATCTGCACGCCATCAGATTTCATTTTATGAGGGGCGATCGCCCGGAACTGGAAAAGGTTTTGGCTTCGGCCAGCAAGATGCGCGTACCGGGTAAGGAAAAAAACACGCCGCGCTTACCGGTGATAAATCCTGCGACGCCTCATGGTCGATGGACTGGTAATGTGACTAAGCTCGGTCCAACAAGTGGTTTCATTAGGGTTCCGGGAATGATCTCGGAGATATTCTTCCGCCCAACAGGCGGGACGTCTGACGACCTTTGGGACGAGATCTCCGTCGGCAGCCCTGTCTATTTTGAGCTGCGATTTAACACGCGTGGGCCTGTTGCAGTGGAGATTTCCAAGGAGGAACCTTCCGCCGAGTGTTTGACGCCGCCGAGTGACGAAGGCGACAGCGAGGAAATCCTGGAAACTCCGCCGCCTACCGAAACGGGTGAGGAGTCTTGATTATGGCACTCGCCTGATCGACTATTTTCGTATTTCGCACGCCAGATTTGCGCCAGACTCTAGTCTGTAGTCAGTAAGCGATTCTAAAAAACTAATTAAATCATTCTTCTCGCTGATGGTCAAAAACAGCGGTACAAGCACTCCCTCGTCACTGTGGTTGAGAACCATAGCATCCGCCATTTCTGAGTAGTGGTCCAGAACGGCCAAGAGGCTGGTGTATTGCCCAGCGTGCATATAAGGCGCCGTGAGTGAGACATTTCGAAGGGACGGTGTCCGGAACTGTCCTACGTTCTCGGGTAGTTTCTTCGTGTAATTGATAAGATTGCCTATTTCGCTATCTTTAGAATCACTGAAGTCCGAATTCGGGCCGAAGCCATCCGCTGCCAACTGTTCCAGCCCCAAGTAACGACCAGTATCATCGGAGAACTTGCCGTCACGCCCAGGTACTTTGAGATCGTGAAATTCGCGGTCCGAAAAGAGTGGCCCATAGTGACATGTGTTGCATCGCCCTTTGCCAATAAAAATCTTCAGGCCGCGCTTTGCACTGGAACTGATCGCTTCCTGCTCTCCTGCGGAAGACGTTCGCAAACCATCAACGAATCTATCAAACGGCGCACAGCCATAAGAAAGCGTGGCAACGAACGCCGCGATCGCCTTAGCGGCAGCCACCAGCTTTGCTTTCGGCTCATTGAGGGAACCGACACTGTGATCAATGCTTCTTCCGTAGGCGTCGGCAAGGACATCTTTGAATGTTGCCGAATAGATGGTGTCAGTTTCTAGAAGCTCAGCTACTGCTACGGGGGTTCCGCCCATCTCGTGCGGGTTTGTTATTGCCCGGATTATTTGTTGCCAAAGTGTGGCCGAGGCCCCGGTCCAGCCGAACCATCGCTGATATGACGAGTTTGCTAGAGATGGTGTATTTCTGTCTCCAAGCGCGAGTCCCTGCGCGAGCGGACGTCCGTCCGCCCAACCTTCGAGAGGATTGTGGCAAGATGCACAACTGGCTACGTTTCCCTGTGACAAGCGAGAATCGAAGAAAAGCCTTCGTCCCAAAGCTATCGCTCCGGCGGCCTGTGCCAGTCTGTTTGTTGGGTCACTAGGCGGTTCGGGCATCGGCGACATACCAAGGATGATAGCTTCTTCTGAATTCGAAAAGCTAACCTCTTGATCCTCGGGTGTTATTACTTCACTGGAAGCATCCAGCGTCAAGAAGAGGGTCCATATCGCACCCACTAAAAGAATTCGCGACATTTTGGGTCAAGGTCCCCTACTGCAGTAGGTAATCTGCCTGCGCACGCTCGATTCCGTTAGGTCCGCTGATGTCAAAGTTCAATTGCCAAGCTCCAGGCATATGAAACAACATACCCTTAATTTGCCAGGAGCCATCAGGCGCCCTTTCAACCGTGGGCTGAGTATTCATCCCATGATAGTGAGCAGGCATAGTTGCGCTTACCGACAATCCTACGTCGGACGCATCACTATGATCTTGTGCGTTTAATATCCGAAGAGTGAGCGCGAATGGCTGTCCAATGCTGATAGCGCCATCCGAGATGCTATAGGTCACCACGTACGACCCACCATTGCTAATTTGGCTCGAAGGACCGGCCGATGCCAGGACGTGGGCCTGATTGGCAAGAACGAGAGGCGGAGTATACCCTTCTCCAATGCCGAACATGTCCAAATAATCGCCGCTTGAAGTGAATATCTGGCCGCGATGGTTTCCGAAGTCCGCGACAATTATGCGCCCTTTATAATCCTGTGTGACGCCTTTGGGCTTGTAAAATTGTCCCGGCTCGGTTCCCCAACGACCGAACGTCAAAACGAAATTGCCTGCTTCATCGAATTTTTGAATCCTGTTAGCCGCATCGTCTGAAACATAGACAAAGCCGTCATTCCCGCTGGCAATACCAAACGGGTGTATGAAGTTCCCTTGTTGCGCGCCCGGGGCGCCCCATTGGAATTTGTAGTTCCCTGTCTTGCGATCAAATGCTTCGATACGAAAATTATAGGTGTCCACGATGTAAAGCGTTTCGCCGTCTTTGCTGAAGCTGATGTCATTGGGGACTTCCAACTCTCCGTCGCCGCTCCCATAGTGTCCAATTGTCCTGACGGGGTTCATATCCTTGTCTAGAACAATTACCCTCGAATTGTGCGGATCGGCCATGTAGAGAGAGCCGTCTTTATCTCTTGCCAGAGCGCTCGGCTCTACTGGGGAGGCATTGGAACCATCGAAACCCTGTGCGCTAATATGAGGCAACGCAAGCCCTATCACACTCTTCGCGCGAACAACGCGGCTGACGTTCGGAGCGAACTCAGCCGACGCAGGCACCATTCTTGACAATTCAAACTCTTGTAACCTGTGGTTGCCGCCATCGGATACGATAATCTCTCCACTATCGCTGTTGATAGTCATTCCGGAGGGCCGCACAAAGCTCCCGAGCGCTCTACCCTGACCGCCAAGCCTTGTGAGGAGTTTGGGCTTGTCGGCGGTTATGTCAAAAACCAAAACCGAATGTGTATCGGGCTCGGCAATTGTCATTAACCCACCCTGACAAACGGCCCGCGTGCCATAGTGGAAGCGCGATCCCTTGTCCCACCATGCCTTGTCATCCACATTGTGGACGGCGCTGGCAGAGGACGTATCAAATACCTGACAACGGTATTCAAATGGCTCGCAGACCACACTGAATGAGTCGTCAGGTGCTACGGCGACTTTGGCCGGATAGTGAAGCCGACCGTTCCCCTCATGGCCGGTAGGGGGGTGACGACCCCATTGATATAGATAGTTACCTTTGTCGTCAAAAACTTGAATTCGGTGGTTAATCAGATCCCCGACATAGAGTTTGTCACCCGCAAAACTGACACTGCTTGGATTTGCGAAAAGCCCTGAATATGATCCCCATCCGCCCCACTGAGCGACATATTTTCCTGTATTGTCAAACTTTTGGATACGATTGTTATAGGCGTCTGCGACATATACGAAACCGCTATCATCAATCGCCACGTCGGTTGGATAGTTGAATTGTCCATCGGCCGTACCGAGTTCTCCAATCTGCCCCTCGTACGTGCCGTCGGTTCCAAAAATTGCCACCCGTTCGTTGCCGCGGTCGGCAACATAGATTTTCTCGCCCTTGACCGCCAATCCCATCGGCTCATTCAAGTGTCCTGACGCGCCACCGATCCCAGTTCCAATAGTCCGAATATAGTTTCCGAGTGCATCATAGACTTGAATGCGCCCGTTCCCGGTGTCAGATACGTAAACTTTTCCGTCGGACCCAACAAATATACCCTGAGGGTTGACCAACTTCCCTGAATCGCGGCCTAGCGATCCCCACGATCGTAGAAAAACCCCGTCGACGCTGTAAACAATTACTCGATTGTTAAACGTGTCCGCAATATAGATCTCGCTCTGTTTTGACACTGCCACAGCCACGGGTTCATTCATCTGACCGAGACCCGAGCCGTATCCGCCAAATTGCTTTCGCGGAGGCACTACATTTGGATACTTCATTTCGTCTGGAAAGGGCGGTGGGCTGGCGAGAACTGTACCGAAACACAGGACCATCATCAATCCGATGATCAGCGTGCGCATGGCGTCCTCCTAATCGCGTGCCGGAACGGGTTCCAAGGCTTTCAAGATGTTGCCATCGGGGTCCGCTAAAGTGACAATGCGACCCCAGTCGTAGGTTAGTATGGGCCCGACTGAAACCCCACTCTGTTTCAGGTGCTCAACGAACTTATCCATCTCGGGAACCTCGAAAGTTATAGTTGCCCCGGAAAAGGGTCCATGTTCATCCGCAGGGATTGAGGGGACAGCGGTCCCGCCCGTCCAATGCAAACCCAATCTCAAAGAATAGAGATCAAGTGATGTCCAGTATGTCGTCTCAGAACTGACTGGAATCCCTAATATATCTCGATAGAATGCAATCGATCTTCGCATATCGCTAACGTTTACGTAGATGTCCCGCAAACCTCTGATCACTGGGATGCTCCTCGATGGACGCGGAAATACCAGCTTGCGAAATTAAGACAAAGCTGATGCAACCTGTGTGTACCACGCTAGATGAAGAGTTTCAATGTATTGTGGTGCGTGCTGACTAAATTCGAAAGAATTCCGCCAATAATTGGTATGTTCTTGCTCACATACGGTTTTTTATTGCGTCGCCGAAGCGACGCAAGGCTATCTATAAATTGGATGGCGCTGAGGGCAAAGAAGTTGTGCGTCCTGCCCACAAGCTCTCACAGGTCCCCACTAAGCCGTTTTATTCGTAGGATTCACTTCGGTATCAATCAAGTTGCTGTAAGTGAGCGGTATCCGATAACTTCTTCTGGACGAGTTGCTGCTGTTTGCCCGATCCAGCTTTTGCTTTCTTAAAACGCGGTTCTTTAGGCGGCAGATTGTTCATAGGCTCTCCATTGGCTCGATTGACGCTCTTTATTAGCGTAAGCATTGTCCGCGAGTGAACGCGGAGAGTGTAATGGCTGATGCATCTATTTGGACCACGAAGGAAATTGTCACGGCAGTTATAAGTACCGGTGTCATCACGGCTTTCTTGTCTCCAGTGTTGACCTGGCTTGCTGATTTTGTTCGGTCCCGTACCCGCCAAAAACACGCCAGGACATATTTGTGCATGAAAGTTGCATCGATCCTTGAGAGTTACGCGATCGAATGTGCTGAGTTGGTCGATGCCTCGATAGCTCACTACGGACAAACTCAAATTCCGACCACGTTCTCACTGCCCGATCCGCCTGCATACCCTCAAGACGTCGATTGGCATTCGCTAGATGCGGGCACGGCTTATAGGGCAATGAGCTTTTTGAACGAATGCGAAGCTCAGGCGGCCAGCGCCAGATACGCCAACCATTTTGAAGGAAATCCTTTTGAGGCCGAGGAGGCTGCAAAGCGAACCGGAAGGAAGGCTCACGAGTTGGCGAATGTGTTTCGTGAAAAAGCCGATCTTCAGCCGCCGGATCTAGGTCATATGTTACAGTCGCTACTCAAATAGACATTTTTGAATTCATGCCGCTTTTTCCTCCGTCGGCGGCGAACCTGCGTGTGCGGTAATGATCGCTTCAAAGCAAGGGCGAACCGGCAATAATACGTATATGTAACCGCCTAGCGTATACTCGGCGGGCTTTTCTTTTTGTGTAGTCGTGAGCAAAATACGCCCATAACGGGAATCAGCCGAATGAGCGATTACAAGAAGCAGGACATACTTCTTAAGATCCAGCAGGTTGCAGCTGACAACGGCGGCAAATCGCCGGGCATTGCGAGGTTCGAAGCAGAGACGGGAATTAAGCGTCACGAGTGGCAGGGAAGGATTTGGCGAAACTGGAGTGATGCTGTTGCTGAGGCAGGACTGGCACCGAATGAACTTCAGGTCGCATGGAGCGAAGACACTCTCTTGGATCTCGTGATGGACATTGCTAAAGCACTAGGCCGCTTCCCGACGACTTCCGACCTCGATTTTGAATTTCATCACCGTCCTAACAGTCCCGATCGGAAAACCTTGTTGAAACGTTGGGGCATGGCCGAATTGGCTACAGCCCTTGCCGATCACGCTGACCGAGCTGGTGAGGTAGAGGTCGCTTCGTTCGCGCGGGCATACGTTCCGCGCCGTCAGAACGTCGACTACGACCGTGACAATGCGGCCACCTTAGTCGGCTACGTCTACATGCAGCGCCACGGGACGGATTACAAGATCGGCTTCACGACCTCACTCAATAAGCGCGGTCGGCAAATCCAGATCGAGCTTCCTCAGGAAATCGAGCTTGTCCATTCGATCTTAACCGACGATCCGGCGGGCATTGAAGCGTATTGGCATAAACGCTTTGCCGCGAAGCGGACACGTGGGGAATGGTTCAAGCTGACGAAGGCCGACGTTGCTGCCTTCAAACGATGGTCAAAAATTTGGTGAGGCACTGAGCATGGATTGGGTTTTGCCGCTAATCGGTGGCCTTGGTATCGGATCGCTACTGAAGTCGGTTATCGACAATTTCAATAGTCGCAGGGCAGTGATGAAAGACCGCCTGTATCAGGAGAAGCGGGAAGCCTATCTAGGACTTCTCGGAGCGCTCCATAAAGCAGCGGTGCAACCTTCAGACGAAAATTCAAAGGATTTTGCTCTTTGGCAAACCCGCTGCCAGCTTTTCGGGTCGCCGGACGTAGCGCGTTTCGCCCAGGCCATCGTGGAAACAAATGATAGGCCACGGTCTGAACGGGAGTCGGCGTTCAGCGGACTGATAGAATCAATGCGAGATGACATTCGCCGGTGAAGATCGGCAGGCTTATTGCTACAATAACTCAATCCGCGAGCAGGGTAGACGGCGATGGCAGAAGAGGTAGACCTGGCTACAGCGGTAGCTGTCGAAGTTGCAAAGCAGATTCCAGTCAAAGACGCCTATGACGATGCAGTAAAGCCCGGCGCTCGGCAGGTCGGAAATATTGTAGAGGATATTACGAAGACAGTTCTTCTTGCCCTCGCGCCTATACAGTATGCGGCCGCGCTGCAGGACCGATTTAGAGACTTCCTCGATAGGTCCGTTCGCCGCGTTCCAGAAGATAACCGACTTCCACCTCCTCCGCAGGTGTTAGGACCGGTCCTTGAAGGAATACGGTATGAGCCCGAGGATAGCCCGATATCTGAGATGTTCTCACAGCTTCTGAGCAGTAGCATGGACCAGGCGCGCGTTCATAATGCGCATCCCGCTTTCTCTCAGATCGTCAAGCAACTATCGGCAGATGAGGCGACATTACTTAGCGCCATGTGGACTCTCTGGAAACAAGAACGCCAGTCCTTCCGTCAGCGGTTTACACAAGATTACGACCGAAGTTCAAATACCTTCAGCAACATAAAGATGGAGCTGGATGAGATACCGCGCGCTAACCTCATGTTTCCCGAAAACGTCGAATTCTACGGGCAGCATTTATATGCTTTGGGCATCACCGCATTCTTCGATAGCGCTCAACAGGAGCCGCTTTATGATGAGAGCCAGATACAAAATGGTATCCGCATCTTTAAGGAACTACGGTTCACGGATGTCGGACGCAAATTTATGGAGGCGGTAAGCCTATAGCTTCGCTCTTGCGAGCAGCTTTCGATGCGGGTTATATGCTCTTGCAATCTAGAACAGAATGTAGGCCGTTATAGCGTTACAAAGAGTGGAAATTGTCGTTGAAAATCAATGACTTATACGATTTCGAATCTCTCCACTCCGACCAGCCGTAAGTCTTTGTTATCCCGAGATAATTCATGCTTTCCTGATTTCTCCCAAAAAAAATCACCGCCGCCGATATCGGCACTGGTGCGTTGCGCTGACCTCCGCCACCCTTTCTACCAGGAGAAAAAGGGTAAGCAAAAATGCCGACGCAAAAACAACGGAAGCAA
The DNA here is from genome assembly GCF_047445835.1 of Rhizobium sp. BR 317. Classification (NCBI taxonomy): domain Bacteria; kingdom Pseudomonadati; phylum Pseudomonadota; class Alphaproteobacteria; order Hyphomicrobiales; family Rhizobiaceae; genus Rhizobium; species Rhizobium sp. BR 317. The sequence continues at coordinate 2,024 of NZ_JARWLB010000017.1, read as the reverse complement.
CGAGAGAAAGAAAAGCGCATCGAGGCTGAGCGCTGGCGGAGGAAGAGGCAACAGCGAGAAAGTCTTCAGCGACTAAAGGACCTTGCGAAACTCATTTTGCACATCCGTTTTTTAGATTTAGCTAAAGAATTTGGCGCGGCCGTGGGGACGCTGATCACGTCGATTTTGGCCAGGCCTCGCAATGCGGGCGATAGGACGACGACGAAAATCAAATCAGCAGAAGAATCTAGATTCGAATATGCACCCATTCGGCCAGATGGAGTTTACAAGGGGCGCTATTTCGGTCGTACCCCACACATTTCGGACCTCATCCGCGATCTCGCTTTGCCCGGACCGAGTGGCGATGAAGCATTTGCGGAATTGCTAAAACATATCCCGGTAGAGGCACACGAATGGGCACACACCATGTTTACAGGTAGCCGGGAGCGAGCTTTCAGAACTGCCGCGCGCGGCAACAAAATCGGTGCTGCTGAGACGATCTTAAACATGAAAATGGCCGCCAGAAGCTGGAAATTTGAGCAAGAAGAGGCCGTCCGGCAAAAAAAGATGGAAATCGAAAAAAAATTGAAGAGGGTTAACGCCAATCTTAACCACAATGAAGAGCCTGACGAGCCGCCTGGGCACAACCCAAAAATGTAAAGCAGGCGAAAATTGACAAGGAATTCCTCAAGGCGGCTTTTGGCCGCCTTTTTCGTGCCGCAAGGAATTTTTGACACCCATAAAGGAATTCTGGTCCCATAATTTTGAAGTCAAAGGAATTCTATCGGAAGAATTTCTTTGGACACGAAGGGCGTAAGCAAAATAAATAAAACATATGCCAAATAATTCATTTGAATAACGCTAAATACAAAATCAACTTATTGGTTATGATTATGATATTTACCCAGATTTTGGTGCTGTTGACGCATAGATTTAGAGGATATAGGAAAATGATACTCGCGTAACGGCGAGGTGCGCAATGATATAGTTATGAAAGGGAAGTGCATGAATACGGAAATTACCAATCAAAACACAGATTTTGACTCTGTTTTCAAAAAGCTAAAATTCAACTGGGAAGAAAAAGACCCCTGGGGCGAATTTGAATGGAAACAAACGCGGAACTACTTCATCATCGACTGCTTTCAAGTGATAAGGCCGTCCTTCACATGGTGGTCATATGAAATCGAACAAATCATTAGAACAGATGACGATGATGACAGATCATTTCAGGTTCAGACCGGAAATGTCGCTTCAAAATACTGCAGAACACTTGAAAAAGTGAAAGACAGAGCGATGATCGATCTTTATCATTGGATAAAGTCCGGGCAAGCAGAAAGGATTACTCACGAGTTTCTTTCCGCGATCTATCATTAAGTTTACCAAAGCTTGGCTTCAACTGGAGACTGGGGGCGGCATGAACATGATCATGAGCCGCCTCCGGCTCCAAGCTTAATTGGAGCCGCGACAGGATCGATTTCGCCTGGTCACGCTCCAATCGCAACGTCTCGGAAGCCTGGCGGGCCTCACGGACTGATCGCTCAGCTTCTTTCCGTTGTTCGCGTTCTGCGTCCAGTTGCCTTTGTTTTTGCTCTATTCCCCGGCTCAGTCGCCCGATTTCCATTGTGAATTCCTGACGGATTCTATCGGTAATTTTTGATTTCCGCAGGCCATCCCAGATCGAACGTGCCCACCCAGCCCAACCACTGTAGCGCTTGGCATTTTCGACCGCTGCTTGCGCTTGCTCTTGTTGTATCTTGGCGCGATCTTCCGCCATTCTGGCGGCGACGATGGCCTTTGCGGCGATGGCCTTTTCGCGCTCAGCGGCAGCAGAAGCCATCGCTGCCGCTTGTTTGTCGATACCGGATCAATACTCCCCAGAAGTGCCGTTTGAATCTTCCCCAGTTTAGCGTTGCCGCCGGTCTTCCGGGGCGCGCCCCGGAAGACCGGCGGCGCGTCATCACCGATACTGCTCTCGATGGTCGAGAGGGGAATGTTGGTGATCAAACTCGGGGAGATAGTCATGATTTTAGATTTGCACCGACAGG
>NZ_JARWLB010000016.1:0-138855 GCF_047445835.1 Rhizobium sp. BR 317 | reverse complement strand
ATGCCGGAAGATGGGCCGAAGACCGTGCTTGCCGTGCTCTCCGAGTTCTCCAAGAATGTTCAGGGCAAGTCGATCGATCTGTCGAAGACCTATACGACGGAGTTCGTCAAAAAGGCCATGTAACATTCTCAAGCTACCCGTTTCCCAGTCGGCAGCGGGTAGTCCTCTCACGACTAGGCATAAAAGAGAGCTGCCTCGGGAAATTTGAACAGCGGGGATAAGTAGAATTTCTGCCTGAGTTCGGGTTAGGTGCCAGGAACAGGAGAGCATGACGAGACGGCCGCGGCTGGAATCTCGGCCAGGGTGTACCTGATTGAAATCACCACCCTTGTCGGATCACGCGTGCGTACCACATTACGATTGTCGCTTGGTTCTTGCTCGATCCCCGGTGGCAAATCCTAGTCCCAATTGAATCCGGCGATGAAGCAATCCGTCATCAAGAAAACGAATAAGGCACTCCGGACGCGTATCGTCGCCGGAATCGGCGGCCTTCTGGCTGGTGCGCTATCGCTCGGACTATCGATCTATGAAACCCGCACGGACCCGGAGGTGAAGCGTGTAACGGCCGGCGCCGCCGTCGATAGCGGTCAGTGGAAAGTCACACTCAATTCCGCCCGTCTCGCTGCCCAAACACCGGATGGGCTACGCCTCTCCGACGGGAAGAAAGCGTTGACCGTGGATCTGACGGAGGAAGTGAATCAGACTTTGCGGATTATGTCGAGGGGCTTGTCGATGTGATCGGCCATGCCGATCGCGCCGAGCCGCTGAAGGATTACTGCCTCGGCCTCATGCTACCGGTGGAGCGCAAGAGTGTCGAGCCTCTGGCTGCGGTAACTGCGCCGGCGCGGGTGTCGTCCAAACATCAGTCGTTATCGCATTTCGTCGGCCAGGCGCCGTGGTCGGACGAGGCGCTCCTGCGGCGGGTTGGCGATTTGGTGCTGCCACTGATCGAGCGACATGGGCCGATTGAAGCGTGGATCGTCGACGACACCGGCTTTCCCAAGAAGGGTAAGCATTCGGTCGGGGTCGCGCGGCAATATTGCGGTCAGCTCGGCAAGCAGGACAACTGCCAGGTCGCGGTTAGCCTTTCGGTCGCCAACGTCGCAGCGAGCTTGCCAATTGCCTACCGGCTGTATCTGCCCGAGATTTGGGCCGGCGATGCCGAGCGGCGGCGCAAGGCGAAGATCCCTGACGGCGTCGCATTCCAGACCAAGCCGGCAATCGCACTCGATCAGATCCGCGCCGCCCAAGCGGCCGGAGTCGCATCCGGCGTGGTGTTGGCCGACGCCGGCTATTGCGCCGACGGCGCATTCCGCGCCGGCCTGTCGGCACTCGGTCTCGACTATGTCGTGGGTGTGCAACCGACACTCAGTGTCTGGCGACCCGGCGAGGGACCATTGCCACCCAAACCTTGGCGCGGAAAGGGGCGACCAACTTCGCTGATGCGTCGCAACCGCGAGCACAGCCCGGTATCGGCCAAGGCGTTGGCGCAGGAACTGCCGCAAGATGCCTGGCAGACGATTGGCTGGCGGGAAGGAACCAACAGTGATCTCAGTTCCCGCTTCGCCGCCGTGCAGGTGAGGCCCGCGTCCAGGGATTACAATTTGACCGAGCCCCGCGCCGAGGAATGGCTGCTGATCGAATGGCCGGAGGGCGATGCTGAACCGCTCAAATACTGGCTCTCCACGCTTGCCGCCGACATTTCGCTCGCAAAGCTCGTCAGCACCGCCAAACTGCGCTGGCGCATCGAACGCGACTATCAGGAACTTAAGCAGGAACTCGGGCTCGGCCACTATGAGGGACGCGGCTGGCGCGGCTTCCATCACCATGCAAGCCTCTGCATCGCCGCTTACGGATTCCTCATCTCCCAAAGGGAGACGATTCCCCCCTCAGCACCGACCGAAACCAAAAACCGCCCGCAGCCTGGCCTTCCCGAAAGTTGCCGACCCCGTGGAGCCCCCGATCCGACCCGAGCGACACGTGCCGAATTCGATCGCCACTATCCGGAGACACTTGACCGTCGCACTCAGTCGCAGCCTGCAGCGATGTCCATGCTGCTCCCGGATGAAGGATCGATAAAATCAACAAACTTGTGACGCAGTAAGACTACCGAAAGGCGTTCTGAACCAGCACGGGAGAGTGACGATGGCAAATGTCGAATTGATCAAAGTTGAGGAGCGGCTTGGTGGCGAGCTTCTATTTAATGTTCGCGTGACCGCGACCGCCGGCAAGATGGAATTGCCGATCGCAATCAAGGACCAAGGATCTGTCGCTTCAAATGAAACGATGGTTCTTCAATCCGCGCTTGGTTTTGCTAAAGAACTAGACGGTTCGATCCGACGTCGTCTTGGAGTGGAGCAACAGGGTCTTTAGCGACGCGCCCACCGCATGCCAATCATGCCCCGAATAGAAGGAAAAGCCCTCGGCCGTCGCTCGACGCTGAGCGACAAACAAAATCAGGATGTGGGCTACGATCTCGCGACGGGACGAGTACAGCGGCGAATGCGATGAACTTCAGGACGAGCCCGCAGGCCATCATGCGGGTTCGCGACGAGAGTTCACAATCCATTTGACTGTATGTGTGATTTTGCTGCTGTTGTCCCGACCCCTCTACGGGAGATTTGAAGTGAAATCATTGCTTGATGCTTTGGCTCTGCTAGCTTCCACGAGGCATGCCGCGCTAGCAGCAGATGCAGCGCTGGCTTTCGCAAGAGGTGATTACCGCAAAAAAGCTCTGGGAGCATCGAGCCCGAGAAAGATGATCCGGAAGCCGAAAATAGTCTCGGGCAGTTGTCTATGACGATATGAGCGATAGCGGGTGCAGCGTCCATGAGCCTGACGACAACGCGGCAGTACTATGGTTGCGAAAAGCAGCAGCTCAGAATGAGCAATCCATTCGAATCAATCGTGCGTCCGCAGACTATTCCTTCAGGACGTGGTATGTAGAGAGGATCGATGAGCGCAAGACCATCTCGGCCGTTGCCATCCTTCAAGATGACGCGATGGGAAACCAGACCAGACGATATGCCGTACGCCAGGAAGTAGATTCTTCATGGGCGGTCTATGATGTATTCACTGGCATGTCGGCTAAGCCGTCCACTTGGAAACTGGAGGGTTTGCCAGAACAGGAAGCGCGCGTCTTCTGTGCTATCCTGAACGAAAAAGACGCTGCTCGCCGTGTTATCAACGATCGGAGATGAAGCCGCTTACTTCTTGCAGCAGAAGCCTACAGCTTTTAAAGACAGCCTTATGTAAATCTCTTTCCCGCGGTGGCTCGAACCCTTTGTCCCGATTACTTCCAGGGATGGCGCAGGCAGTCTAGTCGGCATCGATCCGAGCATTGTCGCATGCGAAAAGAAAATATTGGCGGGCAACGCTCGGTGCGGAGCGATATCGAAGGGCAGTCACGCAGGAAAAAACGGCGTCCCAGTAGAGTTGACCGGTGCGCTGGTCGAAATCCTTCTTCAGATATCGAAGAGCTTCTCTGGGACCGCTTATGGCTCTGGTACAAAGGCCGCCCTCATGGATGAGGACGGGCTTTTCCCAGGTAAGCGAGAAGCCAATCTTGATCACAGAGTTCATTGATTTCCTCCGACATCGCAGAAACTTCTGCGATGATTGCCAGTACGACAAGCGGATAAGTCAGTGTGGGACACTCAAGAGTCTGCGATTTTTCAAGTTTAATTCTTCCGCGAGCGTCGGCAACCGCTCCACCGAGCTAGCGTACACAACCATTAAATGCGTTGGACTACCGTCTCACCGCTGTACCTTTTGCCCATCGAGATAGCCGTGTTCGAAGGCTTTCGCGAGTTTGCTTCCTTCTGGATAAGGATTTTCTTCACATTCGGTCTCACGCATGCCAGCATGGCCTCCCCGCTCGTAGGCTTCTCTGGCTGCCCCATCGGAGACTTTCAAATTCACAGGTTTGGTCACTCTTTCTTTCATCGGATCAGAAAGCTTTGGTGCCATACCGAATCCGGGTAGCTCGGCGAGATGCTCGGTTTGCATAGCGATTTCCTCTTTGCTTTGTAAGGCGATGCCAGAAATGTCTCGGGGCCCCTGTGCGGCCGCCACAAAAGCCCGCCTTATCAGAGCCACGCTGCCGCCGAAGCGTCGCCATTTGGTAGAGGCAAAAGGAGAGCGCCGCTGGCAAGCGACTCTCGCTCTCCATTTAAGGCTATTTGATGCGCGGAACGTGCTGCTTTATCGTTGGCGATCCGGGCCGGTCGCTGAAGACCGCGCGGTCGGATCGGCCAGATATCGCCGTCATCTCACCCCCCGTTGTTTCGGGCCCCGCGTACCATATGGATAATGGTGTAGTCCGATCGAAACGAGCGATCATCGCAAGCGCCGCGCGTCGGTGCCTGCTTGTGAACCACAAGGGTTTGAATCAAACCCTCTGCTCTCGCCATAGTCGACGAATTCCAAGTCATCATCACCGACCAGGAACCGCCGGACGACGCCCGGGTGGCTTTAGAGAGAGCCAAAGTGCCGCTTCGACACGCTATCGCGCCGTAGCAGAGCACGGCGTCGCAAGCGAACCTCCACGTGCGACGAGCAGTCCGGCGCGCTTGCCCGATAGGGGCAGGTCCGCGACCTCGCGACAATAGCGATTTCGAACCGTTCGCTCGCGAGAGCAGAACGCAAATCTCATCGCCAATGTGGGTGACGCGTTCGAGGATGAAGCCTGATGGGCCACATCAGAGAGGCGAAACCTGGTGCTCATCGTACTAATTCCTTTCTAAAAATCAGCACCGCAGCATCGCTACAACTGCATCAAAACTGCCAAACTTGCGTATTGATTGACAGGACACCATTCCCGACGCCTTCCAAAAGGCGGCGACATCGTCTCGGAATCAGGCGGCGGATTGCGTCCGAATTTCCAATCAACGCTACGCAGGAGCAGCCGCCGCGCCGTCGAGGCGGCCCATCCTCTTGCAGAAGATTTCATGCAAACCCTCTACGATGGCTCAAACACCGCCCGGAGCCGGGACAGGGTATCAGGCTAGCCAGTGCGGTCTGTTCTACGAGACCACGGGAACGAATTCACCGTTTTCGGCGCCGCAGGCGAACGTTCGCTTGTTGCTTTCTCTTCAGCAGAAACAGCGTCGCGCAATTCCTCGCGAAGAGCGTGGCCTTGGGGGTGATCGCCGAAGAGCTCCAGAAAACTGGACACCGGCCATCTTGTCTCAGTACCGCCGGAGGCGGCGCTGGCGCGGTGGATCACAAATTGCTCGTCCGCAGTCTCATTATGTAGGAGAAACCATTTGTCGCCGTTTGCGCTTGCTGCAAACTGTTTCGGTGCCTCTGGCATTCCAGCCTCCTCTTTTTCCCCGACTGACTGAGGTTCCATTTATGCCTTCGGGCTGCGCCAGCAGCAAGTGGCCCCGGCTTAGATAGCCTCACCAATGCTGCTTCTCACCCGCCACCTGCTTCGGTGGCCGATTTGCCGAGGAGCCTCCTGCCGCGTGGTCGCCGGAGTGCCGCAGGCGCCTCCCGGAACGTCCAGCGCACCGCGTTAGCCATTCGGCTTCTCACTTACGTCGAACACCGCCAACTACTTTAAGCTGCCTGCGATCAGCATATCGCTCGGGGTTGATGATCAGCTTGGTCCGATTGACCTGCAAATCGTCGGTCCGGCTGGCGCAGACGTCAGCGTTCTTGACTTCGCCAAACGAGTGCAGGAGCACTGTAGGCCAAACCCTTCAGGTCCATGGCGACCGCCTGATCCAGGCCACAGCGCCAAAGTCGGAAACGCCTGTCACCGATAGTCGACGTACGTTGAAACTCGCTCGATGATTAAAACCATAGGCATTGGTCAGAACCAATGTGTCCCTGTCGCGCGTTCCGATGGACAGCATCTTCCAGTGCCGGTCCCGTGTTCCAAGTAGCGCAGCAATGATCGACGATGTCGCCGTAGGATATGAAAACGCGGTCCGGCAGCCAGTTGTCGCGCAGGATTCAGTTCGGGGGATCGCGGCGGCAGGCTAATCCAGCGATGCCTCATTCTCGCAAAAGCTTGCCTAATACTGCCAACCTCTTGACCTCTTGACCTCTTGACCTCTTCAGGCGGATTTTGCATCAGAAAGATTTGTCGGTGTCGGTGATCGTTGGCCGATATGCCGATGAACCCGCGAAGGGATAGCTCGACCGCCGAGGCGCGAAGGCGGTTTTTTGGCCGCTCACCTTGGTTGAACGCTACCACTTTTTTGGCAGACGGAATCTTTTGTTGGATACAACCATAAAGAGATGCGTGATCGGCGGGAAAACTAATCGTTGACGGGGCGGATCAAACCCCCTATAAGCGTATTATCGATTTTGCTTGCTGAGCTTTGGTTGCCGCGTGATTAGCACCGCGCCCTGAACGAACCTTTTCTTTCAAATTCGCTATGACCTTCCGCACCGCCGATCGGCGTTGTGGTCCCTCACTCTATGCTTTGAAAGGGTTCATCATGACCACTGGCACAGTAAAATGGTTTAATTCCACCAAGGGCTTCGGCTTCATCCAACCTGACAATGGCGGCGCTGACGCCTTTGTTCACATCTCGGCTGTCGAGCGCGCCGGAATGCGCGAGCTGGTCGAAGGCCAGAAGATCGGTTTCGAGCTCGAGCGCGACATGAAGTCGGGCAAGATGTCGGCCTGCAATCTGCAGTCCGCTTAATCGGTATCTGCTTCCCTTTGACCACGGATGTACTGGCACTGCCGGAAGCACGCTATCAGTTGGGGCCAGGCAGTTCGCCTGGCCTTTTCTGTTTCATCTCGCCCGTCGAACCCATTAGGAATTCAATGACAGAGACATACAGTAAATCTCGCCAGCAGGCGGAGATCGCCTTCGGCAGTCTCCAGACGGAGTTTTTTGCCAAGAACAATGCGATGGAAGAGCTCGAATCCGTCGCCCAGGCCCGGAACGCCAAGACCCTGAGGCTGCGAGCGGCACGTCTTGCCAGGGAACTGGCTGAACGAACGTCTGCAACGTCAGACGTCCTCGCCAAACGCAAACTGCGCTGATCCGTGTGGCAACACCCTCGTCAGGATAAAACTTTGAAGAACGCCAGAAACAATGAACTCGCTGACGGTGGCGCCGCAGCCTCGGACGCGGACGCGGACGCTAGATTGTTCTCCTCCAACGCCTACCATGCGGCAAAGACTGCGGTCGACCCAGCTAACGTGGCAAGGCAGGCAGATCGCATTGCCATTGCCTCGCGAGCTCCTGAAGATAATCGAGGAATGGGAGCGCCTAAGAGGGGGGCGTGAGGGCTGAACGCGAACGGCGTTACGCCACCGTAAGGCAAGCCTAGGCTTTCGGCGTCGCCTCAATCACGAAATCGACGACACTGGACAAGCCGGCAGCATGGCGAGGTCATGCTGAGGTGCACTCGTACCATAGGGAGCCTCCATGGCAGAGGATATGAAAGAGCTCCAGGCGATCAATACTGCCTGGCAAATCGCAATTCAGGAAATCCTGCGCATCATTATCCGTGATATGTATCATGCCGGCGGCGAGATGGCGTTCAAGACGCATATCAAACGCATCGAAGAAGCGGCTGTCGGCAGCATTTACACCGACCTGAAGCTTCGAGGCACTGACGAATGGACGGAAGTGCTTGTTAAGGAACGAGCGAGTAACTTCGTGACCACTCTGCTGACATCATTTACGTATGACCGAGCCTGACGCGGGAGGCAAAGGTGGGGCAACCTAGCGAGAGCGTCTGATAGTCAGTCAGTCAGCGATCAGGCTTGGCCGCCCCGGAAATGAGTGCAGGCCTTTAGCGTATGAGGCCTTGAGTGTCGGTTTTGCGTGCCGGGACAAACAGGCGATCGACCATTTTCGCGCAATGGCGAAGTTTATGGAATGGCCCGCCCTTTCACCCAGCATCGAGTAGGATGCTGATATCGGGAAAGAGAAAGGAACCAGCGAATGTCTATTCGCTATCCTCGGTTTTGATCTGGGCAAGAACTCTTGCAGCATAGTTGGCGTCGATGCGGCCGGTGCGGTGGTCGTTCGTCGAACAATGCGCCGACAGACGCTGATCGACTGTGTGACGAAGCTTCCGGCGTGTGTGGTCGCAATGGAAGCATGCTGCGGTGCGCATCATCTGGGACGCCTGTTTATGGTGCAAGGCCACCAGATCCGGTTGATGTCGCCGGAATACGTTCGCCCATATATCAAAGCGCAGAAGAATGATGACCGCGATGCCGAGGGGGGATCGCCGAGGCCGCCTCACGACCGACAATGCGCTTCGTCGAACTCAAGAGCCAGGAGCAGTTAGACATCCAGACGTTGCATCGGGTGCGTTCGCGCCTCGTAGCCGAACGAACGAACCTACTCAACCAGTTGCGGGCGATCCTGCTGGAACGGGGGGTGATCTTCCCGGCGGGCCGGCGAAGATTCGAGCTTGATTTGGATTGTATGCTCTCCGAAGGCAATGAGACCCACATGGGCACACTCAGTGTCAAGTTGATTATTGCATCCCGGCATTCCTTTAAAAAATCGGGTCGCGTCCCGTGGGACAGTTTAAATCTACGGTAGCTAAGCCGCTCGCTTGCGCGCCCCCAATCGCGCCGAAGCGAGCGAGCGGCTTAGCGGGCGGTCATGGGGAGACACGCGCGGGAACAGTAGACTGCGCGCATCTCCCAAATTTGGTTCCGAGTTCGGGCTCAATACCGCGTGACACGGCTTGTTTCGCCAAGCCTGATCAAACTCACATCCGGCGGCCGACGATTGCCGGCTGTACCAATTTCCCGCTTGCGGCGGACTGAGCCCGGGAGGACGAGACCATTCTTTATAACGGCATTTCAGCCATGCCTCATACCGGTTCGTCACCCGGATCCGCCGGGGTTCATGAGGGGCCCCGGTAGATTTCAGAAAGATTGAAGTCGTGTCGATGCTACGCGGTTTTCACTTTGGCGCCCTCGATCACGACCCCGGAGTTCACGTATTTCCAAAGCGCCACCAGCAGCTTGCGTGCCAGCGCGACAATGGCCGTTTTCTTCATGCGCCCGCCATTACGCTCCACGCGTGCCTTGAACCATTTCGTCAGCGCCGAATCCGGCTGATGCCGCAACCACAGCCAGGATAGACCCTCCTTACTTGGGGAGCTGGTTTGCCTTGGCATAAACGGGATGTGCCCTCTGCGAGATCGGGAAATCGTCCTCTCAGGTCGCGATCCGGCCTATCGAAATCGATACTCACCTTCCCTGAGGCAGTTGCGGCCAGATCGGCCGCAAACTCTTCTTCACACTTACGCATTGTTCAGTGCGCGGTCTGGGATCGTGTAGGCCGTTCCCTCTCGATTCTTAGAGCTTTGAGAAGCGCGGCCGTTTCAAGCCTGCCGGCAACGTCGCCAGTTGTGATCTTGCGGAAGACGGTATCGGTCTTCTCCCGGATCGGGCACCTGAAGCGCTTTGCACGTTTGGACATAGTCACAGCCAAGGGCGAACGGACGGAAGGCCGACGATGAGAATAGCGGCCACGCCAGCGATCAAAACAGACGTCTCGATCATTAAACACGTCAAACGGCGCGCAGCATTGGAAAAAATAACGTTTTTCATTTTCTCACCTTGTTGTAATTATTTTCTAGAGAAGGCGAACCATAGCACGGAATATTGGAAAATTATAATAAATTATCAAAATTATTAATTTAGCTTTCACTTATGTTTTCAGCAGGCGGCCCCATCCTCTTCTTGATTTGTCGTTCTTGCGTATCCCTTTCCACGCCTCGAGTGCTTTTGGCGGAGAGCCAAGCCCTGGGCGTGTCATGCGGCTCGCAGAAGTCGGAAGCAGACGCATGTAGAACAGCGCAAGCAATGGATCATAGTAGATTTCATTCGAGGGAGGCGCCCATCCATCGTCACACGAGGGATGGAGACGACCTGCGGTGCCATGCACATAGGTGCGCTGGCTGTAGCTTAAAAGCCGGCAGCTCGCGCTCATGGTTGCTACGCTTTGGGACCTCTTGCCGAACCCGGTTTGGAGCGGCTCGTCTTTTTTGGGCTCTCCACCACAGCTTGAGCCAAACGAAGTGCACGAAGTCTCTCCGTCTTTTTAGCCCTGATCGCAGCCTCTGCATCGAGGATCTCGCGTGCGTTGGCGTCGGTCTGCGCCAATTTCGTTTCGGCGGTGGTTATGGCCGATTTGAAAAAACGGTCTTTTGTCGCAGTCATGTAGTACCTCTGAGATGATAGATCCTATCGAGCGCGGCGTATGGGCAGAAAGCGAGCAAGGACGGTACGCTCACCGCGCCCTTGCGATTGCCTTCTTTTTTGGCGCAGGCAGAAGGCCCTCTCGCTGCGCCTGCTTGCGGGCGAGCTTGCGGCTCCGGCGGATCGCATCGGCTTTCTCCCTCGCGCGTTTCTCCGAGGGCTTTTCATAAGCGCTGCGGGCCTTCATTTCTCGAAAGAGACCTTCGCGCTGCATTTTCTTTTTCAAAACGCGAAGCGCCTGATCGACGTTATTATCTCTTACATCTACTCGCAAGATTGCTCCTTTGCTTGGCGTTTTTTGATTTCGATTGCATTTGAATTGAGCCACTTAGAGTGCTTTGCCTGTGTGAGAGAACGCACTTCTCGCATAGGACCTAATTTAGGCTTTGCTATTTCGTTTTGAGGGCATGATCTGCCCTGAGTAGGAACGCGTCACGCGCGATCATACAGGCATGGTCGCCCGGCATGCAGGCCCGGCAAACGTCGGGCCGAACATCATAGACGAGACAGTATGCCCGCGAGCCGACACGGCCCAAAAGCGCAGAGCAGCGTGAGCCCTCACACCGCATCCCTCGTTGATCTTTGGCGACGAAGTGGGCTGGAACCAACTCGAGAGCAGCATCGCTTTCAGTGGTGAACCTGGGCCAATCAGATGAATACGCGCAGCAAGCGCCGCATGTCTGACAGTCAATGTCGGGTGTTGAGGTCATAGGATTCATTAAATAAACACTCCCAACGTCGACCGACAGAGAATGGCTCTGCCGTCTGCTTCCAGTGTCACTTGTGTTTCAGAAGCCACATCTTGCCTGCCATCGTTATGGCATGGACCGGTTCTGAGGAACCAATATCGGGCTCAAGGCTTCGTAGAAGCCCGTAGTCTCGCAGTTGCTCCAGGGTTGTCGTCGTTACGAACTTCACCTTAATCGGGCGCTCCTTGAAGCGGTCAGATCTTGCATAGGTGACAGTGGCATTGAGATGCGTCCACCTCTTCGCATCCTGAGGATAAAGGTCGCCATCGCTTGCGAGCTTCAGGGCCCTGATCTCGGTCGGGGTGAGTGTGATGTTCAAAGGGATTGCGTTCGTGGTAGTCTTCGCGCTCATATTCAAATTTCGATCCTAAACACGGGTGAGTTTGTAGCGACGCTCCTTGTTGAACGTCATTAATGCGTTTCTGCCTGCGCAGCATCGCAGAAGGAAACGAGCCTGCCGCTCTTTTCGTCCCAGAGAACGAGCCGGACGCACCGGAGGCTTTGCCACAGCGTGATGCGGCCGATATCGACCAGTTCCGGATGGTTGCGCAAAACTTCCGGCAGCCGGTAGTAAGGAATCCGGCTTGCAAGATGGTGTATGTGATGGAGGCCGATATTGCCCGTCAGCCATCGGAGCACCGGCGGCAGATCGTAGTGCGATGCACCGTGGAGGGCGGCTTCAGGAAATTTCCATTCTCCGGTCCGAGACCAATGGGTTTCTTCGAACTGATGCTGGACATAGAAGAGCCAAACACCCGCCGCCCCCGCGAGAAGCACGACCGGCAGATGGACCATCACAAAGGGTACCGGTCCAATAAGCAAAACCATCATGATGGTCAGGATCGCGATCGCCAAATTGGTGGCCATCGTGGAAATCCACGGCAACGCGCCCGAGTTCATCATCCCGAAAGGCAAACGCTGCTTGAAGAGAAAGAGCCAGGCCGGCCCAATGCCGAACATGACCAATGGATGGCGATACAAACGGTAGGCAAGACGCCCTGACCAGGAGAGGGAGTTATATTCGGAAATCGTGAGCGTGGAAATGTCGCCCACGCCTCGCTGGTCGAGATTGCCGGCCGAGGCATGATGGGCCGCGTGCGCGCGTCGCCAGTAATCATAGGGTGTCAGGGTCAGGACGCCGAGCGTACGCCCTATCCAGGTATCGACCCCCCGCCGCGCGAAGAACGATCCGTGTCCGCAGTCATGCTGGATCATGAAGAGCCTGAGCAGGAAACCAGCAGCCGGCAAAATCAGGACAAGTCCCGGCCAGAAACCCTGAACGATGGAGATATAGGCCCCACTCCAGAAGAGCGCGAATGGTACGATCGTAATGATCAACTCGAACACGCTGCGCCCCACGTGAGGCCGCCTGTATGTCGCGAGAATTTTCAGCCAGGCACCGGCATCGTCGAAGCGCGCTTCAGTCGCATGGGTACGAACATTCATGGATTGATATTCCTACTGTGACTGCCGCGCGGGCGGCAAAACTTTGCTGCATGGCGGGATCGGTCAGTTTCGCCGCAGACGCAAATTTCGTCAAAAGCTCTCGCTAGGCATTATCCGTAGTCTTGCGGCGTTCGGCGAAGCTGTTGTCGTTCAGATGCCTCAATAGATTGTCCTTCTTGGCGCCATAGGCCAGCAAGCGCCAGGCCTTGTTGCAATCCGCACGATTACCGGGCGAGATCTTATCGCACGAAAAAAGGCCAGACGTCTGTCTGGCCTTCAAATGCCCTTGCCCGCCACGCCAGTACATCCGTGGTCATGGCGGCTATAAGAGCTTTAAGCAGCCTGAAGCTGACCGGCGGACATCTTGCCCGATTTGCGATCGCGCTCCAGCTCGAACCGAAGCTTCTGGCCCTCAGCGAGCGAGCTCATTCCAGCTCGCTCGACGGCAGAAATGTGGACGAAAACGTCGGCGCTGCCTTCGTCAGGTTGGATGAAACCAAAGCCCTTTGCGGCGTTGAACCATTTAACCGTGCCAGTGGTCATAACGAACCCTTTCATAGCAAAAATTAATGTCCCTCCGGGCGGCGCACGGCGGTGTTTCGACTTTTGAAAGGGAAGTTGATCAAGAGGCGCTAAGCGCAGCCAAAACAAATATCGGCAAACAAAGTATCGAGCGCTATCTAATACACAAGCCGACCTTCGCCGTCTACCTCTTGTTTTGACTCTTGTAAATTTGCCGTACAGAAGGATACTTGCTGGATCACCGCAGCAAGCTGCTGTGCCAGATCGAGCGCGCAAAACATCATCTTGCCGGCCTGGAAGCTGGCGAGGTCAAGATCATTTGCAGCGAGACGTCCCTGCCCGCGGCCGATATCGCCATCACAAACGGGATTTGATCGATCAACGATGCCGCGTTCGATTACCTGAAAGAACGCCGTGCGGATGTGGCCATTACTGCTAAAGCCGACCTATCGACGGCTAATACGGCTTCTCATTGATCAGAACGCATTGGCCCATTCTCTGCGTCCGATGGACATGATGCGCCAGGGCTGACTTTCGAGTTTTCGCCATGCGTCGCAACAGTGATTGACGATATCGTCGTAGGATTTGAAGACTCGGTTCGAGAGCCAATTCTCGCGCATGAAGAGCCAGAGGTTATCGACCGGGTTCAACTCTGGCGATTTCGGCGGGAGCGGCAGGATCGTTATGTTTTCGGGCACGACGAGATTGTTGGACATGTGCCATCCCGCCTGATCCATGATGAGGATGGCATGGGCATCATCGGCGACATGACGGGCGATTTCGGCCAGATGCTGCGTCATCGCGTAGGTGTCGCACCACGGCATGACCAGCGCTGCCGCTTTGCCGAGCTTCGGGCAGATTGCGCCAAAGATGTAGGCCGATCTGGTGCGTTGATCATGCGGCGCTGAAGGTCGCGTTCCGCGCTTGGCCCAGCGGCGCGTGATCTTGTTCTTCTGACCGATGCGAGCTTCGTCCTCGAACCAGATTTCTATTTGCTTGCCTCGTGCCGCTCCAGCGGCAATTTCTGCCACCGCGGCGGGGAACTTTTTTTAAATTCCTCAATGGCTTGGGGGTCTTGCGCGTGATGTTTGGGCCGTGCGGCCAGCTTGCGATAGCCCATGGCCCGCACCTCACGGCTCAGCGTTTGCTCGCTCACCGAGATGCGAAACTCTTCCCAAAGCCATTGAACCAGATCGCACAGACGCCAACGCACAACGCCGTCAAGATAGGGCGTCGGTCCGCGCTCGATGGCCTGTGCCAAGGCCGCACGCTGCTGATCGTTTAATCGCGACTGCGGACCGGGAGCCTTGCCGTTGATCAGGCCTTGGGGACCACGCTCGTTGAAGCGCATGACCCAGTCCCGAACGATCTGGAGCGTGACATTGCCGAGACGGGCGGCATCGGAACGCGAGCCTCCGTCATAGATCGACGCGAGCGCCAACAAACGTCGTGCCTGGGCGGCGTCCTTCGTCTGCCGCGCCAGCCGCCGCAGACCTTCTCCGTCAAAATCCTCACGCAATGAAATCCCTGATCGCATCGCAGACCTCCGGTTTGCTCCAGAGATTCAGATTCACCGCGTTTTGGGAAGGCCAAAGAGTCAAGTTAAACGGGACGCGGTATAATTGCGGGGCAATGCGCGCACAGATAGCGTGACGTCGGGCGAGACAGTGCCTTTCCGAGCACCTGAAACGTATGGCCGCGATTGCCTACCTGACGGCAATCGCCTGTTCAGGAGTTGCGTCAGGCGGCGCGTTAGGAGTGGCGATGCGGCCACGTTGTCGCCTCTACCGGCGCGGCTTTACCAGTGTTTCGGGGGTTATCAGATGCAGATGCTCGTCTTCTTTCGCCAAACTCTCGACATCGCTTGAAAAACCGCTTCTGCTGAAAAACAGGTAGTGCTTGCCCGTCGCTCCTTCCCCGTAAGTCGTTTTCTCGGATCGCTCGCGCAACAATCGGACGTGGCCAAGGTCGATCACGCGCGATCGCCATTTGCATTCGCCATAGAAAAATGCACCATCCAACAATCGCCCCGCGACATCGATGTCGAAATCGGCGTGTCCCCAGATCTGGCCAACCTCCTGCGTCGGCACCGCAAGGACCTCCTGCAGATGAAGCCTTGCAAATTGAAGGGCGATCGGTTCGAACGCAATCCCCATATATTCGGAAAACCGAGGCTCCACGACACGGTCGTAAACCTCCCCGCCAAACCCGCTGCTGATCGCGCTCAGGTTTGGTCGCACGAAGCGATGCCAGAACGACATCAGGCTGTCTGCAACGCGATAGCGGCGATTTCTGCCCTTTTCGTCGGCATCCAGCGATTTCGAATTATCGATCAATTCAAGCGCGAGCAGTTTTGCCAGGTACGGTCCAATACCGTCTGCTTTGACACCCAGTCGGTTTGCGATCTCCGACTTGGTGTTGCAGCCGTTAGATACCGCCGCAATAACGCTTGAGTAAAAGGACGGTTCTCTGAGTTCGGTCTGAAGCAGCGTGTTCGGTTCGTCGATCAGCGTGCCTGTCTCCGTGAGCAAGAGTTTGATGACGTTGTTGCGGAGCGGCTCCTGAGCGTCGCAAAGCTGAAGATAATAGGGAATGCCGCCGAAAATCGCATAGGTTCTGATAATGTCGTCGGCCATGTACTCCGGGAAAAACTTGGCGACATCGACAAGGGGCAAGGCCTTCATGTCGAGCGACAGGGTTTTTCGCCCGTAAAGCGGGTTCCGTTCCGCCAGCAGGTCTTCCATTTGAGAAATGGCAGAGCCGCAAAGGATCAGTTTCATCGCCCCCTCACCAAGCGCGCCGGAATCCCAGAATTTCTGCACGATCGATGGCAGCGCTGGCTCGTTATCAAGCAGATAGGGAAATTCGTCGATCGTGACGATCAATCCCGGATGCTCGACGGCACGCTCGGCAACATAGTGCAGCACCCCCTCCCAGCTTGACAGGGCTTCGAGCTGTGGCTTTGACCCGATTGCCTTTCCGACATCGGATTTGAACTGCTCCAGGTTCAAAAGGGATGAGACGCGGGTCGCCTGAAAATAGATTTCCGGGCGATTCTTGGCGGCCTCCCGAAGGAAGCGCGACTTGCCGATCCGCCGTCGGCCAAATACGATGATGAGGGAAGGTCGTTGCGAATCCAATTCGCTCCGCACCAGCTTGAGTTCGCGCTCGCGCCCTAGAAACTGCATATGCCTTCCTTTTGGTAAATATAATTAGCTTAATCGTGATTACCTTAATCATGATTACCTTAATCGTGATTACCTTAATCGTGATTACCTTAATCGTGATTACCTTACTCGTGATTATCTTAGTGACGATCCCTTCTGTCAAGTCCTGCGCGCTACGGGCTCTCCCTGACCTTCTTCAGGTTGCCGATTTTTCTGCAGGCAGCAGGCCAAGGATCATCAATCGACGGTATAGCCTATGCCGCTCGGAATCCGCCGCCACCCTTAGTCTGAGGCCTGAGCGAGGCGTGTCGGCCCTGAGGCGTCAAAGGATGTCGAGCACTGACGGTTGTTCTTGCCCTTGAGAAGTTCCGTGACGCGGCCGCTTGTCGTTTCGCGTGAGAAGGAGCGGCGGGTCTTCTAAGGCGACGCGCCCACTTCGAAGCCGGGTTCGTAGACCTTGATCACCTTTTCGAGCGCCGCCTTCCGATCATCGAGAACGGCGATCTCGCGCCGCAGCTCTTCCACCTGGCGATCGATCTCGACCAGCTTCGCTTTCAACTCGTCTACAACGTCGACCATACACAGCACTTCCGAGGCACCCTCAGGAGGTGACATCAGCCCTCATCGGAATCTTGCGGCGACTGCTCCATAATGCCGGAAATTTGAGCAGAAATATCGTTTTAGTTCAGCGACATAAATCGCTTTTGGTGGTCTTTGCTACCTAATGCCGAATTTACGGGCGCTTTCCGTTGCGTACTTACGCGTGTGCGCACGATGGCTATTCTATCTCTGTCAGGATCGATGGGGCCCTGATGAGGATCTTCGCCACTTTATGGACGTCGGCGAATTTCGGCACTTGCCGGATTGGATCGAAGATCTGCGCCTAGGAGCGGCGGCTCCGAGCATCGCCGGGCGCGGAGATTTGTCATTTGACCGCCTCTGTTGCCAAATTTTCGAATTGAACCTATGGTAAGACTATCGACCATTGCTTGAGATGTCGCTCAAGAGCCGCTGCGCTCTCGTCAGATTTCCTTCCAAATAATCGATCTAACTCCGCAAGGTATCGCGGAACAAACAACGATTGCTTTGAAAGGAAATCGTTATGAACACTGGTACTGTGAAGTGGTTTAACTCCACCAAAGGCTTCGGCTTCATTCAGCCTGATGATGGCAGCACGGACGTCTTCGTCCATATCTCGGCTGTAGAGCGCGCCGGCATGCGTTCGCTCAACGATGGCCAGAAGATCACTTACGACATCGTACAGGACCGTCGGTCTGGCAAGAGCTCGGCTGACAATCTTCGAGCCGCATAATTTGTCACGGCTTCGCGCGACCACAGATGTACTGGCGCGCTCCATGACCGAGGAAGGTCGGGATACGTCCCGGCCTTTCGTTTTTTTATTTCGAACGGAGAACGACATGACACGTGGTCGTTACCGGCCGGGCGACAACATCGTCCTGAAGCCTGGAATTTTTGGAAACGTCCAATCCGCTGGCAGCGTCGTGTCTGTCATGCCGGTCTCACAGGGCGTTGTTCACTATCGCATCCGCTTCCAGAATGAGAATTTCGAGCGGAGTATCCGTCAGGACGATATCGACGTTGAGGCCTCGCCATCGTCGCTTTTGCCAGCGCAAGCCGAGATACCGCAAGCATCGAAATCGAGCTGGATCAACTCGAATTCAATCCGTACCAAGAAATAAACACAGCGCGAGCTGAGCAAGGAGAAATTTTGCAGGTTCTGGTCAGAGACAATAACGTTGATCAGGCGCTTCGCGTCCTGAAGAAGAAGTTGCAGCGCGAAGGCGTGTTCCGGGAAATGAAGGCCCGCAGCGCCTATGAAAAGCCGTCCGAAAAGCGCGCTCGCGAAAAGGGCGAGGCGGTCCGCCGTGCCCGAAAGCTTGCCCGCAAGCAGGCTCAGCGTGAAGGCTTGCTGCCGGCGCCGAAGAAGAAAGTCATAGCGCGAAGTCGCTGACGTTCACCGTCTTTTGGAAAACGCCCCTGCTGAAACGGAGGAAGCATGACAAAGACGAAAGACAACCTGTTCAATCCTGAAAAACTGTCAGCACAGACCAAGTCCGAGCAGACGACGTCGATTGCCAAGGATATCCTGGCTGATGAGGCGTCTGCGCGGCAGAAAAAAACGGATAGGCTTCGTGCGCTCCGATTGGCGCAAGAGACGGAACCAGCATCGAAGTCGAAAAAAAGAGCGGGAAGGAATAGGCGCTGCCCGAGCGCGGCTGCGCTCCCCTCCTGACCCACCTGAAAGTCGTTGGGTAAAATTGCCCGTCAGATTTTCAGATTAGCGCTTCAATTGAAATTGGTAGCTAATGGCCACAGCCCGTGTGGCTTTTAGTTTGTGATTTCAAACCCAAAAAAGTTATATGTCTATTAGGGTTAGCCGATAAATACGACACGATTTTTGGCTAGTAACTTCATGATCGGCTCAATGCCCAACTCGCGCTAGCTTCTGGCCAGCGATGATTGAGACTCCGCCATGGCAGATAGGCTTTCCGACAAGACTAAATTAGCCACTTGCGGGCCGCATGACCGCAAGTGGCGACGTTTGACAGCTTCGGCAGAACTTCACTTTCCGAAGCCGAATGTCTTGCGCAAACTCTTGTCGACCGCGTTCGCCGGCATGAATCTGCGTAAGCGGCTGAGAAGCGTCGCTTGACCGCCCGCCGGTTGACGCATGCGGTACGGACCGTTGATCGCAGCCAGAATTTTCGTGGCAACCGCCTGCGGCGAAGGCGCTGACTTGATCTGCGCCTGGACCGTCTCGATAGTCGCATACGCTTGTGTTTCGTAGACGCCCAAGGGGGCCTCTGTATGTGCCGCATTTACGTCGAGCTTCGTGTTGGTGAAGGTGGGTTCGAGCAGCACAACCCTGACGTTGAACTCGCGGATTTCGTGGTCCAGCGATTCCGACAGCCCCTCAAGCGCATGCTTGCTGCTAGCATATAGTCCCATGAACGGTGCAGGCAGGAAGCCCAAAACCGAGCTGACATTGATGATGAGCCCGCTCCGGGCGGCTCGCATGGAGGGTAGAGCAGCACGCATCATACGCAACGGGCCGAACACGTTGGTATCGAATACTCTTTGCGCTTCCGCGGTTGAGGTGTTCTCGACGGGGCCGACCAGCGAAACGCCGGCATTATTGATCAGAATGTCGATTTTACCCGCTTCGGACAGAACCCATTCCACAAAGTTCGCAACCGATGTGTCATCGTTGACGTCAACGGTTCCGAAGCGAACGCCAGGGATTGAATTGACGCGGTTCGGGTTGCGTACGCCCCCAAACACTTTGAAGCCATTTTGTGCGAGAAGGCGCGCGGTGGCCTCGCCTATTCCGGATGATGCGCCGGTGATAACGACGACTTTCTGATTGGACATGCATGCTCCTGAGGTTGTGCGAACGAGTGCTGGGAAGCTTTCAGCGGGATTGGATTATCTGTTCCTTTGTCAGATGGAGATCCCGCATATTGCTTCACAAAGTATTCCGATTAGATTTCGATCGCAATCTAACTTGATTTTGGATGTCGATCAACATATAAAATGAAGTGCCGGCTGTTTTTGGAGTACTTTCATTGGAGTGGCGCGGTTGCCCGTGCCGGGGTCCGGCCGCAACGGCTGAAGCTGCCCGGGGAAGGATTGTTGCTCGGTCGATTGGTGACCGCTGCAACATGGCCAACTTGCTTAGCACCACCGCGTCGGATTGTGTTCGAGGCGGCCACGAGGTTGGCGCGCTATGATTGACGATCGAGCAAAGAGGAGAGGTTCCTTGCCTGACACTACGCTGATGAATGGTATCGAGTTTGTGACGGGCCTCTCGCAAGGAACCCTCCCTCGACCGCCGATGGCGGATCTGTTGCCATTCACACTTCTTCCGCCGGACGAAGGTCACGTTGAGCTTCTCGCCAGGCCGGAGGCGCGTTTTTTCAATGTGATGAATACCGTCCACGGCGGATGGATCATGACGATGCTCGACACGTCCATGTCGCTTGCCGCGCAAACAACGTTGATGTCCGGCGAAGTTTGCCCTTCGCAAGAAACCTCGGTTAAATTTGTACGTCCAATTTCTGTCGACTGCGGCGAATTAAGGATCACCGGAAAGGTGATCTCTCGCGGTCGGACAGTCATCACTTTAGACGGCAGGATCGAGAACTCCCAAGGCAAGCTCTACGCTCACGGCACGTCAACCTGCCTGATCGTTCGACCCGGATTGTGATGTTCGAGCAGTTGGTTTCGAAACTGACATGGAATTTGGCGGCGGCATGTGTCAGGCTTTCGCCTGCTGCCGTGAATCCCTTCGTATATACAGATCAGGATGTCGGGACAGAATTTAGGCGCTTGGCATTGCTTCCGAAGCCTCGGCACCCCGCCAGTCAGATTTGCCGAGAGCTCGCATGATGAACCGGATTTGCGCGTGTGCGGCTCCAGCCGTGCCCTTCCCCTCCTGAACACATTGCTCAAGCAAAACGGGGTGGAAGAACGGCAAGAACGCGGTGATCACTCCCCGTGTGGCATAGTCGGCATCTTCCACCTGAAACTCACCCGCTTGCAAACCCTGACGGATAATCGTGTCCAGGATTGCGCGGATTCGCTCATCATGCGCATTCATCGATGGCCAATTTTCGTTCGCAGCAGCGACAAGCAGCTCGTGAATGGGTCTTTCTTCCATCAGCGTCATTCTGCTATGCCGGTGAAAGACGTTCAAAAGTTCAACAAGCTTTTTACTCGCCGCCGCGTCTGTCCGTGCGATAGAGAACGCAATTTCGGTGACCTTTTCGACGATACGCGCGCAGACAGAATTGTTGATTGCCGCCCTTGTGGGAAAGAAGCGGTACACGTTCGCTCGGCTTGTACCCAGGTCGGACGCAATGTCTGCAACAGTTGTCTTGCGATGACCGATACGGCGAATGTATTTTTCCGCAATATCCAGGATCCGATCACGTCCTTCCTCTAAAATTGCTTCATCCGAAGCTGAGGAATAAGGCCCTCGTTCCTGAGGTTCCGGTTTCTGTCGATCAGGGATCCACTCAGCATCCCGGACCATCGATGCTGAACGGTTCGTTTTCTCCTTCGCGTCCGGGGCGGTCACGTCCGTACACATCCTAAACATGATGTCACTCCGCAGCCATAGCGCGTTGCAGTTCCGAAGCATTTTGCTCCGTATGGTGTGTTGCTCCCTCAGTCGGCTTGATGCGGAACCAGGTGGCATAAAGAGCGGGAAGGAAGAGCAGGATCATTACGGTCCCAACTGCTGTCCCGCCAATCAGCGTGTAGGCCATCGATCCCCAGAATACCGAATGGGTGAGAGGGATGAAGGCAAGGACGGCCGCAAGTGCCGTCAACATGACCGGACGTGTCCGCTGCACCGTCGCCTCGATGACGGCGTGATAGTCGTCCAGACCGGCTGCCTTATTCTCCTTGATCTGTTCAGTGAGGATCAACGTGTTGCGCATAAGGATTCCTGCGAGACCGATCAGTCCGAGAATGGCATTGAAGCCGAACGGTTGATGGAAGATAAGCAAGACGGGAACAACGCCGGCAAGACCAAGAGGTCCCGTCAGCATGACCATGGTCATCGTCGAAAGGCTACGGACCTGCAAGACGATGACGATCAGCATTGCGGCAATCATCGCCGGGAAGATCTGAATGAGGGCAATATTAGCCTTTAAGGATTCCTCGATGTTTCCGCCCATCTCGATACGATATCCGACGGGAAGCGAGGCGATCAGCGGCTGAAGCGCCTTCAGAATTTGTTGCGAGACTTCCGGAGGCTGTGTCGCCTCGTTGATGTCCGAGCGGACTGTAATGACAGGCGTTCGATCACGCCTTTTCAGGATCGGCTCTTCAAACCGGACTTCGGAATGACCGATCTGATCGAGTGGAACCTGCCTGCCATCTCGGCTCATCAGCGAGAAGTCTGCCAGTCGTGACGGATCAAGCCTGTTTTCGCCGGCACTGCGCGCGATGACGGGCACAGTGCGAATGTTCTCGCGAACCTGCGTGATCGGAATGCCGCTCAACAGCAATTGCATCTGCTGGGCTGCCTCCGCCGGCGAAAGGCCGATCAGGCTCAGCCGATCCTGGTCAGGAACGAAGCGCAGCACCGGCGTGCGGTTGCCCCAGTCGCGATTGGCCTGACGGACATCCGGCACGCCCTTCATGATGTCGAGGGCTTGCTCGGAGATCTCGTACAATTTCCTGGGATCAGGTCCCATGACGCGAAACTCGACCGGGAACGGTGTGTAGGGACCGAATACGAGCTGCGTGACACGCACATAGGCTTCAGGAGCGAGCCCCTCCGAGACGGCGGCGCGGAGACGCTGCTTCAGCGCTTCGCGCGTCTCGGCGTCCGGCGTCAGCACGACGATCTTGGCAAAGGACGGGTCCGGCAATTCCGGCGCCATGGCGAAGAAGAACCGAGGAGCGCCCTGCCCTATATAGCTCGTGACGGTCTTTGCCTCGGGCTGTTTCTGCAGCCATCCTTCGAGCTTCTCGACTGTCGCCGTGGTCGTCTCGATACTGGTGCCCTCGGGTAAGCGGACCTCCACCAATACTTCGGGACGGTCCGATGTCGGGAAGAACTGTTGCTTGACCGCTCCCATGCCAACGACGGACACACCCATAGCGATGCCGACCACCGCGCAGGTGACGAACTTGTGCCGCACCGCAAATGCGATCATCCCACGAAGGCGGCGATAGTTCGGCGTGTCGTAGATGGCGTGATGGCCACCATCGATCGGCTTGATCGCCGGCAGCATCTTGACGCCGAGGTAGGGTGTGAAGACCACGGCGACGATCCAGGAGACAATGAGGGCAAAGCCCACCACCCAGAAGATGTTGCCGGCATATTCGCCGGCGGTCGAGCGCGCGAAGCCGACCGGCATCAGCCCGATGATCGTCACCAGCGTACCAGATAGCATGGGGGCAGCGGTATGGCTCCACGCATAGGCGGCCGCCTTGATGCGATCCATTCCCTCTTCCATTTTCACCACCATCACCTCGATGGCGATGATTGCATCGTCGACCAGAAGACCGAGCGCCAGGATGAGCGCGCCGAGCGTGATGCGGTCGAAGAATCTGCCAGTCTCCAGCATGATGAGGAAGACAACGGCAAGCGTGAGCGGAACGGCCAGGGCGACGACGATACCGACGCGCCAGCCGAGGCTGATGAGGCTTACGAACAGCACGACGCCGAGCGCCATGGCGAATTTCAGCATGAACTCGCCGACGGCTTCCTGGATGTTGACAGCCTGGTCGCTGACCTTGGCGAGCGTCATGCCGAGCGGCAAGGTCTGTGCGATCGCACCGGATCTTTCTTCCAGCGCTTTGCCGAGTTCCAGGCCGTTCCAGCCCTGCTGCATCACCACGCCAAGCATGATGGCCGGTTCGCCATTGTGACGGATGAGATAGGTGGCCGGATCTTCATAGCCGCGGCGAATTTCCGCAAAATCTGAGAGTTTCAGCGTGCGTCCGGCCGCGACGATCGGCGTGTCAGCGATCGCCTGGATGCTGTCGTAAGCGCCATCGAAGCGGATGAACACCCGCGGGCCGCGTGTATCGATCGATCCTGCCGGCGTCACGGTATTCTGCCGCTGCAAGGCGGCCGCGATGTCCTGCGCCGAAATTCCGAGGGTCGCCAGTTTGGCAAAGGAGAATTCAACAAAGATCTGTTCGGGCCGTTCTCCGAGAATGTTGATCTTCTTGACGCCGGGCACATGCAGAAGGTCCTGGCGGATCACCTCGGCTTGCCGCACAAGATCGCGCATCGGCATGCCCTTGGCCTTTAGCGCATAAAGACCGAAGCTAACGTCGGAATACTCGTCGTTGACAAAGGGACCCAAGACGCCCTGGGGCAGGTTTCGCGCCTCGTCTCCAAGCTTCTTTCGTGCCTGATAGAACTCCTCTTCGACCGCCGTGGGTGGTGTACTGTCCTTCAGCGTGACGGTCAAAAAGGCGTATCCCGGCCGCGTGGTCGTCTCGACGCGGTCGTACCATGTTAGCTCCTGGAGGCGTTTCTCGAGAGGCTCGGCGACAAGATCCTGCATCTCACGCGCTGTGGCGCCCGGCCATACGGCTGTCACGGTCAGCGTCTTGATGGTGAACGAAGGATCTTCCGCCCGTCCGAGCTTGGCGAAGGCATACACGCCGGCGGCGGCAAGCAGGACGATGAAGAACAGCGTAACGGCTCTCTCGCGGACCGCGAGCGCGGATAGATTGAGGTTCATTGATTGGCCGCCTCTGCTTGTTCTGTCGTGGTCCGGACGCTCGCGCCGTCCTGCAGGAGATGCGCCCCAAGAGCGACAATGGGCTCGCCCGCCTTGAGGCTGGAAACCACCGCGACCTCCTCACCCATCTTCTCGACCTTCACTTGGCGGAAGTGGACGGTCGACGTTTTTTCGTCAAAGACCCACACGCCAGTTCGGCTGCCGTCGTCAAAAACAGCGCCGACCGGCACCACCGCATGCGCCTGGCCGGTATCGTTGGAGATTTTGATGGTGACTGTCGCGCCGAGTGGGGCCGAGGCTGCGGCGCCATCCAGAACCCAGCGTGCTTCATAGGTGCGGGTTTGCGGATCGGCGGCATCCGAGATCTGCCGAAGCCGCGCCTTGTCCTGCCGGTTTTCGCTTCCGTAGATGCTGGCTTCGGCAATGTCTCCGATCTGCGGACGAACGGATTCCGGAAGCCAGACCAACGCCTCACGAGGCCCGGCCTGGGCAAGCCGGACTACGGTTTGTCCCGCGGTCACCACTTGCCCCGGCTCTCCAAGTGTTTCGACGACGGTGCCATCGGTATCGGCGATCAGCAGCGAGTAAGTCGCCGCGTTTTCGGCGACGCTTGCATCGGCTTGCGCTGCGGCAAATTGGGCGGTTGCCGTGTCTAGTGCTGCCTTTGCCTGTTCATAGCGCTGCGGAGAAGCGGCGGCCAACCCGTTTTTCACCAAGGCAGCGTAGCGTCTCTCGTCAGCCTGCGCCTGGGTCAGGACGGCTTGAGCCGCAGCGACCGCATTGCGTTTTGCGACAAGCGCCAGGCGCAGATCGGTCTCGTCAATGCGCATCAAGAGCTGACCCGCCTTGACCTGCTGGCCGACGTCAACGTAGCGCTCGATGATCTTGCCGGGCACCCGAAATCCCAGATTACTTTGCACACGAGCGGCAATCGTACCGGTGAACGTGCGCACAGCGGTATCTGGCCTCTTTGCATCCACCAAACTGACGAGCGTCGGCGCGACGCGGGGGTCTGCGGCTTGTGCTCTTCCTTCCGAAGATTCGGCAAGGAGAACGAACGCAGTGGCGCCAACGGCCACCAGTATGCCCACGGAGGCGAGGAGAATTTTGCGGTTCATGTCATTTGACCCTTGTTGACGGGTGCAGCGGTTATTTTAGATTGCGATCTAACTCTAATCGTGCTATAGATGTCAAGTGAAATCTAAATGGAGATCGATATGAGAGTCAGTCGGGCTCAGGCAGAGGCAAATCGCGAAGCGGTGATCAACGCGGCAAGTCGGCTCTTCCGGGAGCATGGATTTGATGGGATTGGGCTGAAGGACTTGATGAAGGGCGCCGGCCTCACGCAGGGAGCGTTCTACAAACAATTCGCGTCGAAGGACGATCTTGCCGCCCTTGCATCGAGGCGGGCACTGGAAAGCGCCACAAGACGATGGTCGACCGCGGCCGCAGACACCTCCGATCCCTTGGAAGCTGTCATGGCATTCTATCTCTCCAAGGATCACAGAGGAGAAAAGGCGGAAGGTTGTCCCCTGGTGGCGCTGGGAGCGGATGCGGCTCGGCAAAGCAGAGAGGTCAGGCGCCCGTTTGAGGATGGTATTCGAGCTCACTTCGAGGTGCTGGACGAACTAATGGGTGACGCCAACACCGCAGGTCCTAGCGACAAGGCGATAGCGATACTGTCTTTGATGGTGGGTGCCGTGACGCTGTCCCGCATCATCGAGGACGAGAGCTTGTCACAAGGCGTGCTCGACGCGGCCAGTGGCGAAGTCAGACGTATCGCCAACCGTGATGATGTTGCCTGAGAGCTTGTCGGGTTCAAGTATCCGGCGGGAACATGGGCCGAAATTTCAGCTGCGTCCGAGTCGGGTGAAAGCGTCTTAGGTCTTTGAGTAAGCTGCATGTTTTGAGAACGGGCCTTGACCCATTGTGGGTCGGGACGACGATTGTATGCCTATTTTTTAATGCGAAGACAGGTGGAAAGCAGATGCGTCGCATTGTTGTCACAGGTATGGGAGCTGTCAGCCCCCTTGGAGCAAACGTTGATATTTCCTGGTCGCGGCTACTGGCGGCCAAAAGCGGCATTCGGCGCCTGGGTGACGATGTGGTCGGGGATGTGCCTTCGAAAGTGGGAGGCGTGGTCCCCTCTCTCGCCGAAGACCCCGAGGGAGGCTTCGATCCGGATGCGATCATGCCGCCAAAGGATCAACGCAAGGTCGACCGGTTTATCATTTTCGCGCTGGCAGCCGCGGAAGAGGCACTATCGCAAGCGAACTGGAGGCCGTCTTCGAATGAAGACAGGCTGAGAACCGCGACGATCATCGCGTCCGGCATCGGTGGCTTTCCGGCAATAACCGAGGCGGTCCGCACCGTCGATCAACGCGGTGTACGCCGCCTCTCGCCCTTCACCATTCCGTCCTTCCTCGTCAATCTCGCAGCCGGGCAAGTCTCAATCCGCCACGGCTTCAAAGGCCCCCTCGGTGCACCCGTGACGGCATGCGCTGCCGGCGTTCAGGCTATCGGCGATGCCGCCAGGCTTATTCGATCCAATGAAGCCGACATTGCCATTTGCGGCGGAACAGAAGCCTGCATGAACATCGTCAGCCTTGGCGGTTTCGCCGCGGCAAGATCGCTGTCGACCGGTTTCAACGAAACACCGAGCAATGCGTCGCGCCCCTTCGACACGTCGCGTGACGGCTTTGTGATGGGCGAAGGGGCAGGCATACTCGTCATCGAAGCACTGAGCCACGCTCTTGCGCGCGGTGCCACCCCGATCGCCGAACTCGTCGGATACGGCACGACAGCCGACGCTCACCATATCACCTCCGGTCCCGAAGACGGAAGCGGAGCGCGCAGAGCAATGGAGCTTGCCGTCGCGCAAGCCGGCGTGGCCCCTCACGACGTGGGTCATCTGAACGCGCATGCCACCTCGACACCGGTGGGAGATCTCGGAGAAATTAGGGCTATCAAGGGTCTATTTGGCGGCGGAAAGTCTGTCGCGGTGAGTGGAACGAAATCAGCAACCGGACATCTGCTTGGCGCGGCCGGGGGGCTGGAAGCCATCTTCACGATTTTGGCGCTCAGGGACCAAGTCGCACCACCGACCCTGAACTTGAATACGCCAGATCCTGAGGCGAACGGCATCGATTTCGTCGCAAATGAAGCCCGCCGCCTGAACGTTGAATACGCGATATCCAACGGCTTCGGTTTTGGCGGCGTTAACGCCAGCGCACTTTTTCGACGCTGGCCGACGGAAAGCAATCGTCGGACATCCTCCATCGGCTGATGGTTCATCACCACCTTCGCAGCATCATGAAACCTCTATCTTTGCCCAGGAGCTGACCTTCCATGAAACCGACGGAGGTTACTATCCAGAACATAACGCACCTCAAACCAAGGATTGCCGTCATTGGCGTCGGCGGCGGCGGTGGCAATGCTGTCAACAATATGATCGCGCAAAATCTCGAGGGGGTAGAATTCATCGTTGCAAACACCGATGCCCAGGCTCTGTCGACGTCAAAGGCACCGCGGCTTATCCAACTTGGCCTGGCGGTCACCGAAGGACTTGGCGCCGGATCTCTGGCCGAGATCGGACAGGCGGCAGCGGAAGAATCGATCGACGAGATTATGGACCACCTGGCCGGAACGCACATGTGTTTTGTCACCGCGGGCATGGGAGGCGGGACTGGAACAGGCGCAGCGCCCGTCATCGCTCGGGCTGCGCGGAAGGCAGGCGTGCTGACGGTCGGTGTCGTCACCATGCCATTCACCTTCGAGGGTACACATCGAATGCGGACGGCACGGCAGGGGATTGAGCGTCTCAGCGAAAGCGCCGACACGGTGATCGTAATTCCCAATCAGAACCTTTTCCGGATAGCCGATGCCAAGACAACCTTCGCCGACGCCTTTGAAATGGCCGATCGCGTTCTTCACGCGGGCGTCAGCTCCGTTGTCGATCTGATCGTCAAAGAAGGGTTGATCAATCTGGATTTCGCTGACGTAAGGTCGGTGATGCGCGATATGGGTCGAGCGGTGATGGGCACGGGCGAAGCGGCGGGGGACAGCCGCGCCAGAGTCGCCGCAGAGGCAGCGATTGCCAATCCGCTTTTCGACGATACGTCT
Organism: Rhizobium sp. BR 317; assembly: GCF_047445835.1. Taxonomy (NCBI): domain Bacteria; kingdom Pseudomonadati; phylum Pseudomonadota; class Alphaproteobacteria; order Hyphomicrobiales; family Rhizobiaceae; genus Rhizobium; species Rhizobium sp. BR 317. The sequence continues at coordinate 110,408 of NZ_JARWLB010000016.1, read as the reverse complement.
GTCAGGGGAGCGAGGGGGCTGCTCGTTTCCATTTCCGGCGGGCCGGACATGACGCTCTTTGACGTTGACGAGGCGGCCACACGTGTCCGCGAGGAGGTCGATGCTGAGGCAAACATAGTCGTCGGCGCGACATTCAACGGAGAACTTGAAGGACGACTGAGGGTTTCTGTCGTTGCAACCGGGTTGCGGCAACCGGCAGAAGTGATCTCTCTTTCGGAACGGAGAGCATGACGCTCTTGATATCGCCGGGATGAAGCCTGAAGTCGTGTAGCATTCGATTCTATTGCAGTCGAAAGGACTCGAACCGACGACCCTATTGGCACAAATTGTTATCCGTCTGAATCCCTCAGTCGCGACATCGGCTTTGGAATGACCGATTTGGGGGCCGGTAGCGAACTGGCAGGTTCTGACAGTCGAATGGTGCTAGCGGACGTTCAAGAAGGGGTAAGGCGGCTAAGCCCGTAAGCAATGGCAGCTTCGATTTGGTGTTCAAACACTTCGGCATCTCCCTCTTCGACGATGCCCATGATAGCGCGCTGATAGGCGTCCCCTAGTGCTAGCGCCACGATCCCGCCGGCAATTGTCAGTGACTCATTGGAAGGGACTGCGCCAGGCTCGAGTAGCGCGGCTATGCGTCGCCGAATAACGCGCATGCCGGACATGTCAAACACGGTAGACAGAGCGGGAAAACGCCATCCGTCGGCGACGATCAAGCGATAGAGCGCAAGCGCGTCCGGCTCAAGAAGGGCTGTAGTGAAATTACCATGCGCTCGATCGATATCTGGCGCGTCGAAGTCGGTCGGTTCGTCGAGCACCGGGATGAGCTCAATCTGCATGAGGTCCTACAACAGATGCGTCCCTACCCGACGGAAGGATCTCCGCTATGAGCATCGCCATGGTTTTGAACGGGATCGTTGCGCTGGCGTTCGCCGTCGCAGGCCTGGTCAACGTCATCAATGCCGGCAATGCCGAAGCGGACTTTCAACGCTGGGGCTACCCTAGAGGGTGGCGTCTGTTGACGGTGGGTCTGGAGATAGCAGGGGCAGCAGCCTTGCTGCTTCCATCCGAGCGAACCATCGCGCTCGTCGGTCTGACGCTTTTGATCCTCGCTGCGCTGGGCACACTGATCAAGGCACGCGAGGGCTTCAAGCATCTCGCCCCGGCGATTGGCTTTACTTTCGTGATCCTGGCGGATGCAGCCGTGCTGCAGTTCTGGGCCTAAGGATGCAATCCTGAATATCGCGGCCATTGATGTCATACAACGGCGGCAGTGAGAGCTGCTACCGTTTCGCTGCAGCCGACCTCCGCTTTCGGGGGGAGGAGGCGCGCGACGGGAGTTACAGCATTCTAGCTATGCGGCCACTCCTGGCCTCTCTTCGAAACTCGAGCCTTCTCGTCACGCACGATCATCAAAGTCGCCAAAGAGCGAGCCTAAGGGTCTGAGGGCCTCTCGACCTGCCCTGCTCCAACCTCCAGTCACTCTTTGCAGGCCTCCACCAATCGCGGGGTTGAAGCCCGGTCCTTGCGTGCTAGAAAAAATCTTACTCCTGGTCCTGGTAGCTATAGGTGGCACAGCTCTCGTCGTCGCTTCGCGGCGGCCTCGAACCGGTGAACACCGCGATCGCCGTGGAGCCGTCGCCGTCGCTCCACGTGGCGAGATAGGTGACCTTGCCTGTGCCGCAAAGACGGTTGCCGTTCTTCAATTCCGGATCAAGCGGCTGCGCGACGCGGTAAACCGATCCCGGCACGCGCTTGCCATCGACTACCAAATTGTCTGCGATCAAATCCGAGAAGGTAAGCTCCTTGCCGTTCTCGAAGGTGATCCCGGCATCATCCATATCGACGTCGCCGGTAATGCTCATGGCAGTGTTGCTGCTTGCTGAGTAATGGTCTGCCGCCATTGCGGATGAAAAGCAGGCAGCGCTGGAGATTGCTGCGAGAAACACGGTGATAAGGGTCGTGCGCATCTTGCCCTTTCGAGGTCGGGGAACGGTTCGATTGTACTCGGGGCGCCGGCTGAGGCCGGCGCTCCGATCCGTGATCAGTCGTTGATCGGCTTCAGGGATGAGATAATCCCACTGACCGCGTCATCATGCTTGGCCTCGTTTTCCGTCGAGCCCCAATAGGTGATGACCAGCATCTTGTGTTCGGACGGCTGCGCAAATGCGAGTTGCACATGCACCGGGCCGTCCTTATCGGTGCCGTCCCACTCGAGATGGCCGAGCTTCATGCCGTTTAGGGTCGTGTCAGGAAACTCATGCTTGCTCTTCGCATCGATATTCACGCCATTCTTGACGAGGAAATCGACAGCGTCGTCGACCGTCTTGTCCATGGTTGCATCGTTTGCGATATCGATCGAAAAATAGATGGCGGAATCTGGCGAGGTTGCATCAATTCCGGTTTCAGTTTCCTTCGGTCCCCAGCTGTGCGGGATAGACACCTCAGCTATCGGCTCTTCACTTGGAAACTGCAGCGTCTCGGCATGAGCAAACATCGGAAAGGACATCGCGAGAGCCGCGACCAAAAGCGTATGTTTCATGACAGGTCCTGATTAGAAGATTAGTGACGTCGGCGTTGCGGGGCGCAACTGCCGTACGATGATGCTCCCATATGCCGAAAAGACTCTTAATCCCTGTGCAGTCGATCGGACCATTTCTGGTGCGGTTCGCAGTAATATCGTCGGCGGTCGACATGCTTCTGTGACAAGGAAAGCCGGCTCCGCTCATTACCGAGTCATTCCCCCGGATGGATGAGAACGAAATCGCCGATCGTGGTAGAGATCAAAGTTGGGTTCGCTGGCATTGGATCTAACCTCGTTCTCATCGCCGGCGCGCCGGTGCGACGTCTTCGGCGATGACGGCAGCGCACGCATATCCTGTCCTTTCACGTCGCTGAGCATTGGAGCGACAAAGCTTGCCGCGCCCGGTTGGTCTAGTTTTCAGACCTTGCCTTCACCTTGTTCCGAACAAGTCTGAAGTGCAGCAGGACATACAGGCGCCGCATCGAACCAGGTGTCGCTTTGCATTTAATCGTAAGACTGCGCCTCCAACAAAATCATTTAGTTAGCTAGACCAGCATATAACGTGAGGTTTGGCATTTAATTTGAGATTTGATCCGGGCCATTGCCACTTAATTTGAGATTACGTCCTGGCATCTGGTGCGAACGGTTCTCTTGCGAGACTTTTATAAATCGTAAGGTTGCTGCTCATTTCGTAGTCGTTGCCGGCTCCACTTCACGCCGGCAGGTCTCACTTTAAATGCCGGATTCTGCCGGAACCGCCTAATTCTTACGTTTAAGTGCCAAACGACACCACGGGACACAAAGGACGAAAGTACTACGTTGCCGAGCCGTCCGAAGCCGGAGTACGCCACACCAGCGTTGGCGGCTATCGGCGCGGGCCGTCTTCCGCGAAAACGCAAAATTTCTTTTCCAGATTGTCGGCGCGCTCGAAAGTCGTACGTCCTCTGCAGGTGCAGCGGACCAAGGAGACGTACATGCCCGCCCATGTTTTGTTGAAGGGAAGAGGACTTGTCGAATGCCCACGTTGGCATCGAGGCGCGCTCTGGTTTGCCGATTGGACCAGTGGCGAGATCCGGGTCCTTGAAGAAGGAAACCGATCGCGGCTCGTCCTCCCGGCGCAAGCTCCACCGTTGTCATTCGATTTCGGCCCGGACAACGACCTCTTCGTGGTCCAGTCCGGTTCCTCATCGCTCATGCGTTTCGACGGAAAGGGCTTGAAAGAATACGCCACGCTATGCTCCGGCGCGTGGAACGAAATCGTCATCGACGTTGCGGGAAGGATCTACGTCAACGGACCAGCGATCATGTTGGTCCGGCCGGACGGCAGCGTTGAGAAACAGGCCGAAGGATTTCAGTTTCCAAACGGAATGGCACTATCCGCTGATGGTCACACCCTGATCTGCGCGGAAAGCTGGGGCAGGCAGCTGACCGCTTTTGATGTGGCGGCTGACGGGCGCCTTTCAAACCGGCGGATCTGGGCAGAGCTTCATGGACCGCCGGACGGGATATGTTTCGACGGCGAGGGTGCCGTCTGGTACGCGGATGTCCCTAATGCCTACTGTCGCCGGGTACGAGAAGGCGGCGACGTGCTTGACGAGGTCAAGGTAGACCGGGGTGCTTTCGCCTGCATGCTCGGCGGCGAGGATCGGTCCACCCTTTTCCTCACCACAGCACAATGGTTTGGCATGAACAAGATGAGCGAGATGGCCGGCACCGGCCAAATCGTTTCCGTCGACGTGAGCGTTGCCGGGGCCGGCTGGCCGTTCAATTGAGCTCCCGCATTCTCGCATTTGAGCGCTCGAGTGACGAACCTGCAAGGAGAAGTGAAGTGTCGAACCACAGCCGCGCGCAATCAGTTTCCCTATCAGGCGGGTGTATATTCACTACCATTGTCGGGAACGGTCCGCCGGTCCTGTTACTGCACGGCTTCCACGAAATCCACCTCATGTGGCGCGAGGTCGCTCCTCTGCTTGCCTCCGAGTTCACCGTCATCTGTGCCGACGTACGCGGATACGGCGCCAGCGCTAGTCCTACGTCCGCCCCCGATCACCTGCCCTATTCAAAACGGGTTATGGCCGCCGAGATGGTGGAGGATATGGCCAAGCTCGGCTTCAGCGAGTTTATGATCGCCGGTCACGACCGAGGGGGGCGCGTGGCTTATCGTGTGGCGCTCGATCACCCCGCGGCGATCAGAAAGCTTGCCGTTCTCGATATCGTTCCTACCGCGAATGTGTGGGATCGAGCTGGTGACCGATTTGCCCTGGCGTTGGCGGTGGCTCCTGCTTGCGCAAGCAGAACCGTTGCCGGAAAGGCTGATCGCTTGCGCACCGGGGGCTGTCGTCGATGACGCGCTCACTGGCTGGGGGTCTTGCGCCGCGGTGTTCCCGCCGGAGATCAGAGAGGCATACATGGAAGCGCTCAGGGAAGCGCTCAGAAATCCGGAACGTGTGCACGCGATCTGCGAGGAGTATCGTGCTGCAGCAGGCGTCGATCGCCAGCATGATATGCGGGACCAAATCTTCGGACACCGGATTAGTTGCCCACTCATGGCTCTTTGGAGTGGAACCGGCGCTGTGGCTACGTGGTATGCCGAGGAAGGGGGACCGTTGGTGTTATGGCGACAATTGGCGGACAAGCTCGTCGGCCATGCCATGCCTGGAGGCCACCTCTCTCCTGAAGAGAACCCCACGGAAACGGCCGAGGAGCTGGCCGAATTCTTTAGCGATGCAGCGTCTCATTCCGGTTAATCCTGTGAACCGAAACGACAATCTGAAGCGTCTGCCGAATAGAAACGGAAGGAGAGATTCGATGGGCCAACGAACAGAGAATGAAGCCACCCCCATGAACAACCGCACGACGATCGAACGGAGATCCCATTGCCAGCTCCTCGTTACGAGGACCTTCGACGGTCCGGCGCGCATCGTCTATGAGGCATGGATCAAACCCGAACTGTTCATACGGTGGTGGGCGCCGAAGTCGACGGGCGTGCCCATGCTCTCCTGCGAGATGGATGTTCGTGTCGGAGGAGGTTACAGTGTGGAGTTTGGCAGCGATGCTTCAAGCGCTACGGCGTTTTTCGGCAAGTACGTCGAGGTGATACCGAACGCCCGCCTGGTTTGGACGAATGAGGAAAGTGCGGACGCTGCGGTGACCACGGTGATATTCGAGGCAAAAGGCGACAAGACTCTGCTGGTCCTACACGAACTCTATCCCTCGAAGGAAGCTCTCGATGAAGCCTTCTCAGGGATGGAGGGCTGCATGCCCGAGCAGTTCGAACAGTTGGACGAACTGCTCCTCAGCCTGGTCGCGAGGGCGTGAGGGTCATGAAAGCGACATACAGAGTGGCCGCTGATCGAAAAAGCTGGAGACGTCGGATCGCTGGAGCTTCCTCCGCCAAACAGTATCACCATTTTGATCGACACCCTGGACCTGAAAACGTGCTTGGCGATATCCGGGCGGGCTGTGTTCATCTGTCATCTTCAGCGATTGCTCGGATAAGGCTCACCAGGCTCTTTCTGGTTTGCGCGTTTGGGATCTTCTGAAAAGATCGATTGAGGGAAACGCCCTCCGGCGTCGCCACAAAACTTGTTATGTCACCCGCGTCGGCGCCGATGTCCCCGATCACGCGTGTATCACTGAAGAAGTACGAGACATCGACCTTTAAGATATTGGCGATCTGAGCAAGGCGGCTCGCACCGATCCGGTTAGCGCCGCGTTCGTATTTTTGGACCTGCTGGAAAGATATACCTAGACCAGAGGCCAGGCCTAGTTGTGACATGCCGAGAAGTTTTCTTTGAAGTCGAAGGCGACGGCCCACCTCCAGATCGATCCCGTCTGGTTGCTTTACGGCATCGTCTCGCTTCATCGTCTCTCCCTTTCCACTGTTCACACGGGGACCGTCTTCAAAACTCCTTCCACGAGGCACCCGAAGCCGTTCGGGGTGCGGGGCTGATCGCAAGCGACGACCGTCGGCGTCCGCGCCGACTCGGGTTTGTTCAATTTGAGGTCGCAGCGGGTTCTGCTCGTCGAATTCAGCACCCGTGGCCAAAATGACCTCCAACGGTTCAGCGGCAAAGCCGATCATCTCGCGCAACAAATCCGCATCAGCGCTGTTCTCATCCGACCGCATCTGATGACGTCCTAGCGGCCACACCAACCTTTCTTTGTCTTCGGGCAGTCGTCTTTCGAGTTAGCGTGGCAACTGCGAAACCGGTAAACTGATCCATGTGAAGGTCAGAAATCGGGAACGAATTGGAACTGAAAAGCCGCGCTCATTTGTTTGCGCGAAGATGCCGAGTCCGAAGTCCGTCCGGAGATCCCGCGCGCTAATCGATTTTGGAAGATACTAGGCGCAAATTCTCCCTGATCATCGCGCGAAAGTCGCGAAATGTTCGAAACCCCATTTGGTGCGCAAGACGATGAACCGTTGTTTGAGAGACCTTGAAGTGGCGCGCGACCGCTGCGGCGCTCTCGAACGCTACGATTTCCGGCCGCTCAATCATCTGCCTGGCGAGCCGCTCGAGGGTAGTTGGAAAGGTAATTTGCCGCTTGGCGATCTTGAATTTAAGCTCCTGTATGCTCGCAGGAGGGGCTTGCTCATTTTTTAGCATTGCACGCACTCTCCAAAACGCATTGTTGGTGATTGCAATTACCGGCAATAAGCCGGAGGTCCGTGGAAAGAACAGCGATGCGGCAATGAAGCTTGGCCGCACCGCGTGCGACCGTTAGGCCACCTGAACTGGTCTGCCTGTCTGCCAGCTTACCGTTGCGGCTTCCGCCAGTTTCTGCGCCTGAAGTCCATCAGGGCCACCGGGTCTCAGTGATCGAGTACCCGTGTCGATCGCATCGATGAAAGCATTGATCTCGTTGGCGTAGGCCTGGGCGTAGCGCTCGAGAAAGAAATGTTGAACGGGATCACCGCTGACGCCGTTCGCGTTGGAAAGTTCGACGCTCGTGGCGGCGATATTCTTCGCTGCAAGCATACCGGCTGCGCCATGCACTTCGATGCGCTGGTCGTATCCATAAGTCGCCCGACGCGAATTGGTGATGACAGCAATGCGGCCCGAAGCCGTCTGCATCTGCACTGCGGCGGTATCCACGTCCCCCTCGGCGCCGATTGCCTTGTCGACGAGAGACGACCCAAGCGCGTTCACAACGACGAATTCCTCATCCATGAGAAAGCGAGCCATATCGAAGTCGTGGATCATCATGTCACGGAACAGACCGCCGGAGGACTTTACGTAGTCGGCAGGCGGCGGCGCGGGGTCCCGGCTGGTGACCGTCACGATCTCAATGGCGCCGACATCGCCACGGCGAAGGCGTGCTTCCAAACTCGCGAAGTTCGGGTCAAAGCGGCGATTAAAGCCGATCATCAAGGTCGACCTGTTTTTCTCAACGACGTCGAGGCAGGTATTGATGCGTTCGACCGAAAGTGACACCGGCTTTTCGCAAAGGATTGCCTTGCCGGCTCTCGCAGCCGCCTCGATGAGATCTGCGTGGCTCGGGGTCGGCGTCGCGATAAGGATTGCATCGACGTTCGGGGACCTGATGACGTCCTCCGCGTCGGCAACCTCGGCGCCGGTCTGCGCTGCGAGAGTCTCTGCCGATGCTCTGAAAGCATCCGCCACATAGGCGAGCTTCGCCTTCGGGTTCGCCGCGATGGTCGCGGCATGCACCTTGCCTATCCGGCCGGCGCCGATCAATCCAAATCTGATCATCAATATTGCTCCATGATGTGTAAGCGTTGGCTATCGAATCTTCAAACCGTGAAGGCGTCACGGAAGCGGGAAAGAGCCATCTCGTCATCGCCCGAGGCCCAAGCCTCCATGCCGATCGCGCCGCGATACCCCATATCCTTGAGCGCACGGGCAACTGCCTTGTAGTTGATCTCGCCCGTCCCCGGTTCCATACGACCGGGCACATCCGCCACCTGGATTTCGCCGATATAGGGAAGAGCGCGCCGGCATAATTCGATCAGGTTTCCTTCGCCGATTTGTGCGTGATAAAGATCGAGATTGAGCCTCAATGCCGGTCGGTTCACCGACGAGACGAGCGCAAGCGTGTCTTCAGCCTTGGCAAAAGGTGTCTTGGGATGATCGACGGTTTCATTGAGGTTTTCGAGCACGAAGGTGACGCCTTCTTGTTCGCCGAGGTCGGCGATGCGGTTAAGGGTATCGCGCGCCTTGAGCCACATGGCACCCGTCACCTTGTCGGCCTTGACCACCGGAAGACCCTGGCCGTCGAGACCGGTACCATGCAGGTTGAGGCGTGGGCAGTTGATCTCCCTGGCGATCGGGATCGATTGCCTCGCAGTCCGCAGCAATTCGTCGGCGCCCTCTTCATCGGCGAGCCTGCCGGTCACGTAGCCCGTCATCGACGAGAAGACCGCTCCCGATCGCGCAAGCGCGGCGATGTCGTGTTGGGTCCAATCCCAGATTTCGGCGTGAAAGCCGAGTTCGGTGATGCGCTTCAGCCTGTCGACGACCGGAAGCGACTTGAAGACCATCTCGGCGCAGACGGCGAGCTTGAAAGGGGATGGGGTATTCGACGGATCGTCGTTCATGACCATTTCCATGTTTGATGATTGAGAATGCGGCAGCCTGCCAAAGCCAGCGGGCGCCGCAGGATAAGCGGAGCTAGATCGTGCCGCCGAGCTCTTCAGACAGTTGCTGCAACTCCTTGCCGCCCGCCATCAGGTTCTGCAGCTCATCCATCGCGATCTCGGCCTTGGCAAAGGTGCCGAGCGTCTGGCCGCGATTGAGGATGGTGAAGCGGTCCGCCACGGCATAGGCGTGGCGGACATTGTGGGTAATGAAAATGACGCCCAGCCCGTTCTGCCGGACCTGGTGGATATATTTCAGCACCATCGAGGTTTGAGCCACGCCGAGCGCTGAGGTAGGCTCATCGAGAATGAGGATCTTGGCACCGAAATAGACCGCGCGTGCAATCGCAACGCATTGGCGTTCGCCTCCAGACAGAGTGCCCACCGCCTGATTGGGATCGCGGATATCGATGCCGATCTTGCGCATCTCTTCACGCGTGACTTCGTTGCAGTGCGTGAGGTCGAAGTGACGGAAAGGGAAAATCCCTTTGCGAGGCTCCCGGCCCATGAAGAAGTTACGGGTGATCGACATCAGCGGGATCATTGCAAGATCCTGGTAGACCGTCGCGATCCCGGCATCGAGTGCGTCTCGCGGACTGCGGAAATCGACCGGCTTGCCTTCCACCCGGAACACGCCGCCGCTCGGCCGGACGACACCGGAGAGCGTCTTGATCAGAGTGGATTTGCCCGCTCCATTGTCGCCGAGGAGACAAAGCACCTCGCCGGCCGAAACTTGCATCGACACGCCGTTGAGAGCGATCACGGAGCCGTAGTGCTTGACAATGTCGGTCACTTCGATGATCGGCGTTCGGTTATTGACGTCTGGCATGATCAGCGCTCCCCGGTAACCTTGCGGCGGATAAAATTGTTGAAGAGGACAGCCAGCAGCAGCATCGAGCCGAGGAAGACCTGGAACCAGTCTGAGTCGAACTTTGTATAGGTCAGGCCGATGGAAACCGAGCCGAAGATGATCGCGCCGAAGAAGGCGCCGATCGCCGAACCATAGCCACCTGTGAGTAGGCACCCGCCAATGACGGCGGCGATGATCGCCTCGAACTCTTTCTGAAAGCCGCGTCTGGCGTCAGTCGAACCCGCATCCAGGACGGTGATGATGGCGACTAGCGCCGCGGCACACGCCGTCAACGCGAACAGCCCCGTCTTCACCCGATGGACCGGGACGCCAGAATTTCTTGCCGCATTGGGATCACCACCAGCGGCAAAGATCCAGTTGCCCATGCGAGTGCGCAGGAGGACCCAGGTCGCCGCCAATGCAAGTGCAACGAACCACAAGACCGATACCGGGATGCCCGTGACCTTCGGCAGGCCATTGGGGAACTTGTCGATCACATCGTGATCTGCAAGCCAGACGAATAGGCTCTTCAGTGCATCGCCGGAAAAGAGCCCGAGCAGCGGACTGTCCTTCACATGGTCGCCGATGCCGCGAAGCTGCGTGGAGCCGCCGGTCGCCCACTTCAGGCCGACGAGCGTCAGGCCGCGCAGGATGAAGAGAAATGCCAGCGTCACAATAAAGGATGGAAGACGCGTGTGAATGACGATCTGCCCATTGATCGCCCCCATAAACGCCGCAAAGAGCATCGTCATCACGATGGCAACCGAAAGCGGCTGACCGAAATTCGTCAGGATGACACCGAAGACCAGCCCCGCAAAGGCGACCATCGAGCCGATCGAAAGATCAAACTCGCCACCGATCATCAGAAGCGCAGCCGCGATGGCGAGAATCCCCAGCTGCGACGCCGGGGCCATGATGGTCATCACGCCTGAAAGGGAAAACATTGTTGAATCGGCGGTGAGAAAGAAAAAGAGGATGACCAGTACAAGGCCAGCTACGGCACCAAGCTCGGGCCGGCGCATCATATGCGTCAGAAAACTCACCTGTTTGACGCGCTCATCGGTCTTCGGCGCAGCCGCCGCCTTTTGCTCAAGCGAAGCCATAACTCCTCCCACGGAATTGTAATTTAGGGTAATGGCGGCGCTCGCTCGGCACCGCGCTCTGTCAGCCAAACCCCCTCCCCCGTTCAGGGGAGGAGATTCTGGGAGAATGCCTTTCGGCAATTCTGTTCAGCGAATGCCCTTGGCGGAAAGATCTACGACCTGGGCCGCCTTTTCCTTGGTGATCAGGTTCGGGCCGGATGGGACGTTACCCCCCGGGATCAGCCCGTATTTGGCGTAGTTGGCCAGGAATACGACGGGCAGATAGCCTTGAAGAAACTGCTGCTGATCGATCGCAAAGGCTGCTTTGCCAGCGGCCACGGCCTTCAGGAAATCTGCCGAAAGGTCGAAGGTCGCCACCTTGATCTTGCCGGTCATACCGACGTCCTCAACAGCCGCGAGCGACGGCTCGCCGGCGGTACCGGCGCCGAGCGCCATGATGGTATCGACGGAGGCATTCGAACTCAGCGCCGCCTTGACCTTCGCCCGGACGTCTGCGGGATCATTGCTCACGGGCAGAACCGTCACCTTGCCGCCAAAGCCGTCGGCAAAGCCCTTGCAGCGCAAATCAAGCGCGACATTGCCCACCTCCTGGTTGACGCATAGACCTTCCTTGCCGCCGAGCTCATGCAGCTTCGCACCGGCGGCCTTGCCCGCAGTGTATTCGTCCTGGCCGACATGCAGAAGTGCACCAAGCTCCTTGGATACGTCCGAGCCGGAATTGATGGAGATGACCGGTATGCCAGCGGCCACGGCCTTCTTGATGGACGGGCCGAGCGCCGAGGCGTCCGGAATGGAGACGATAAGCCCGTCAGGCTTCTGATTGATGGCAGCGTCGATGAGTTGCCCCATCGATACCATGTCAAATGTTTCCGGTGCGCGATAGTCAACGCTGACACCGACGTCCTTGGCGGCCGCGTTGACGCCGTTCTTGACCACGGACCAAAATGGGTCATTGGCCTGGCCATGGGTGACGGCGACGATGCGAATGTCCGCCGCGCTGACAATTGCCGAAGAGCACGCCAGTGCAACAACGACGGCGGCGCCTGTAAGAAGCGATTTCAAACCTAGTTTCATTTTACCCTCCCAAAAACAGTCCGCCTTATGCGGAACCTAAGATGCTACCGGTTGCACTCCTTTTGCACCCGGTAGCAAGCCTGGTAAAATTACTTTATTGTCGACAAAAATCAAGCATCCATTCCATTTTTATTTTTTATGGAATATTCATTCCATCGGGAGGAGACGAGAATGCGCAAGCGGGCAACGGCGAGAGAGGTGGCAGAAGTCGCCGGCGTATCGAAATGGACGGTGATCCGTGCATTCACACCTGGTGCTTCCATTACGGACGCCAGCCGGCAAAAGGTCCTTCAGGCAGCAGAGGCGCTGAACTATTCGCCCAACCTGCTCGCTCGCAGCCTTGCAACCAACACCACGCATCAAGTTGCCGTCTTCGTCGACGACTTTGCCAATCCGCACAAGCTCCCCGTTTTGGAGATGTTGACCGAGCGCCTGCAGGCGGAGGGGCTGTTGACCGTATTGATCAACATCAATCGAAATTTCGATCACGTTCACGCGCTGATCAATGCCGATCAACGACAGTTCGACGCCGTGATCCTGTTCGGTACCGCCTTTCGCGAGGAAACGCTGGGCGATCGCAGGCTTGGTCCAGGCCTCCCTCCAATGTTTGTCCTTGCCAGAGACAGCCAAATCCCCGGCGTACCTGCAATCGCGTGCGACACCGAACTCGCTCTCAGCGAGATCGTCGAGTATTTATTCAACAAGGGATACCGCCGTCCCGGCTTCATGATGGGAGCGAGGACCCTTTCGACAGCGCTTGGGAGGCGCCATCACTATGCAAATTTCTGGCGACAAAAGGGCGTTGAAAACGTCGTTGAATTGACCGCAGAAAGATACAGCGCGCAGGCCGGCGCGGAAGCAGCCCGGATTTATTTGAGCAGTGCTGCGCCCAGATCGCGGGTTGATGTCCTAATGTGTGAGAACGACATTCTGGCGCTTGGAGCATTGGATGTCGCCAGAAGCGACTTCGCTCTCGCCGTCCCCCAAGAGCTAGCGGTCGTCGGCTTCGATAATATCGAACTTGGCGGAGTTCCTGCCTATGGACTGACGAGCTACGAACAGCCCACCGACAAGATGATCGATGCCATTGTCGGCATGATCACAGGAGAGCGTGCATCTGAGACAATCGTCTTTCCAGGCCGATTTATTCGCAGATTGTCAGCCTGAACTGCCCACACGAAATGATCATCCTTTGTTGGACTCCGCTCAGGCCGAACCGGAGATTGGGGGAAAGTCAAATGCGTGCAGAGCGAGGCCTTCTTCATTGTCGGTTATGAGATGTCGTCGGTGTTTTCCGCTGGTTTCGGCTTGTTGGTGCTCGGCGCCTATCGCGGAGCCGATCTCGTCCACGTCGGAAGTGTAGGGACGGGTTTTAAGGAAGCAGAGGCCGTTCGGCTGAGGAAGATGCTCGACAAGCTGCGCTGGAAGCCGAAGCAACCGCCCCTGCCCTATTCCGGAGGTGCTGACGTTGTCTGGGTCGAGCCGACCCTGATCGCCGAGATCGAGTTTCGGGCCTGGACGGCTGACGGCAAACTGCGACATCCGTCCTACAAGGGTCTGCGAGAACGCCAGGACAATGCCGACGTCTTTCGGCTCGACTAGCGAAATCCGCGCGATGGCCTTCAGCCGCTGATCGAAAAGGTGTGGGGTTATTGCGAGGCCAATGGGATCGGCGCCAAGACGGTGACCCTCGAGGTCAAATATGCCGACTTCAACCAGATCACCCGCAGTAAGACGGTTCCCGCACCATTGCCGGCCGTAAGCCGTAACTGGTCGAACTGTGTCTATTCGAGCGGCACTCGCGGGTGCCACGAGAGCTATCATTTTGCCGATATCGCCATACAGCGCAATGGCTATGCCGACGATCGGATCGGGGCCGCAAAACATGACATTGTCCACGCTGCCAACGCTGCAATAGCGGTGCTAAGAGGCATGCCATCACCATCTAGCTTTTCGATAAAGGACAAAAAGGAAGCCATTTTTATCCTGGCTCACCTCATTGGCGACATGCATCAGCCGTTGCATGTCGGATCGGTCTATTTCGACGCGGATGGAAAGGTGGTCGACCCTGATGCGGGAACCTATGATCCGGCCACTGAGAACCGCGGCGGCAATGATCTGGTCACGGGGGCAGGAAATCTTCACTCAGAGTGGGACTCGATACCCGATTATTCGGCGGCCCAAAAGACACAGATGGTTAGCGACGCGCGGCTCGTCCCAGTGACGGCGGGACCGGCGGACAAGTGGATAGAGGCCTGGGCATCTGAAGGGATCATGAATTCGCGTCTGATTTTCGCTGACGCCGAATATGGCGCCAAGCTGGCCACCGGCAAATGGCCGATCAGCTTCGAAGATCCCGCCCTCCACGTTCAAGATGAAAACCAGATAAAGCGCGGCCAGTTGATCAAGGCGGGGTTCGTCTGGCGCAATTGCTCAACACGGTTTGGCCGTGAACTGGTGAGGCTGGTGGCGTGGATTGGTTGAGAAGCGATGGATTTGGCAGGAGATCTGGTTGAATGGCAACATTGTCGAGACTCGTGGCAAGCTGCTTTATCGCCATCGCCATTGCCTCGACGGCTTCGGCGAAGGCCCCTGAAGAGTTGCCCGCGATCTTGCAGAAACGGATCGCCGCTTGGCTGGGGACGCACGTCAGCGACAAGCACCATGATGGCCAGTACATGAGGCAGAACTGCACCGACGCAGACCCGAAGCAGTTTCCGGAGTGGCAGGGCCTGCCCGTCCAGGCCTGTACGCATACCGATACACAATTCCCAACAAAATACGTAACCACAACCGCATATCTGCTGTTTCCCAGCGCTGACCAACTCGGCAGTTGGATCGTCAATGGCTGCGTCGACGCCGGGAGGATCGACTTAACGACTTGTACCGGCCGCTTGGCTTCACGCATGTGGACGGCGTCGAATGGTCAGTTTCCGGTGGCCGGATACGTTGTGGAGCCTGCGCAGGAAAAGACGTGGGAGTATCCCGACGATCCCTATTGCTTTCTCTTTCGTCACGGAGTGGGCGTAACAACGGAAAGTTATCCCGAGACTACCCATGCGATAGGCAATGCCTGCGGACCTCCAGCGGCGGCCTTCGAGGCGCCCGTGAAGGCGTTCTCCTACGGCAGGCCGGTATCCGCCACGCGCACGTCCTACAACGAGGCGGGGGGTGTTGCGGATGTCGGTGATGCCGAAAATCGATCACCTCAATGGGCTTCGGCGGTTGGCCAAGCGTTCCGGGACGCGTGGGGACAAAAACGTAACCTGCTTTTCCGAGCCGTCGTGTCGGAACTCAGCGTTTGCGACGGCAATATCTCAATGCTACGGCGCGCTCTTTGCCCCTAGCTCCCCGAGTTGACGCCCTGCGGCGGCGCGCCATGAGCTTCAACGCGTGACAAGAGGCGAATGCGAGGCTCCATCTGCATGCAACCAATCCATTCCCGTAATCTTTCGGTTGGACAGCGATCGATAGGTATCGGTGAATCCCAACTCACCGGGCTCCATTGAATCTTGCATTGTCGTTCAACACAATCTACATTATGTTCAACACAGGAGATTGTAATGGGTGCTCAGATACGAACTGCTGCAGAAAGCGAAGCAAAAGTGGCGTTGGCCCGCAATAAGCTCGTACTCGAACAAGCAAAGGCTGTCGGCCTTCTCGGCACTGCGAAGAATACCCGTTTGTCGGGACGTGTACCGTCCGAATTGATCGAGGCGGCCAAGAAGCGCGCGCATGTCACTTCCGACACCGAACTTCTGGAACTAGCGCTTTCCCGACTTGCCCTGGAGGATGATTTCGGCGCGCGGCTGGTGGGGCGCAAGGGCAGCATCTCAGCGGATCTCGATCTTGAGGTTTGATCTCTCCGAAACGCTGCGATTACTAAAACCACAGAAGCATGTCGGGACGCTCGAGCGCAGGCTCGACGAAGACCTGTCATGGGTCGCCGACGAACCGGCAATCGGCGGACCCTTGTTCCTCGACACCAGTGTCTATCTGGATGTGCTACAGGGACGCTCGCCGATTGAGGTTGATGCACTGCTGAGGTATCGCCTATGCCACCATTCCGCAATCTGCCTGTCGGAGCTGACCCATGCCTTCGGCCGGTTAGACCCCAAGCATGCCACCACCAAAGCGGTTCTCGAAACGATCGCCGAGACTGTAGACGACATCCCTGAGCACCGTCTTCATGCTCCGGATGCAGCCATGTGGGGACAGGCGGGTGTGCTGGCGGGGCTGCTGTTTCGGTTGAGCAACCTTCCCAAAAGGGAAGGGCATGAGAGGCGTTTCGTCAATGACGCCCTTGTTTTCCTACAAGCGCGGCAGCTGGGTGCGAGCGTGCTAACCGGTAATGTGCGGGATTTTGATTTCCTTTCGCAAATCATGCCAACCGGACGGGTCATTCTGTACCGGGTTATGA
Organism: Rhizobium sp. BR 317; assembly: GCF_047445835.1. Classification (NCBI taxonomy): domain Bacteria; kingdom Pseudomonadati; phylum Pseudomonadota; class Alphaproteobacteria; order Hyphomicrobiales; family Rhizobiaceae; genus Rhizobium; species Rhizobium sp. BR 317. The sequence goes on along the minus strand of NZ_JARWLB010000016.1, from coordinate 93,839 downwards.
GCTTGTGAGCGGTGACCCAAATGTAGGGCACTACATGGCGGGAGCTCCATAATTTCTATTATCAATTACATCTTTAAATTGTGGTATGTCACACAGATTCAACCAAGAGCATTGTCGGCACCCCAAATGACAAGCTCGCGGAACTCCCCACGGCCGTGGACTTCTATCGTTCTACGCGCCCGTATCACGGCCGCGATGAAGTTGCGCGATAGGCCAAAATAAAACGGCTGTAATCGCGACGTCACGTAACCGATCATGCACACGGCCATGACCGAGATTACAGCCTGATGGTCGTCGGTCATTTCCGGGATAATAACAAAAGCGCTCATGGGCGCCTGTACCCTCCCGCAAAATAACCCGCCATGCCGAGAATTGCTGCGAGAGCTACGCTCGTCGCAAGACGGCGGCCCAATTTTCATCAGCGAACTTCGTCGGTTAAAAGTTGTCGCTGCGAGGCACCGAATAAGGATTAAGAAGCGAGAGAACTCATTGGACCACGCAGCCCCTCCACGCCTTGGTCTGCTTCCTGAAGTTAATGCTCATTCTGGTTTTGAGCACGGACCTGATGGCGCTCAAGCGCAAGCCCAAGAAGCCGTGCAACGATGTCAACCAGGATGCTGGGATCTTCGCTACAGGAAATCCCGAAACCGTCAAAAACAGCGTTTCGGCGATCGGCGTGCTTCCCAAGCCATATAGCGCCGCTGAGCTGGCTCAAGCGATCCGCTACGCCAGCGCCTATCGCGCTGGGCATCCGCTCCCACGTCCGGGTAATCTTCACCTCCTCGGCTAGGTGCAGCATCGCAGCCAGGGTTGGGGCGCATCTATCTCAGCCTTGAGGTCTCGCATGTTTGCATGATCGGGCCACGGGCAGGCAGCGAGGTGCTGCACCACACAGGCTCTTTAGCTCGATCAGCGGCCGGAGTTAATCGGACGAATGTCGATACGGGATTTCAAGCAATATGCGAAGCCCGTCGGAATGCCAGTCGCGACGGATTGACCCTCTCAACGAGGAAATTGTCATGCGTTCCAGCTCAGATCCGAACCCGCCGGGGCCAATGGGAACATGTGCAGGAGGTCCACCAACTTCTGCCCACGTTAGCACGAGCTTATCGGCCTCAGCGACCTCGATCTCGACACGACCCTCGCTCACCGATAGAGAACCGTATTTTATCGCATTCGTTGCGAATTCGTGCAGAAGCAGAGCAAGCGACGTAAGCGCCGAGCTGTCCACGTGAACGTCGTGGCCTCTCAGCACGATTCGAGCGCTATCGTTATCTTGGTGAGCCGACAAGATCGCTTCGATGAGACCAAAGAGACTTGTCGAACCATGCTCGCCGGATCCGCTTTCGGACTCTTTCAGCACAAAATTCTGGGCGGCGGCCAACGCTCTAACCCGCGCGCGCAAATCGTCGGCAAAAGATGAGCCCTGAGTTTCGCTCGACCGTTCGCTAACGGAAATCAATGCGCAGACAGTGGCGAACAGATTTTTTATGCGATGGTGCATTTCCCGCAGCAATAACCGCTGCCGCTCCGCCATCCGCTTTCGTTCTGAAATATCGCGGGCGATCTTCGAAGCCCCGACAATGACGCCGTCCTTATCCCGCACAGGTGAAATCGTCAGCGAAATATCGAGCAGCGTTCCATCCTTGCGCTGCCTTATAGTCTCGAAATGTTCAATCCGTCGGCCGCCGCGAATGTGCTCGATGATCGTGTCTTCTTCATGCAGACGATCGTCTGGAATGATGATGCTGATATGACGGCCTACCGCCTCGGCGGCCGTAAAGCCGAAAAGTCGCTCGGCGCTTTTGTTCCAACTCGTAATAATCCCATTGACGGTCTTGCTTACGATCGCGTCGTCGGAGCTCTCGACAATGGCGGCGAGCCAAGCCTCAGCGGACAGGGCTGAAGTCCCGAAGTGTTCGGCCAACGTGCTGTTGATCGCCAAATCCGACGACGCTTTCTTTCGTTCGAAAGCGGTCAATGGCGAATCCCAAGGTTCAATTGTGTCCCGGGTCATATCCACGCACCTCCACCGGTAGCAGCCCTGTCTTGAAAGCCACTTGCCAAGTGCCGACCTGCTGGGATTGGAAGCAGGCTGGACTTGGGATATCGGAATAGCATTACAGCCGCCAGACTATGCGATGAAATATGAGATTTGCCAAATCCCTCCTCCAACTGGACCAACAGCATCGCTCCGTGTCCCGAAAATATGTCGCAGCACGAGCCTTTTCAAGCTGAAGCGAGAATCCAAGTTTGGTGGATGCCCGACCAGTCGGCCCATCTGCGTCCGTCGGCAGGAGCCGTCACCAAGCAGGCGACACTAGTGCCTCGGCATTCTGCGTGTCCGAGCGTACTGCTTGGGCGGTGATCAGCCGTTCGGCAGCTTCGGTCTTACGGTTGCTAGTAAGGAGCAGTCACGGCCATGCCTATTACGGCGACGAACACGCCCAGCCCGACGCTTTCAAACCGCCATGGATGACATGTGATTGGAGGCGATCAGCATCAGGATCACCATGACGGGAACGGCGACCACGCCATTTATGACTGCACTCCAAAACAAAGCCTTCATCGGTGGGATCGGCGTGAAGTTCAAAAGCATTCCGACGATCATCGCCAGTCCGACTGTCGCGTAGAACGCCTTGGCCTCGCTCGGTTCGCGCGACAGTCCCACCTTCCAGCGTGCCGCCTCTCCGACCGCATAAGCTGCCGAACCGGCGAGAACCGGGACAGCCAAGATACCCGTTCCTATGATGCCAGTCGCGAAAATGATGATCTTGGCAAAACCTCCCGCAAGCGGCTCGATTGCTTTCGCAGCATCGACGGAGTGTTCACTTGCGTCACGATTTCCCACAGTTTTGCATTTCATCGCAGCCCTCCCTGAATGTCGATATCATAAGTTTTTTCAAAGCGTTCTCATCCACGGGATGGATCAGCCTCAGATGCAAATCTGGGTCAACGCGTTGCGACACTGAACAGGGTGCATTCTCTCAGCCTCGAACCACGTTTGCGTGGGCTCTATTTTCCATTTTGGTCCGTATCAATGGAATTCCGGCTGCTCACCCTGAGCGTATCGATGCGAAGTTAGAGGCAGTGGACCCGTTAGCTTCATTGCTGCGTCGGTGGGACCGGCAGGACACGCAAACAAAGGAATCTGTTTCGGCCGTGACCAATGGATCGTAAATGTGCTTTCGCTTTGAGAGCCTGAAGGTGCGTTGCCTAAGCAACGCACCAAGATAGTTTCGTGTACTAGGCTGCCTTTTTAGCCTTGGCGTTGGCGGCCGTCTCGGCAAGCTTCGTCAGCTTCTGATCGGTCGCCTTTTCTTCTTCGAGCGTTTGCTGCAGAAGCGGGACTGCTTCCTTGAGGCCAAGCTGCTTGGCCCATTCGACCAGCGTGCCGTAACGGGCGATTTCATAGTGCTCGACGGCTTGGGCCGACGAGAACAGGCCGGCATCAAGGGCTGCCGTACCCTTGAACTCCTCCATGATCTCATCCGCCTCGGCGATGATGCCCTGGATTGCCTCGCAGGTCTTGCCGCGAGCGGGCTTGCCGAGCTGTTCGAACACTTGCTCCAGCCGCTCGACATGACCCTGGGTCTCGTCGCGGTGGTGCAGAAAGCCGTCCTTGCCTTCCTGGGCCTGCGCTGCGCGGGCCATCTTCGGCAAGGCCTTCAATATCTGCTTTTCGGCATAATAGATGTCCCTGAGCGTGTCCAGGAACAGATCGTTCAATGTCTTTTCGGATGCCATTGTATTCTCCTCAGTTCTTCCGAATAGTTGCTTGCGGTGACATGCAAGCGCGACCGGGAAACGATTCGTAACGGCCGCGCTTGGGGAGCGAGGCCGGCGTGCGCCCGGCCCTTCTCCTCATGTCGGTCAACTGTTCTTATGGCTTTGCTGGCCGGCCTTTACATGCTGTTCACGCGAGCCGCCGCGAGTACCGCTGCCCAACTGCTTGTTCTGCGACGAAGCCTGCTTCGTATCGGTGTTCTTGTGGCTCTGCTGGCCAGCCTTGACATGTTGTTCGTGGGATCCACCTTGGGAAGCCATGATGTTTTCTCCTCGTTCTGGTGATTGAGACCGTTATCGGTCCCGTGGTGCGAACCGCGCTTCGATCGTTAGGTTCCCGCTCGATCTCTAAAAAACGATGTCAACGCGATGCCGAGGCGGCCATCCCGCTGGCCGCCCGCGCAACTATTGCCGCGGCAGGACAAACGCGACGATGTCATCGCTATTGCGCGATTGCAGGCCGCCATCTCCGCCGGCGGCAATAGCGACATTTTGTCTTTCATCGGACCCCAGATAGGTGAGTGGCGTGGCGTTTCCGCCGGCCGGCAAATCAAACTTCCAGAGAAGTTTCCGATCCTGCCGTCAAAAGCCCGTATGTATTGATCCGTGGTCGCGACGACAAAGATCAAACCACTTTGCGTCGCAACGCTTCCACCCATGCTGAATACGTCCGTCGGAAGTCCGGAAGGGAGCCGAAATCCAAGCGGGCCCATATCCCTTGTTGTTCCGATCGGGCGCCGCCACACGACCTTCTTCGTCAAGAGATCAATCGCCTGCAACTGCCTCCACGGAGGTCGCGTGCAGGGAATATTGAGAGCGCCGAGCCAGGCTTTGACGACAATGGAAACGGGTGTTCCTTACTCCGGATTGCTCTGAAAATAAGGCTAGGGATAAGGCTGGCTCCAGCCGCCCCATGGCGCGAACAGCCCTTTGGCGAGAGCCGAGGCATACGCCGATATCAAGTTTGAACGAGAACTTGCGAGCAAGACGAAGGTTGGACCACAAAGTCCCATCCTTCTGAAGGAACGGAACAATGCCCGTCTTCGAAAGAGGAAAATACGGTGCGCTCGCGGCATACATCGTGCTGGCTATCCTGGTCCCGGCCATCCTGTTCGGGTGCGTGTTGATCGCGGGGGCAATAGTCTTCCACCGTCACAATGTTCAACGGCCCGGCCAGACATCGCCCCATGCTCTGGACCAGTCTCAGTCGTGACAAAAAAATCGTCTACTGGCCGTTTGATCACATGGTTGAGCCCGATACCGATTACCTCGTCCGCCATTGAGCCGAAATGCCCGTGAGTCGCAAACTTGATTGAACGGTTGCACCACAATCGACCATTTGAGGTTTCACTTGGAAGCGAGCAGTCCTCGCCTATGACTAGGCCCGAGGTCGGCCGGAAGTTTTGGTCATGCATTCGCTAGAAGAGGGCCGTCACCGCCATGCCAATCACGGCGGCGAACATGGCAAGGCAGGAGGCCCAGCCAAATACTTTCAAACCGCCGCGAATGACAAACTGCTTCATGACTTTATGGTTGGTCGCAATCAGCATCAGGAGCACCATGACGGGAACCGCGACCACGCCATTGATGACGGCGCTCCAAAACAAGGCCTTCATCGGCGGGATCGGCGTGAAGTTCAAAAGCATTCCTACGATCGTCGCCAATCCAACCGTTGCGTAAAAAGCCTTTGCCTCGCTCGGCTCGCGCGATAGCCCCACCTTCCAGCGTGCCGCCTCTCCGACCGCATAAGCTGCCGAACCGGCGAGAACCGGGACAGCCAATAGACCCGTTCCGATGATGCCGGTCGCGAAGATGATCTTGGCAAAACTTCCCGCGAGCGGCTCGATAGCTTTCGCTGCATCGACCGAGTTCTCGATATTCGTTACACCGGCCTTGTGGAGCGTCGCGGCGGTGGTCGTGATAATCGCAAGCGCGACGATGTTGGACGCAGCCATGCCGATGAACGTATCCAGCGTGATGCGTTCGTTCGCGCGCTTCGCTTCCTGGGGATGCTTGACAAGTGCTTCCTGACGCGGCTTTTCCTTCAGATCTTCGGCCTCCTGCGAGGCCTGCCAGAAGAAAAGATAGGGGCTGATGGTGGTCCCAAAGATCGCCACGATCATCGACCAGTAGTTTGGGTCCGCCTTAAGCGTTGGCAGCAGAAGTCCACGAGAGAAATTCGACCAGTCAACGTGTATTACGAACAAGGTTGCGATATAGGAAAGCAGCGCTAGGCTCAGCCATTTCAGCACCGCGACATAGCGCTTGTACTTCAAAAGCACCTGCAGCAGGATGCAGATCACACCGAAGACAGCGACATAGATTAGCGAATTGCCGTTGACGAGCAGATGCGCCGCATCTCCCATCGCTCCCAGATCTGCACCAAGATTGATGACATTCGCAAGCAGCAGCGGAATTGTGATGCTAACACCAACCCACCGCGGATAGCATTGCGCCATGCTGCCTGCCAAACCACGACCTGTTGTCCGACCGATGCGCGCGCTGATCATCTGCACGGCCACCATCAGCGGATAGGTAAAGATCAAAGTCCAGCTCGCGACATAGCCGAACTGCGCTCCTGCTTGTGAGTAAGTGGCGATGCCGCTCGGATCGTCATCGGAGGCGCCAGTGACCAGGCCAGGCCCCAGGATTTCCAATAGCCGTGGTTTTGATGGTTCAACAACCTCACTTTTGTCGTCTATCTGATAGTCGCTCATGATGCCTCCCAAATTCCACGGCGCGTTTACGCCGGTCACGGCGCAAGTGAACCGCGCATTGCGTCTATTTGTTCCCGAGAGCGCGAGGCGCTAAAAACAATGCAACTCCAAAAACTTAACCGTATTCCTTTTACAATCTATGCGTTCTATTTCGCGATTTTTCGCCAGGAGAGGAACTTTCAGCCACAACGACGATTGTGCTTTGAGCGAAGCGAAGAGGATCATCGACATGAAGACGCAACGAGGCTTCGAACGGTGTCGCCCCTTAAGAGGTGTGGCTTATTCCTTGGCGGAATTTCGAAAGAAATATAGGCTCGACGAAGTCGTGGCAGAGGACCTCTTCGTCCGCTTCGGCCCTTCTTCAATTGAACTCGACCTGCTGATGGCGGCGAAACGGCAAACGCCGTCCTTCGATGAGCTGACAAGGCAGATGCCATTGCAATAGGCGCCATCAACGAATGCGTCAGAAGTAGGAAGAGCCGTCGCGACAAGTCCTGCGATGGTGATGGCGTTGCACGCCTGCTTCGCCAGGATGGGGTCGAAAATAGGCGGTTTTTTCAGAAACCGTAATTTTGAGCTTACGCGGCATGCGACGCCGAACTCAGGAACAAAATCTGATCAGGCGCCGTTACAATTGGCATCAGTACAACCTCTGGAGGATAATCAAATGGGTCGAGGTATTCTGCTCTGGCTTCTCGGCATTCCATTGCCGATCGTCATTCTTCTCGTTCTCTTCACGCGATAGGAGGCGCCGATGTCCGTCGTCGAAAACGCGCCCGCAGGTGCCACCCCTATCGAATCCTCCAAGCCCGCTATTGTTTGGGGGCCCGTCATCGGAGGCGCCCTTGCGGCAACCGGGATTACTCTCATTCTTCTGCTGCTCGGCTCAGGCGTCGGGCTGACGATGGTATCTCCATGGTCCGGTCAAAGTAGTTCGGCAACCACCGTCGGTATCACCGCGGCGATCTGGCTCGTTGTTGTTCAGTGGCTGTCATCAGCGATCGGTGGCTATTTGACCGGTCGGCTCCGCACGAAATGGGTTGAAGTTCACTCGGACGAGGTCTTTTTTCGGGACACGGCACATGGGTTTCTAAGTTGGGCGCTGGCGACAGTGTTCGTGGCGGGATTCCTCGCCTCTTCATTGACTTCGCTGGCAAGTGCGTCCGCCAATGCTGCGGGCCAGGTCGCTCAAAACGCGATCAGTGTCGGCGTTTCAGCTGCATCAGCCCCGAATGCGGACTCGACCGCGTACTATGTCGATACCCTTCTTCGGCCTGCAAAGGCTGCGGATCGGGCTCAGTCCGACGATGGAGCAGCCGCTGCCGAAGTCTCGCGAATTCTCTTGCAGGGCGCAGCGAGCGGACAGCTCCCGGATGGAGACAAATCCTATATCGCAACGATCATTTCCGCCCGCACCGGCCTCTCCGAAACGGATGCCCGCAACCGTGTCGATGCTGTGCTCAAGCAAATCGATGATGCCAAATCCGCCGCAAAAGAAGCGGCCGACAAAGTCAGGAAGACGGGCGCAACGACCGCGCTGGTCGGTGCCCTGTCTCTGCTGGTCGGCGCATTCATAGCATCCGCGGCTTCAGCCCTTGGTGGCCGTCAGCGTGACGAAGAAGAGAATCTACTCGTTGACACGCGCGTCCGACGCCCTTGAGGTGCACCCGCAAGCAATTTGCTCTGCGTCATTGCGATGACGCAGAACGCCCGGTGACAAATGGAAATACTGATATCCTTTGCGTAAACGTAAACGCGAGCCTCAAGCCGGTTGGGTGGTGGGCAGGCACGGTCACCGGTTCATTCATCGCTGAAAAAAAATCGTAGCGAATTTGCGAGATCAACCGGGTTTTCTTCAGCGACATGATGGCCGCTTTCGATACCGTGACCCGTAACATTCGTCGCCCACGACCGCCAGATTTCCCTCGGGTCGCCGAAGAAATGCTCGAGATCGTCTCCAGTCGACCAAAGGCAGAGCATCGGGCATGTGATCCGCCTTCCGGCAACCCGGTCCTGCAGTTCATCTTCCCGATCAACGGTTAAGCCCGCCCTATAGTCCTCGATCATTCCATGAACAACGGCTGGATTATGGATCGCCGTCAACAGGTCATCATAGGCCTCTTCGCCCATGATATCTGGGCAAATGGCGCTGTACCAAGCCAGCGGGTCGGCATTGATCGCTTGCTCGGGCTTTTCAGACTGTGCGAAGAAGAAGCAGTGATACCAGTCGCGCGCGAACCGCCAATCCATCCGTTCGAGATGCTCGAGGATCGGAATACTATCGATCACGCCGACCTTCGTAACGGTCTCCGGATGTTCCATAGCAAGGCGGAATGCCACGTAGCTGCCTCGGTCATGCCCCGCCACGGCAAATGTCCGATGTCCTAATGCTTGCATCAGTTCCACACAGTCCAGCGCTTTTGCCCGTTTCGAAGAATGGCGGCTGTCCTCGCTATCAATCGGCTGGAACGACTTTCCGAATCCCCTGAGATCCGGGCAGACGATCGTGAAATGTGAAGACAATAAGCCCGCGACATAGCCCCAGGTCATATGCGTTCGCGGATGGCCGTGCAGGAGCAACAACGGCGGCCCATGGCCGCCGTGGCGAACGCGCAAAAGGCCGGGACCAACGTCAATATAATCCAGTGCCATTCCGTCGAACAACTCCGGCCTCCCTCAAATATTGGATCGATTGTTTCTTACGTTCAGGGCATCGAATTGTTCCGGATAAAAGGTCCGATCGCAATGATGTAAGCGTGAGCTGATGGGTTGTGTGGCGACAGGATTTTATCCCGGGAACATTGCGGTGCCGTTCCACCAGCGGAGAATGGCCATGACAAGACAATTGTGGAACAAGCCAATTATAATCGGGGCCACCAAATCCAGCCAGCGCCTGACGATCGCCAACACCGAAGCCGCTACCCACTATTTGCTACGGAACTGGCCGACGAAGGCACACGGGATTGCCTATAAGAACGCCAAGCGGACGCTCATTAGTGCCCATGAAGGTCACGTGGAAGCTTTGGTCGCAAGGAGTGCCTTTCTGGCTGCACTCGAAGAAGGCGGTATCCAGATATTTGCAGCGTGACGGTCCAATGGACGTTATGCTCACCGCACTATTCTGGTCCTTCTGGAAGCTGTATTGCAGCGATGTCATCAGCGTTTTAGCCGAATGCCCTTCCTCAAAAAATCCTTGGAACAAGGACACTTCGCAAGCATTGCTCTTCTATCCCATCAGGAGGAAGAAGATGCCCGAAGCAACGAGCGCGTCGCTGCACGCTGATGTCGTATTGCTACTTCCAGCGCTGCGAAATTTCGCCAGAAGATTTGTCTCCAGCCCGACGGATGTCGACGATCTCGCGCAGGAGACCGTGTGGAAGATTCTGCGCCATTCGGAAAAGTTCACCCCCGGCACCAGCCTCAAGAGCTGGGCGTTCACTATCATGCGAAACACCTATATGACGGAATACAAGCGTCGGAAGCGGCTGGAGATTCGGGCGAACGACGATGTTGTTTTCGAGGTACCGATGGAGTGCCGACAGCAAAAGTGCATCTATGCTATTGAGGTCGGCAAAGCGCTCGATCGGCTTCCGAAATATCAACGCGACGCTCTTCTCATGATCGTTGAAGGTGTTTCCTACGAGGCTGCTGCCGAGCGCTGCGGTTGCGAGATCGGAACAATCAAGAGCCGGGTCTCGCGTGCTCGCAATGCGCTTATCGCCATGTTGGGCGAGGAGTCTGTTCGCGCCGCCGCCTCAATACATTAAGCCGCGCGCTAGTCTTAGCCCACTCCTCGGTTGGTAATATGCAGACTTGGCGGATGGCGAAGGACACACCAAAGCCCGTTATTTGCCACCGCGCCGCCGGCTGGGGACGCAATCCGCAGCCCTTATCGATCTTTACTCAACCGCGGGAGCAGGTTTGGTGTCTCTGAAGACTCATCGTCGCGATCGTCCTCGTCGATCAGATCTTGCAACGTCTCGTGCTCGTTATCCTCCGCCAATTCATCGCAAGCTTGTAGCCAATGCCTTGTTGCTGAACCCTCCGGGCGGCCCTCCACCTCCCAAATTTCGTAGGCGCGGCGTCGGATTTGTTCGTGTTTGTCGATTCCCATCGCTCATCCTCGCAGGAACAACAACCGTCGCAAGGAATCGATTTCCCTGCACTGTTCATTCTGCGTCGTAGTAACCCTGTTGCGCGAGCATTGTTCCGCTGTCGTCGCCAGCCAAAGCCTCCACATCCGACATCACAAGCAGTCGGTACTCGCGTCTTCAAAGTTGCCTAGCAAGATCTTTAGGGACGTCCGCAAGGTTTCATCGGAGCGATCGGCCATCGCGCGATGGCGCGTCGGAACCCAGCCTGCTTTGGCTCGTTCATCAATTGCATCGTGAGCACAACGTAGCAGAGGCGCAAATGTGACCTGATGAGCGGCAAGGATCGGCGAAACCTTAAGATGGCGCGGTCCCCGGAAACATACATACGAGGCACGACCAAGCATTTTTATGAATGGCTGAGCAGGCGTTCAATATCCGTCCCAGAAGGGCCTTCAGTTCGGATCTACGGTGACTGTCATCTGGGGAATCTAGGCGCCTTGGCAGATTGCGATGGCGACGTTGCTGTTCAGATCAGAGATTTCGATCAGACGGTTATTGGCAATCCCGCACGCGACCTCAGCCGTCTCGGCCTTTCGCTCGCATCGGCTGCACGAGATTCAGATCTCCCCGGCGTCACGACCGCAAGAATGCTTCAGGCCCTCATTGCGGGACACGAGGTCGCCTCCGTGGAAAGACAGGCCGGCACGCCGCATCTAGGCAAGCCCAAGGACTGTTGAGTTGCACGAGATTTTGATCCTAGTTTCTATTTTGCGCCAACTCGCCCTAACCGCTGTAAAATCTTGAAACGATTGATTGTTCTAATTTTTGATTGGGTCTTAGCCGCAAAACTGGATTAAATCATCACGGAAATCAACAACCTGGACTTGGCGAGGCGGAGCTTCCAGCTTGCGATGACAGCGAGCAACAATTTGAAGCTTGAGCGGATTGGGACAGATTTTTAGAGCGGCTCCAGCACAGAAACAGAAAACGCGCGCACCGGTCGATACGCAGGTGGCTGAACAAATACCGCACTTGCGATATTTGCTCCCGCCTTAGGACCGGTTAAGAGTCCGCGGAAGTCGGCCGAGCAATGGATTCGACGTAGAACCGATCGGATGATCCGAGTATAATTGATGGCGGTGAGGTGGCAGGCCGGCGTCGGGGACGCTACCCATGATGACGATCAGTGCCAGATTTCCGTTCGAATATTTCATTTTGAATGACATCGTGCGCGAAGGACCCATCCTATGCAAGATCGGTCCCAATCTGGTACGAGAATGGGTACGAGATGGGGATGGACAAACCTATCGATTTGCGGGATTGGCGCTGCGGGATTCCAACGGTCGCCTCAATGTCGGGGTACTGAGGTCCAACGAATGGATCGTCACGCCCGATCTCATTTATGCACGCGAAGCCATTTAACGTTGAAACCGCTCCCAATGGCGGGTCGGGTGAATAGCACAAGCCGTCGCGGGGGACGCTGCTTGCCGGGTCGCAGCAACTTCTCGACAGCCGCGCCGTTGAAGCCAGATTCTCAACGACAACGATATACCGCTTGCGATGAGGGTCATTATTCGATTCTTGAAATGCCCGGATGGGCGGTCATATAGCCCGCAATGCAGCAGACCATTGCGAATCACGTTCGCGTCTGGCGACTTTTAATAGCCTGGCAAACGTCCGTCGCTGAAACAACGCGACGTATATGACATTTTTATAAATTGGGGCCCCAATGCCGATGGAGTTTTTATGTCGTAGCGCCCACCTATGTGAGAGGGGCGTAGGCGCGCGCTCGATCCACGATCATACCGGCGCTCGAAAGAGCTTCGTCCAGCCACGAATTGCCAGCAAGAGCAGCCGGCGCATTTCCACGGTCCTGCGCGAGGGATTCGACAAGGGGATTCATTGTGAGCACAGATGATCCAATATCTGGGAGTGATCAGACGCTCTCGGGGGCCGCCGATACCACCGGAATGCTGCAACTGGCGGACGCACCACTGGTCGCCCGCTACCTGACGACATTTATTATGACTGCGCTTGCAACGGCCGTGACGGTCGGGCTTGACCGGGAAGTGGCTATTCCCAACCTTTCGCTCATCTATGTTCTGCCAGTTGTTACGGCGGGTGCCATTTTTGGTCTGGGTCCTTCTCTCTTTTCAGCTGTGCTTGGCGCGCTCGCCTACAATTTCTTTCTGACCGAACCGCGCTACACGCTCATCGTCAACGATCCAGCAAACATATGGGCGATCGCATTGCTGTTCGTCGTCGGATGCATCACCAGTGCTATTGCCTCGATCGCACGTCGAAATGCAGATGATGCGATACTCCTCAGGCGCCAAATGATGCTTATCCAGACCGGCAGTCACGAGATTGGCCGTGCTAACGATGCAAAGACAATCGTTTCGGCCGGCGCCAATGCCTTGGAAGCAATATTCCACGTGCCGGTTATCGTGATGGAGCTTGCCGAAGGAGGGGTAGAGCTCGTCGAAAGGCGCGGCAACCTCCAACCCACTGAACTAGAGAGCGAGGCGGCGCGGTCCTCGCTCGCCACCGGCAAGCACGTCGTGGCGGGTGTTTACCCATTCGATGCCTCGCGCTTCGATTTCTGGCCTGTGATGAAAAAAGACGCGTGGCAAATGATTGTCGGCTTGGCTTTCTTGCCGCAACGGCGTCCGTGCGATCCTGGTATAATGGTTGATGTGATCAGGGGACTCCTTGGAGCTGCCCTCGTTGGCGAGCATGCTCGTCGTTTTCCGTCAAGACATTAGAGATCATTGCCTTCCACCTTGGCGCTCAGCAGTTCTGCATCAGGACCACTTCGATTTGGGAAATTCGGGGATGGGCAACGCCGCTGCCCCACACACCGCCCGAGGTCACCGACGCAATGAACCTGCGCGGCACATCTTAACGGCGCGGGCAGCCCTCTCTAACGCAGCAAAATCAGGAGCATAGGTTCGCCCCGGCAAAGGCGTTTAAGCATTCCCGACTTTGAAATAATTTCACGCTCTGCTTGCCGGTGATGACCGTCGACCACATCAGATATCTGGCTGTGCTTTGCGAAGTGGCTGAAGCATTGATGCCGCATGACGAGCCAGTCAAAACAACTGGATTTAAAAGTCGCTCCTCTGCCATTTCCCTTGTCTACTTTGATTATTGAAATGCGTCAAAGAAAGATTTAGCTTCTAGTCAGCTTCCCAAGTATTGGTGTTCAAGGAGGTGGCTAAGGTGGTCTCCAGATACTCTCGCGACAGAGATATATCGTTGGATTCCCAAGCGCTTGGAGTCTGCCAATGCGCATTTGATGCCATTCTTGCCGAACTGGGCATCAACCGTGAACACGAAAAGGCCGAGGCCATTGCGGCCCTGGTGATCAAACTTTACCAACAAGGCGTTCACGACGAGAAAAAGCTCTTCGAGCTTGGAATGACGGCAAGCGCCAGTCTCAAAGACTGAACGGAGGGGGAACGTCCGTTCGCCTTATGCACCGCAGAATCTCGGACATAAAACGCACTAGGTTCGTCATCTGGGTGTTCCAGGTCGAGCAGTATTGGTGTCGGGCCGTTTCTCGGATCGATACCGGACAGACTGCTGACCTTCCGCTTGCGTCCGTCTGTGCGGATGACGTGATCCGTCACCTCCAGGCTCTCGAATGGCGGAACATTCGGCTCCCCGCTCGATTATTCCTCCTCCAACATAGGAGGAAACAAACATGGATCACACCATCCACGTACGCTTGATGCCCTCCGAACTTACCCCGGCCGTCCTTGAAGGCGCAACTATCTATGGAGCCGATGATCGTAAGATTGGGACGGTCGACCACATTCATGGCTCAGGCGCCGGGGGTTCTACTGTCATTGATGTCGGGGGATTCCTGGGCATCGGTGCTAAGCCGTCGCTGTTCCAATTTCGGATCTCGACTTCATGCGGGACGAAGACGGTGACGTCCATGCCGTCACAAGCTGGACGAAGGACGAATTGAAGAAAATGCCCGAGCACCACGACTGAGTGCGGCGTGACGATACCTTCGCCTCGCATGCAGCGTTGAGGCGGCTGGGCAGAAGGCCCAATGAGCCGGTCAGCATCGTCGGTATGATCGCGCCCTGGAAATGGCCACTCAGCCAGATTGCCTGAAAAGGTCGCCCGGCCCGGGCGACCGGATGCATCACCGTACTGCCGCTATTCGACTTGAACCGTTAATCACGCAGCCTGTGCCCGATATTACAGCCTGCCAGGGAAAAATCACGAAAGCCGCAAATATTCTTCCCACATTGTCGGCCTCGCGGATGGTCACGCGTCCTGTGCAGGTCGCCGGTGCAAGGAGAGGAATATGTCCGCAAACACACTTTTGGATCGAACGGGAATTGGCGAACGCCCGCGTTGGCATCGAGGAGAGCTCTGGTTTGCCGATTAGACCCGTGGCGAGATCAGGTCCTCGAAACGGGAAACCGATCGTAGCGTGTCGTTGCGGCGAAAGTCCCATTGTTGTCCTTCGATTTCAGCCCGGAATACCATAGCATTTACCCTCGCTGCGCGCATTTCACCTCTGTTTAACGCCGCCCTCGCGGCTAGCCTCATCGAGCCGACGCAGAACGTCACGAAACACCCTCTCAGTGCCATCTGGTACCTCGAATGCGGGCGAGGACTTCAAGCGCTGCCACACTTCTGTATAGCCGACAAAATTTTGACGACGAGAGCTTAGATCGCGCGGCTGGTCATCCTCTTGATCCATCGCTTTTCTCAACAACTATTTTCATGGTCACTTAGAATTGAAACGCAACTACAGCGGGGCGGTTCCTAAGGTATTTTCGGCCGTGGAGCATTTGTGCCGCCCGGCGTCCTGATGATCGAAGTGAGTTCAAAGGTGGCGCTTGGCGCGGTCGAGTACGATTTCGATGGCGCTGTTGCCGAGTATCACAGCCTTACCGGCGGCGAGCGCCGACGCTATCTGCGTTCAGCGTAATGCCGATGTGGAAGTGCTGGCGCTACGCGTCGATCATCAATTCTGTTGGAACGAACTGGGGCACGCTGCGGCAGCACCGGTCGTGACCACCTTGCATTGGACACATAATTCGCCTTGAAAGGATGCGGGCCGTCGACCCGATCATTGATTACCCTGCTCCGTGACAGATTATCCAGGAAACACAATAGCTTGGCTGCGGGACAGCGATGGATTCGGAATCATTGGTGAAACGATAGGTTCTAGTTGCGCGCCAGCGCAAGCGGAGATCGAAGAATATATGATCGATTTCGTCATGGCTTCATCAACATCATCGGCGCAGGCGGCTCATTCTTGAAGAGATTCAGCCCGAAAGCACGTAATGGATCGCTGAGACCTTTTGGCAGATTGCCTCGGGGGCTACATGTCCGACGGGTTTCAGCGGAGATCCTGACGGATCAGCAACAACCGCATTTGTCCGCCTTCTTGCAGGATCCGGATTTGGCACCGCCGACAGCAGCGCGCGTATATCTGACGCTGACCCGCGGCGATCTCATGAGACTGCCAACTGTGGCGCGAGATCGAGGCGGCGATTATTGCAGAGCATCTAAAGGTTGCGCGTCAAGCTAGAAGCTCAGCTATTTGGCAAAGTCTCTGGCCATTCCTGCGAGCCATGAAGGACGCGAAGGACACGAACTGCTGCCTCAGTAACGACTACGCCGCACTATAAGGCGTTCCGTTGATCACCAGTTCGCGCGTCCCTGCAATTCTTCCGACGCGACCGCTTGCGGGAAAGTCGATCAAGCGGCGAGTGGCAGCCGTGATCCGTTCGTCGATCAGGACAGCGGCTGAAGGATTATCTGCCTCGATGTAGGTGAATATGGCGTCGCGATCCGATAGAGCGAACGCCGATCACGTCAGCTTCACGATTTGCGGCCACCCGCTCTGAGGCGCGCTGTCGCTCGACGCTCAGCGAAATGTGGCTCGACTTCGTCATCCGAAATGTCAGGCCGAGTGTCGTTCAATGCTTCCAGTACCTTCGTGCGAAACCAAGCGTCGTGAGCTTCACTGCCCGAGAAAAGTTCAAGCGGAAGCACACCCTCATTAGCCGTCCGGGTGAGCAAGATCCGAACCGCGTCCGATACCGTTAGGCCCATGCTCTCAAGAACGGCTGAAGCACGATCGCGAACTTCAGCATCAATACGTGTTTGGACAAGTGCATTTGCAGCCATGGCTATCTCCACATTCAGTAACAAAAGTAATGCATTTGAATGACAATATCCACAGTGAGTTTTCGACCTCTCCAAAATTCCTTTTATTTTAATGCTCTTGATGGGATACGAATCCGCGACCCACGACAAGATTGACATCAAGCCACTGAATATACGTGAATCATATATATCTATAGGACACCCATGACCGAAGACGATCTCAACAAGCGCCTAGATGCGCTGCTTTCGGGGTCGTAGCCATGAAAATCAGACGAGCCGGGCTGCAGCCCTCAATCTCGTCACGGCTGCCATCGTTCTCTTCAATAGCCGCTATCTCGGACGAATGAGGGAGGCTCTGCGCAAACAAGGCAGACCATTCGATGAGAAGATGCTCTCAAACTGTCGCCACCTTACGCCGATCCGCCTTCGGCACTTTAATCAAACCTCGTTTTTTATATCACTGCATGACATATAGCGTTTAGCAGCTCTCTCCACCTCGTTTGGGCAACTGATGTCATCGCGCTTCCGTAAACCGAAATTATTCCGCCGTTCCCGCGTCCTATGGGGTTCTTTCAATCTCTGGCGGCCGCGCCTGGTATTCTGGACAGGGGCTCTGGCAATCGGCGTGATCAGCGTTGGCTTCGCCAAGCTTGCCGATCTGGCGCAGCGCATCTTTGCCGGCCTGGCCCAATCGAGCGAATGGACGTGGTTGCTGCCGCTTCTGCTTACACCGCTCGGCTTCGTGCTGTCAGCCTATCTCGCAGCGACCCTCTTTCCCAATTCGCAAGGGAGCGGCATTCCGCAGGCCATCGCCGCACGGCACCTGCATCACGAAGAGGACCGCACGAAACTGCTGTCGCTGCGGCTCGCTTTCGGCAAGATCGTGCTGACCATATTGGGGCTTCTCACCGGCGCTTCGATCGGTCGCGAAGGCCCGACGGTGCAGGTTGGCGCCTCTTTCATGCTCGCCGTCGCCCGCTTTGGCGGCATGGCGCAGGCAAAGGGGCTGATCCTTGCCGGATCGGCGGCTGGCATTGCCGCCGCCTTCAATACACCGCTTGCCGGGATCGTCTTTGCCATCGAGGAGATGAGCCGCACCTATGAAGCCCGTGCCAATGGCCTCGTCCTGATGGCTGTGATCCTATCCGGTCTTGCCGCACTCGGCCTTTCCGGCAGCTACAACTATTTTGGCACCGCAAGTGCCGCGCCGACCATACTTCGCGATTGGATTGTCATGCTGATCTGCGGAGTTGGCGGTGGGGCGCTCGGCGCCACCTTCAGCGGACTTGCTCTCTACGCGGGCATCCGCATCCGCCGTTGGGCGCATCCCGAGCCGCTGAAGCGCATGCTGATCCTTGCCGGCCTCTGTGGCCTTGCCGTTGCCGCCATCGGGGTAGTGTCTGGAGGTCAGACATTTGGCACCGGCTATCAGCAGGCCCGCAGCGCGGTGGAAGGACAGCCTCTGCCACTGCTCTTCTTTTTCGAGAAGCTGTTGGCAGGTTTCCTGTCGATGATCTCTGGTATTCCCGGCGGCATTTTCGCACCGTCGCTTGCCGTCGGCGCCGGCTTAGGCAGCACGATCGGCACGCTAGTTGGCGGGAGTGTGGCGCTTGCCGCAATCCTCGGCATGGCGGGCTATTTCGCCGGCGTGGTCCAGGCACCCATGACCGCCTTCGTCATCATTCTGGAAATGACCGGCGACCACCAAGCCGTCATCCCTATCATGGCGGTGTCGATGATCGGCTATGTGACCTCGCGGCTGCTCTCGCGCGAGCCGCTTTATCACGGCCTGTCGCGCGTCTTCATCGCTGCAGCGATCCGGGGCCGACGTAATGTCGAAAAAGGTCTCCATCAACGCGAGGATCGCGGATGAGCCCTTCGAGCATTGGGGTCCTCCCAGGGCAGCATACGCGCAAATTTCAGACCGCTACTGATCCTTCCGTGCATTCCGGTTTATGCCGTGATGCCATAACCAATGCTCGCGGCGGATTGGGTTACTGACTGTACGACTGGTTACAATCCCTCTGACGAAAGAGGCTGTAGACTAATTCCTCGGACCGCCGACTGTCAGAAATGACGTTCACAACAAACCGCGCCTTCGGTTGTGACAGTGGCCTAACGAGACAGAAATAGCTACACTCGGCGAATTGCCCGCCGACAGATGCGGCGGGCAAAAGGAAAAAGCGTAAAAACCTATTTACACTTCTCTATTCGCTCCAAGGCAGCCGAAACCCGAGAGAGAAAATAGGTATAGCTAGTCGCCGTTCCTCGCTTGGAGGTGGCGTGCAGCTCCAATTTGTCACCCGACTTTAGAGCCGCGATCACGGACGGTTGGTCAGCTTCATTCTGAACCCAGCCATGCCGATCCTTGGAGAACATCGCAAAAGTTTTACCTCCAATCACTGCCGTCATTGGCGCACCCTGGCAGAGATCGTAGCCCGCCATCGCCTCCGGGACGTGGCCCTACCCCGATGGATGCGCGACGATGAAGAAATTGTCGCCATGATCCACTTTGGAGGGCGTCTGAGCGATCGGTGTCGACACGATGTAGCAACTCACACCGCCGTCGCACTTATATGAAAATGCGCCCCATGCACCGAATTAATCGATCCAGACAGGTGCTGCGGCGTGAGCCGTGGCGATTGTGGACAAAGTGAGCATTAAGGACCCTGCAAGAATTTTGACAGTCATCGTTTCCTATCATTTCATCTGTCAAGGATGCCTGACGCGAACGTACGCGCAAAAAGGTGCGTTCAGTGGGAATAATTCCGAACACGATCGATGCGGTAAAGCGCCTCGTGCAGAGGCTTCTCGCGCGCTTCCAGAGGGTCGAGTTTGTGCAAGAGGCCGGCCCATGCGGGCTTACGCTTCATCGGCAATTGGAGCAGTTGGGGCAGAGAAGCTTCGTCTGCGCCCCAGTTGATCAGAACGCCCGATCGTTCCGAATGTCGTTTTGAATGCGCGCTACGCAGCCTTCGATTTTCGCCAGCAGAATTTCAAAATCAATGGGCTTGGTCAGATAATCGGCGGCACCTGCTCGCAGACCCATGACCACATTCTGCTTATCGGTCATCGCCGTTAAGAATATGAATGGGACATTGGCAAGTTCAGGATAGTTGATCTGGACTTCCGCCAGCAACTGATGGCCGTCCATTTCCGGCATCGTGATGTCACAAATGACGATATCCGGCCATTTCGATATCAGGACTTCCAAACCCTCTCGGCCATTCGAGGCTTCCAGTGTGGTAAAGCCCGCCTCGGTCAACTCTTCAACGATCAGGCCCCTGATTTCTGCCTCGTCATCAATACATAAAACAGTAGTCATTCGCTTACCCTTGTGATGGTCACGCAGCGCTGGTGCGGTCTGTGGAGGATGAAGTGGCTTTTTTCGAAATCGGGAGCGTGACGATCAGTGAAGTGCCTCTATCCTTTTTGCTATCGATCTCGATCGACCCACCGTGCAGGTCTACAATCTGCTTTACCAGATAGAGGCCAAGGCCTGTGCCAGGAATTCCGGTGGACGTCCGTGCGCGAAAATAGCGCTGAAAGATCTTCGGCACATCCTCGGCATCGATACCGACGCCGTTGTCTCGCACGACAATTTTAACCGCATCACCTTCTTGCCACCCAGAAACGTAGATGTCGGGCTGATCGGGAGCATATTTGGCGGCATTGGATAGAAGATTCGAGAACACCTGCTCAAGAGCAAATTTGTCGGCCTCGATACACTCCGGCAGGGAATCAATATTGCTGAGGATGCGGTGTGATTTGGTAATTGTCGACTGACGATGACAACAGGACTCGATCATCGCCCTCAGCGGAAATTGCTCATGTCGGATTTGAATGGTGCCGTTCTCCATTCGACTTGCCGCAAGAATGCTTTCCATCAAATCGACGATTCTCATGACGGAGGACCGTATCTGTTCCGCCTTATCTCGAACAAACTGAAGGGAAATCTCGCCTTTTACGCGCAGCAGGCGTTGAGCCGCTCCGTCGATGATGGCCAGCGGCGTGCGAAACTCGTGCGACGCCAGCGCCACGAATTGACGCTGCAATTCATTGATGTTGCGTTCCTGCAGCAGAAGTCGTTCCAGCTCACAAGCCTGTTCCTCAACTTCTTTCGTTCTCAGGGCTACCGTCGCTTCCAACGTTTCCTTGTGCTTGACGAGAGCTTCAGCGTTTCGGACGCTCTCCGTGATGTCTTCGTGGGTCGCAACGTAGCGGCCATCGTCCATGGAGCTATGGGTGATGCGCACCACCCGCCCGTCCTGAAGCGTAACGTCCTGGCTGGCCCTTCCGCCCTTCTGGGCTGCCAATCCCACCACGTCGAAATACGTGGCCGTATGAAGCGGCCCGTTGCCGAGATTGGCGCGATAGTCGAGTATGGCCTGCAGCGGCGTACCGGCGACGGTGAGATCTTCGCGCAGGTTGTACATGTGTGCATAAGAAAAATTGCATAAAATCAGCTTTTTATCGGCGGAAAACATGCAAAGCCCATGCGGCATGTTATCCAACGCGATATCGAGAAGGCCATCCTGCTGCCTGGTGACCCATGTCTGTGCATCCATCACGACGAACTCCTCCCAGAGTGGGCCAGGATAGAATTATAGTACTAATTTTATGTTGCACTTCAGAGTGGTTCGTTTCAGAGACACAACTCGCCTCATCGGGACTTATTTCCCTTCTTTGCCACCGAGGCCGGCAGGTGCAAATCCTTGCGTTTGAGCGAGCACGTGCAAAGTCGGTGCGCATAGACTGAAGGAGATCGTCTGGATGGCCCGGCCCGACTGCAGTGCGGCGTCGAACAGATCGGCGAGTTCGTCCAGGCCGTCGCGGCGCAAGCCAATCAGTTCCGCCAGCTCCAGCAAAACCTTGCTGCCGATCGGTCGCTTCTTCGCCGCAAGCTTATTGAAGAGCCAAAACCATCGCCCCGGCCGGACCGGGATCGTCGCCGGGCGCGGCCAGCAGCACCGCATCGCGCAAGGCTTTTTCGCCCTCATTGCGGCCGACCAGCTACACAGCGGCTTGCGCGCATCTTAGCGCCAGCAGCCGGCCCAGGCGGGTTCGGTGCGCACCAGATCGTCGAGCGATTTACGCTGCAACGTCGTATCATCATTTCCGAATCAACCGGCTTCGCCGGAAAACCGGATCGCTTTGGCGCTCGGCCCCTTCCATCCAGTGGCCAAACATGCCATAGATTAGCTAGACAGTCTAGCTAGGTTGGAGCAAATCGATGGAATGGCAGCTACAGGACGCCAAGAACCAATTTTCGAAAGTGGTGCAAAAGGCGCGGCATGAGGGACCACAGATTGTCACCCTGCGCGGCGAGCGCACAGCGATCGTGCTCTCCGCCCGCGACTACGACGCCCTGCGCGCCGGAAGGCCAACACTCGTCGACGATCTGCTCGGTGGTCCGGTCTGGGATGATGAACTCGCCGACGCGGTCGAAACCCGCACCAATACCCCCAGCCGCGACGTGGCGTTGTGATGTATCTGGTCGACACCAATGTTATTTCGGAGGCTCGACGCGGCACGCCGCAGGCGGTGTCCTGGCTACGCTCGGTCGACCCGCTCAGTGTCCATCTGAGCGCGCTGACGCTCGGCGAGATCATGCGCGGCATCGCGCTGAAGCACAAATCCGATCCGAAGCCCGCCGCTCACCTCAGCGAATGGCTGCGCAAGCTGCGTCACGATCATGGCGACCGCATCCTACCGGTGACCGACCAGATCGCCGTCGAGTGGGGTCGCATTGCTGCCATCCGCCCCCGCGGCGATATCGATGGTCTGATTGCCGCGACGGCGATCGTCCACGATCTAATCCTGGTAACGCGCAACGTCAGGGATTTCGAGGATACGGACGCATTCGTGATCAATCCGTGGGAGACCGAGATATGAGCGATGCCTCGGACGCGCGACCGGCAGACAACGAAATTGCACCTCCTGGCGAAGCGGCGGACGGCAGCAATCCAGGCGGTGCTCCCCTTTCTATCGCGAGGGCGACCGGCGCCCCGGCCACGCATCTCGAGCACCTCGCCGATCGTACCCGGGGCTAGGTCGAGGCGGCGAGTTCCGCCAACACCCGCAAGGCCTATGCGTCCGACTGGAAACACTTTGCCGCGTGGTGCCGACGCTCTAACCTCCTTCCCCTCCCCCCGGATCCGCAGACGATCGGCCTCTACATCACCGCCTGAGCGTCCGGCGCTGCAGAGCGTGGCACAAAAGCCAATTCGGTTTCGACGATCGAACGGAGACTTTCGTCTGTGTCCTGGAACTATACCCATCGCGGTCTTCAACTCGATCGCAAGGACCGGCATATCGCGACGGTCATGGCCGGCGTTCGCAACAGCCATGGAAAACCGCCGCTGCAGAAGGAAGCGGTTCTGGCCGACGATATCGTCGCCTACGCCGGCGGTCTGCGGCGCTCGGAAATCGTCGGCCTCGACCTCAAGGCCGATCAGACCGAAGACGGACGCGGCTGGATTGAGATTCTGAACAAGGGCATGCTCGTCACCTTGCGCGGCAAAACCGGATGGCGCGAGGTCGAAATCGGCCGCGGCTCCTCCGATGCCACCTGCCCGGTCGTTGCCACCGAGACCTGGACGCAGTTCGCAAAACTTGCCCACGGTCCGCTTTTTCGAAGGGTCACCGGTCAAGGCAAGTTGGTTGGTTCGGAGCGATTGAACGACAAGGAAGTCGCCCGCCTCGTCAAGCGCACCGCAGTGGCCGCAGACATTAGGGGCAATCTTGCCGAAATCGAGCGCGCCTTCAAGTTTTCCGGGCATTCGTTGCGCGCCTGTCTCGCCTCCTCGGCCGAAGTCGATGAGCGATACGTGCAAAAGCAGCTTGGCCATGCTTCGGCTGAGATGACGCGCGGGACCAGCGCCGGCGTGATCGCTTCCGAATTAATCTGACCAAGGCCCCAGGGCTCTAGCCGCCCGACCTTCACGAAACAAAACCAGTTCCCAATTCACGGTCAATATTGCATCATAACTCAATACCCGCAGTTCAAGTGACAACGGCAATATGAATTATTCTGAGAACGACATTGTTCGTGCCGTTGGTGCCAACGCATTTTCGGCAGGTAAAGCCTATCAACGCCAAGGGCGCGTCATTGCATTTCAGTGGGACGGGGATGACGGGATTATGGCGCAAGTGCATGGATCCGACCGCAAACCGTATCGTCTGAGCATTTCCATCGACACAAACCGCAAAGGCCGGGTGGATATCGAAGGGGATTGCTCCTGTCCCGTAGCCTTCAATTGCAAACATGTCGCGGCAAGCCTGGTGCATGGACTGGTATCGGTTCCAAGGCAGGTACGGTTCCCGACACAGATGGCAACCAGGCCAGCTACGGCATCGGGTATCTCGGCTTCATCCCGCACTGCGGCTGCACCGGGCACCCCGGTCCATGCTCCGCTGTCACTGTCCAGTCCCGTCGCCGATTGGCTCAACCGCTTGCGGCAGGCCGATGCCCGGAGCCAGCACGGCGCTGAAAATCTTCCACAACGATTGATCTACGTTCTTTCGCCGGAGCGGGCCCGAGCATCGATGCTTCGGCTACGATTGGAGATCCGATCGGGGCGGGTGCTGAGAGATGGAACGATGTCGGCAACGTCGAGCGCTTATAGCCTAGACAATTGGCACAGCCGTTCCGAAGCGAAATTCCTGCGGGACACCGACCGGAAGATCTTACTGGTGCTCACCTCTATCCCGCGCTCGGCGATGTATGGCAATGACTACGCGCTGGCGACAGAGCGCGGTGCGGAGGTTCTCGAGCAGATCCTCGCCACTGGCCGTGCCCGCTGGTTGACGATCGACGGCGTCGAGCTGTCATGGGGAGAGGCGATCGCCGGCCACGTTCACTGGGTCTCAGGACAGGGCGGATCGCTGCGTGCCGCTTTGCAGCTTGAGGATCCGTCCCGGGCGGAAAATCTTCTGCTTCTCAATGCCATGCCGCCCGTCTATGTCGACGCAACAGCCGGTGTCGTTGGCCGCATTGAGACAGATCTTGCGCCCATGGTGGTATACGAGATGCTGGATGGTCCGGATATTTCGGCAGCCCAGCTTCCTCTTGTCGCTTCGCACTTACGCGCATCCGGGGCGAGATTGGCAAAGGCAGCACCGCCGCAGCTGACAGAGGCCCAGATCGTCAAGGGGCCGTTCCAACCTGTGCTGCGGTTGATGACTGTCCAGATGCCCCTCCCCTACCGTCCTGGTATTTATCCCTATGGTCAAACCGAAGCCGTCGGCATCGCCCGCGTCGCGTTTCGCTATGGCAGCTGGGAGGTAGCGGCAAGCGCGACGGAAGCCATTGTCTTGCTTATGGATGGCGTTTCGCCCGTCGAAGTCCATCGCAGCACCAGGGCAGAAAAAGCGGCGCTGAACCAATTGCGCTTGGCCAATTTCTTGGCCGCGCAAAAAGTACGGGGTGGTATTCCTGCCGCCAACGTTCGGGATTTTCTTCCAACTGAGGGCGAAGGCGGTTGGTACGACGCACTTTATGACGAGATCCCCGCCTTGGAGCGACAGGGTTGGCAACTCGAGATTGCAGCGGATTTTCCGCACCGGCTGCTACGCGGAGATGGTGCCTTCGAAGCCCGCCTCAGCCCAGGATCCGGGGTCGACTGGTTTGAGCTCGACCTCGGCGTGATGGTCGCTGGTGAACGGCTGGACCTGGTTGGTCCACTGACACGACTGCTGTCGATGATTGATCCTGAGACGTTGGATCTGCTGGAGGAGGATGAGCCGCTATTCCTGCCATTGCAAGACGGCCAGGTGCTGGCTGTTCCGCTCGGAGGCATTCTGCCCGTTATCAGGACGCTGTTCGATCTCTTCAGTCTGACCGGTGGGCTCGGAGCAGATGGACGACTTCGGCTGTCATCACTCGATGCCGCAAGCCTCGCCGATCTGGAAGCCGCGGCAGGCGCCGGCGTCGCTTGGCAGGGTGGCGATGGGGTGCGCGCATTGGGGCAGAAGCTGCGCAATCATGGCAGCATTCCCGATGTCGACTTGCCTCCCTGGTTTGGCGCGACATTGCGACCCTATCAGGCGAGGGGTTTGGCATGGCTGGCGTTTCTCAATGAGGCCGGGCTCGGTGGCATCCTGGCCGACGACATGGGTCTTGGCAAAACGGTGCAAGCGCTCGGCTTGATCGCCATCGAGAAAGCGGCCGGGAGACTATCACGTCCCGTTCTCGTCATCGCCCCAACTAGCCTCGTGGCCAACTGGGCGACGGAAGCAGAAAGGTTTGCACCTGATCTCTCCGTCCTCGTTCTGCATGGGTCCGACCGCAAGCAGCATTTCCAAAACCTCGATAACGTCGATCTGGTGCTGACCACCTATCCTTTGCTGGCACGCGATCAGGTTATCTTGGCGGACCGCAACTGGCACATGATCTTCCTCGATGAGGCGCAGGTCATCAAGAACGCCAACGCTGCGACGACGAAACTGGTGCACGGGCTCAAATCATCGCATCGCTTCTGCCTGACCGGAACGCCGCTGGAAAATCACCTGGGCGAGGTATGGTCGTTGTTTCATTTTATCGCGCCAGGGTTTTTGGGGGATTTGAAGAGCTTTACCCGAAACTGGCGGACACCGATCGAGAAAAAGGGCGACACAACGCGCGCGCGGCTTCTGGCGGGGCGCATCAAGCCGTTCTTGCTACGCCGGACCAAGGATGAGGTCGCTACCGATTTGCCGCCAAAAACCGTGATCACAGAGAAAATTGAGCTTTCGGCCGGTCAGCGGACAATCTACGAATCCATTCGTCTGGCCATGCATACAAAAGTACAAGCTGCCATTGCCGAGAAAGGGCTCGCTCGCAGCCACATCATCATTTTAGACGCTCTTTTGAAACTACGCCAAGCGTGCTGCGATCCACGCTTGCTGAAACTGACGGGAACGAAAAAGAATGCCTCGGCGCCTCCCGGCTCCGCCAAGCTCGATCGGCTGATGGAGCTGCTTGGCAGTCTTGTCGATGAGGGTCGCAAGGTGATCGTGTTTTCGCAATTCACCTCCATGATCGAGCTGATCCGGTCTCGGCTCCACGACACAGGCATCCCATATGCTTTGCTGACCGGTGATACCGTCGACCGGGCAATCGAGGTGAGGTCGTTTCAGCAGGGCGATCTGCCGGTCTTCCTCATCAGTCTCAAGGCCGGCGGCGTCGGGTTGAACCTTACGGCAGCAGATACTGTCATTCTTTATGATCCCTGGTGGAACCCCGCTGTGGAAGAGCAAGCCGTCGACCGCGCCCACCGGATCGGCCAGGATAAGCCGGTGTTTGTCTACCGGCTGATTGTCACCGACACGATCGAGGAAAAGATGGATGTTCTGAAAGACAAAAAGCGGGCACTGGCTGCCAGTTTGTTCGACCATGACGGCCAACCCACCCTCTCCATGACGGAGGCGGAGTTCGAGTTGCTGCTCGGGTGACCACCGATAAGTTGCAGGTATCGATAGTGATATGGTTAGGCCTTGACCAACTTGAGGAAAGCGCCCTATAGTCGCGCAGAATGTCGAAAAACGATGCCATCCACCCTCTGCTCGACGAGAGAGACAAACCTGGAGCACCCGTCATGACCGTTACCGTAAAGGTCGCCGAGGCCAAAACCCATCTGTCCGAGCTGCTGGCGAAAGTCGAAGCCGGTGAAGAGGTGATTATTTCGCGCGGAAATACACCTGTCGCCCGCCTCTCCCGCATCCGCCGCGACAACGACGTCGATGCCTTGATCTCCGAGATCAAGGCCCAGCGCGCCGGCCGCGCCGTCACCACGCAGGACGAAATCCGCGAATGGCGCGATGAAGGCCGGCGATACTGATGGCCTTCGTTCTCGATGCCTCTGTCGCCGCCGCCTGGTTTCTGCCCGACGAACAACACGACGCCGCCGATCGGCTGATGTCGGAGATCCGCTCGACGGTCGGTCTTGTGCCGGCACTGTTCTGGTTTGAGACCCGCAATCTGTTTCTGGTGGCCGAGCGACGCGGCCGGTTGAAGCAGGGCGAACCACTGCTGCTGATGACACAGCTGCGAGGGCTGCCGCTCGAGGACGCTGGCTCCGGCGGAGATGGCCTGGTGCTGGAACTGGCGGCGCGTTACGCACTGACCGCATACGACGCGAGTTATGTCGCGCTTGCCAGAACCCAGGGATTACCTCTGGCAACCGGCGACCGAAAGATGGCCGCCGCCGCCCGCGGTGAAGGTGTCACCGTCGTTGGGCCACTCGAACATGAACACTGAGCTGCCGCTTTCACGCCATGAAATTCTAAAGCGTGCCGAAGAACTCGATGCGCTCGATGCGATCCTGCCCTTCGACCGGCGCGACCAACTCGCTGAACTTCTGACCGACGAAGACGTCGCCACCCTGAAGCACTTGGCCAAGGAAGGGATGGGCGCCAACACGCTCAGGGCACTCGCCTCCGATCTCGGCTACCTCGAGGCCTGGTGCGAGCTTTCGACCGGTGCTCCGCTCCCCTGGCCAGCACCCGAAAGCCTGCTTTTGAAATTCGTCGCGCATCATCTCTGGGATCCCGTCGAACGCGCCGCGGATCCGAGCCACGGCATGCCGGTGGAGGTCGAGGCGGGCTTGCGCGCCCAAGGGCTGCTGCGCGTCGACGGTCCGCATGCGCCCGATACCGTGCGGCGTCGCCTGACCTCTTGGTCGATCCTGACGCGTTGGCGCGGCCTGACGGGGGCGTTCTCCGCGCCTTCGCTGAAGACGGCCTTGCGGCTCGCAGTAAAATCGAGCGGCCGGCCACGACAGCGTAAAAGCAAAATGGCGGTGACTGGTAATATCCTGACAAAGCTGCTGGCCACCTGTAACGGCGAGCGCCTCGTCGATCTGCGCGACCGCGCCTTGCTGCTGACCGCCTTCGCCTCCGGTGGCCGCCGGCGCTCCGAAGTCGCCAACCTGCGCATAGAGGATTTGGTCGACGAAGAGCCGGTGCATGCCGATCCGAAAAATCCCGCCTCCCCTCTTCTTCCCTGCCTCACCATCAACCTCGGCCGCACCAAGACAACAAGCGCCGACGACATGGCCCATGTTATTTTGATCGGTCGGCCGGTCGAGGCGCTGAAGCATTGGATTGAGGTCGCCAGGATCGAGAGCGGCCCGGTCTTTCGGCGCATCGACCAGTGGGGCAATGTCGACCGGCGAGCGCTGACGCCGCAGTCGGTCAATCTGATCCTGAAAAGCCGATGCAGGCAGGCAGGTCTGGATCCGGAGGCGTTTTCGGCGCACGGGCTAAGATCGGGCTATCTGACCGAAGCGGCCAACCGCGGCGTATCCCTGCAGGAGGCCATGCAGCAATCCCTGCACAAGTCGGTAACGCAGGCGGCGAGCTATTACAACAACGCCGAGCGAAAGAATGGCCGGGCCGCGCGGCTCGTGACTTGACGAGGGTAGACATCCGCCCGTGGGCTGAACAAGTTGGTATCACGATAAAGGGCGCGATCTGTCCGATATTGGAAAGCGGATCCATTCTCTTTCGACCGGCGGCCCTTGCGAGCGCAGGGGTTCCGACGCAGTTATAATGTTTTCGCGAAAACATTATAACCGGCTCAGTCATTGACACGTCGCAAGAGAGTTATAATGTTTTTGCAGAAAAATTATAACTAGTGGTGTCTCCGGTGACCGGACGCACCTTCTTAGGAAAGGACCGTCCCCAAAGAGGGCGACGGCCGAGCTAGCGCCCGCAGCGCTCAGGAAAGACGCGACGCAACAATGAAAGAGATCGACCTGGTCTATCGCACGATGTTTGCCGAGCTAGCGCAGCGGTCGCTCGACGCACAGTTCCACGCGGACTTTCCTCTGGAGGGCCGTTTCGTCACAGTTCCTGTCAAGGGCCGCGACTACTGGTATTTCGATCTCCCTACTCCAAATGGCGACAAGCGAAGCTATGTCGGTCCACACAGCGACGAAGAGATCACGGCGCGGGTGAACGCCCATAAGGAGATCAAGGACAACATCAAGGAGCGCCGACGCATGGTTAGCTCGTTGCGTCGTGCCGGCCTCCCCGGTCCAGATCCGTTCGCGGGCGACATCACGAAGGCTCTTGCGGACGCGGGATTGTTCCGACTGCGGGCTGTCTTGATCGGATCAGTGGCATTCGGCACCTATGCGGGCCTTCTCGGCGTTCGGCTGCCGTCGTCGGCAATGCAGACAGGCGATGCCGATTTCGCGCAGGATTTTGCGATCTCGGCCGAGGTCGGCGACAGCTTGCCACCCGTGCTCAAAATCCTCCAGTCGATCGATCCCGGCTTCCGAGCAGTCCCGCATCGATCGGACCAGGCGAAGGTCGTCGCGTTCGTGAACGGCAAAGGCTACCGGGTGGAGTTCCTGACGGGAAACCGGGGATCGGACGAACATACAGGCAAACCGTCACCCATGCCCGCCCTCGGTGGCGCGTCGGCAGAAAACCTGCGGTTTCTCGATTACCTGATCTACGAACCTGTCCGCACGGTGCTTCTTCATCGTGATGGCGTGAACGTCCTCGTACCAGCGCCCGAGCGGTATGCCGTCCATAAGCTTATCGTGGCCTCGAGACGGCTTACAGATGCACTTGGGCGTGCCAAGGCGGACAAAGATCGATCGCAGGCCGCGTTGCTCTTTGAAGCCCTTGTAGAGACGCGCCAAGGTGACGTGCTGGCCGATGCCTATGAAGAGGCATGGGAAAGAGGACCTTCATGGCAGGAAGGGATCACCAGCAGCCTTACAAGACTGCCTGATAGCGGCAGGAACGCCCTGGCAAAGGCACTCGGCGTGCAGGTTGAAGATTTGGGAAGAGCTTGATCTGGCTGAGGTTCCGATAAGCCCCTCATATCGAATTGAACAAGGCTTCTTTGACAACGAATTTTTCCGATAAAAAGAGTCCCATTGCCAGGGATTCGACCGATTTAAATGCCCGAGAGACCGCGCTAGAGACACTCACAAACGATCGTTTATGCGTATCTTCTGGATTTGGAAATCTGCCGCCCTCACCTTTTCAAAGGGACGAATGCGAATTCAGCAATCCGCCCGAAATCGCAGTTGAATCGATGCGCCATGGCATATACATTATGGCATATACAAAGGAGGTCACCTTGATGCCTATCTCATTGCCCTCATCTCGACCGAAGGAAGTAAAACTTTTCCGCAATAATCGCAGCCAGGCGGTACGCATCCCTGCGGAATTTGAGCTGCCGGGGGATCGCGTGATGATTCACCGTGAGGGAAACAAGCTCATCATCGAGCCTGTAGCCCGGCCCGCGAATATCATTGAGCTCATTGCCGAATGGAAGAACGAAGATGCCCTCGGACCTGAGGACCAGTTCCCGGATATTGAGGATATGCCCGTCAAGCCGGAGAACATCTTTTGAGCGGATATTTGCTCGATACGAACATCATCAGCGACCTCATACGCAACCCGTTCGGACCGGCAGCGCGTCGCATCGAAGAGATCGATCCCAAAGAGATTTGCACGAGCATAGTTGTCGCGGCTGAACTGCGGTATGGCTGCGCAAAGAAAGGATCGGCAAAACTATCGGCCAAAGTCGAAAGCGTGCTCGAAACGATTCCCGTTCTCCCGCTAGACATGCCGGCAGACATCAAATACGGCAGCATTCGTGCAGAATTGGAGGCTACCGGTCAGAGCATCGGCCACAACGATCTGTTGATCGCCGCGCATGCCAGTGCACTGGATCTGACGCTTGTTACGGACAACACTCGTGAGTTCCAACGCATTCATGCCCTGAAACTCGAAAACTGGCTTGAGAGATAGTGGCAAGCATCATGAGCGCCGATGCAATTGTCGTTTTGCATCTAACCTCAAGACTGAATTCCGGCATTACGGATCATCGCCAATGTGTTGCGTGACGTGCCGCAATCCGGATTGTGGTAGATGGTAACGTTCATAGCTTCGGCTCCGATGAGATTGTCGATGAAGTGGACGGCTGCAGGAGCCAGGTGAACAGCATGAGTGCAACAACCGCTCCGGCAACCTCCGCCACCCAGAAGCCCGGCAGATCGATCGGCCGAATGCCTGAGAAGGTGTTTGTCAGCGATCGGGCCAAGGCAACAGCCGGATTGGCGAATGACGTCGAGGCGGTGAACCAGTAGGCGGCGGTGATGTAGAGCCCGACCAGCCACGGCACTGCCTTCTGCTCGAATTTGATGCCGGCGAGGATCACCGCCACCAGCCCGAACGTCGCGACACCTTCGGAGAACCATTGCGCGCTACCGGTGCGAACCTTGGCCGACAGTTCGATAACCGGCAGGCCGAACATCAGGTGAGCCGCGATCGTGCCAACCACGCCGCCCACGACCTGCGCCATTACATATCCAGCAAGATCGCCGCGTGCCAGTGTGCTAGAGATTGCAAAGATCAGCGAGACCGCCGGATTGAAGTGGGCTCCCGAGATCGGTCCGAGGACGGTGATCAGGACCACCAGGATCGCGCCGGTTGCCAGTGTATTGCCGAGCAATGCCAAGCCAACGTCCTGCGTCAGCGATGTTGCCATGATGCCCGATCCGACGACGGTCGCGACCAGCATCGCGGTCCCAAGCCCTTCGGCAACCAACCGCCGCGGCAGATCGAACCCACCCATCAGTTCGCCTTCGGCTGTTTGATGCTGGCACCTTCCATGGCGCCGATCTGGCGCAGGTGCGTTTCAAGCGCAAGCTTGTCGATCGAGGCGAGCGGCAGGCTGATGAAGGACATGATCCTGTTCTTGAGGAAGCGGGCGGCCTGCGCAAAAGCGCGGCTTTTCTCGATGTCACCGCCTTCGACGGCTGAGGGATCCTCGATGCCCCAATGGGCGCTCATCGGATGGCCGATCCAGACCGGGCAGGCCTCGCCGGCGGCGCTGTCGCAAACCGTGAAGATGAAGTCCATGTGCGGAGCGCCTGGTTCGGCAAACTCGTCCCAGCTTTTCGAACGAAAGCCGTTTGACGGGTAACCCAGAGTTTCGAGCTCCTTCAGCGCGAAGGGATTGACTTCACCCTTCGGCTGGCTGCCGGCCGAATATGCATTGAAGCGACCCTTTCCCTCGGCATTCAGGATGGATTCCGCCAGGATCGAGCGGGCAGAATTGCCCGTGCAAAGAAAGAGGACGTTGTAGACGCGGTCCGTGGTCATTGCCGTTTCTCCTCCATTTTAGGGGCGCAGCAGGCCGCAACCTCCACGGCCGGCGCGCAAATCTCCGGGTGCCCGGAGCAGCAGTCTTCCATCAGGAAGCGGATAAACCCACCAAGCGCTTCGTAGTTCGCGGTGTAGATGATCGAGCGAGACTGGCGCTCAGCATCGACAAGTCCGGAATGCTCAAGCTCCTTCAGATGGAAGGAGATGTTCGAGGGCGAAACCTCAAGCCTCTCGGCCAGAGCTCCGGCCGCCATGCCGTCCGGACCGGTGACGACGAGCAGGCGGACGATCTGCAGCCGGGTTTCCTGCGAGAGAGCGGAAAAGACAGCGAGGACTTGCCGTTGATCCATATTTCAATAATCCTTGAATCATTGAAACGAGGATTACCGCAAATGAACGCGATCGACAACTCGAAAATTCAAAACGCCGACATCAGCCTCGGCCTGCTTCTCGAAACGCTGGCGCACGCCAAGAATATTCCCCTCGTCTTCCACTATGATGGCAAGTTGGTGAAGGCTGGCTATCATGTCACTGAGGTCAAAGCCGGAAAGTTTGATGCGCTCGACTGCAGCGCCAACCCGGAAAGCTGGACGGAGATCTTCGTGCAGCTGTGGGACATCGAGGAAGGCGACCGCACCCATATGCCGGCCGGCAAATTCGCGGCGATCATCCGCAAAGTCTCGGAGCACGTGAAACTGGACGGGTCGGCAAAGCTGACCTTTGAGGTGAGCGACGGCGTACAGCCGATGCAGCTCTATCAGGCAGCCTATCCCAGCCTTCGTGCGGGCCAGGTCCATGTTGAGCTGACGCCGCGGGCCGCGAGCTGCAAGCCGCGTAATCGCTGGCTGGCAGAAGAAAACCGCAAGGCGGCGGCCGCTTGCTGTGGCCCAGCCGTAGAAAGCAAGTGCTGCGGCTGATTGTACTCATTGTCCAGAGTTCAAGCCATTTGTCGGTGGGACCGGGCGATGGGTGTCGCTTCGGTGGTGTTTGCGCTTGAGCGCCTGGTTCATGAGGCGGCCAAGCTGTCTGTTGCGCAGGCGCCCCTTCGCATCGGAAATCGTCTTCCAATCCTGGGTGGCCAATATCTGCTCCGCCAAACGTTGATACGCGGTATCGATAGTGAGCCATCTAATGGCGCTTTATTGCCGTCTTCGCTCAAAATCGCTATATTTGGCGAAAATTCGATCAAGGAAAACCAATGTCCGAACCACAACTCTCTGTCCGCAGCGCCAAGGCAAAAGAACTAGCGCATGCGCTCGCCCGCCGCACCGGCATGCCGGTCAACAAACTCGTTGAAAAGGCACTTGAGCGCTACGATGTCGAACTGCGGCAGCAGAACAAGGCGCATCCGCTTGATGCCATCTGGGAGCTCGCCGCCGAAGGGCGGCGCACCGTGCCACCCGGCACCACTTCGGCTCACGACCATCTCTATGACGAGAATGGCTTGCCGAAATGATCGCTCTCGATACCTCGGTTCTTGTTGCGATCATGCTCGATGAGCCGGAAGCTGAAACATTCAAGATAGTGTTGCGGCAGGAACCGGTGATCGCCATTGGCTGGCCAACTTTGTTTGAAACCCGGACGGTGCTGACCGCCAAGCGATTTTCCAACCCCGGTGATATCGTCGCCCGTTTTTCGGAGGTGCCAAACATCACCGCCGTCGCCTTTGATGCAAAACATTACCGTGCAGCCGAGCAGGCGCTCGACAGGTATGGCAAAGGCCGCCATCCGGCGGGGTTGAACATGGGGGATTGCTTTTCCTATGCGGTTGCAAGCGTCGCCAAGGTCCCTCTCCTCTTCAAGGGAAATGATTTCGGACGGACAGATATAATGCGTCATCCTGCATCAGCAGCCCAATGACACGCAAAGCAATCCCCCTCCCCTCCGCTGCCGATCCGGTGCTGCAACGCGCCGAAGAATTGGATGCGCTCGATGCCATCCTTCCATTTGCCCGTCGGGATCAGCTCGCAACATTGCTGACAGACGAGGATGTCGCCACCCTCAAACATCTGGCCAGGGAAGGCATGGGCGCCTACGCGCTTAGGGCGCTCGCCTCCGATCTCGGCTATCTCGAGGCCTGGTGCGAACTGTCGACAGGCACCCCCCTGCCCTGGCCGGCGCCCGAAAGCCTGCTGTTGAAATTCGTCGCCCACCATCTTTGGGATCCGGTCGAACGGGCCGAGGATCCAAGCCACGGCATGCCGCTGGACGTCGAAGCGGGAATGCGTCTTCAGGGGCTGCTGCGTACCGACGGCCCGCGCGCGCCCGATACGGTGCGCCGGCGCCTGACCTCCTGGTCGATCCTGACCCGTTGGCGCGGCCTGACGGGATCTTTCACCGCTCCGTCTTTAAAATCTGCTCTCAGGCTCGCCGTTCGGGCAAATGCACGACCAAGGCAACGGAAAAGCAAGAAAGCGGTCGCCGGCGATATCCTAGCAGAATTAATCGCCACCTGCGCCAGCGATCGGCTGGTTGATATTCGTGATCGCGCGCTGTTGCTGACCGCCTTCGCCTCCGGAGGCCGCCGACGCTCCGAAATTGCCGGCCTTCGCATCGAGGATTTGGTCGACGAGGAACCGGTCCATGCCGATCCGAGAGATTCGGCCTCCCCTCTCCTGCCGTGTCTGACCATCAATCTCGGCCGCACCAAGACGACGACAGCTGAAGAGAAGGCGCATGCCATTCTCATCGGCCGTCCGGTCGAAGCCGTGAAGCAATTGCTGGCACAGGCCAAGATCGATACCGGACCGCTCTTTCGGCGCATCGACCAATGGGGCAACGTCGATAGGCGCCCCCTGACGCCGCAGTCGGTCAACCTCATCCTCAAAAGCCGTTGCAAGCAGGCCGGCTTGGATCCGGAGGCGTTTTCTGCGCATGGGCTGAGATCCGGCTATCTGACCGCAGCAGCCGACCGCGGCATCCCGCTTCAGGAAGCCGTGCAGCAGTCGCTGCACAAGTCGGTGACGCAGGCGGCTACTACAACAATGCGGAACGGAAAAACGGCCGTGCGGCGCGGCTTGTCACCTAGTCCTAGAAGTCTGCCGTCTGGTTCTCCGGTCACAAGCTTGGCTGTCGCGGCATCAGCACCTGACACAGGGCGGCTGACGCGCCCGATAAAGACAGAGTATCTCACCGTCTTTGATCTTTCGGAGAGCCCAGAACGATGAAGCTGGTAATCGCCGTGACCTGCGGCAGCGTGCCTAAAACGCCTGTATGGAACGCCTTGTAAGTGGCAATGTCGGCAACTTCGATACGCAACAAGTATTCTATTGTGCCTGTCACGTTATGGCATTCAACGACTTCATCAGCCTGTGACATCGCCTCCTCGAATGCGTCTTGGCTCTTTTTGGTGTGATCCGAGAGACCCACCGTAACATAGGCGAGGAATCCGGCCCCCATTCGCGCTCGGTTAATAGAGGCGCGGTAACCCGTAATGACGCCGGCACGCTCCAGTTCTTGAACGCGACGTAAACATGCCGACGGAGACAAGCCGACGCGCTCAGCCAAACGTACATTCGGCTGGCGTGCGTCGACAGATAGCTCGCGCAATATATGACGGTCAATACGATCAAATACAGGCTTTTGTTGCAATCTTTCCGGCTCCGCTGATGAAATTTGCACCGACATTCTGCAAAAACCTTCCTAACATTGCGCGTATGACCGATCCAGTAATTCTCGCCCCATTCCTCATCTTCGCCTTTCTCATGACAGTTACGCCGGGACCCAACAACGCAATGGCTCTGGCTTCTGGCGTTCGTGTTGGTCTAGCTGGGTCGTTTCCGCTCATAGGCGGCATTGCTGCTGGCGTCGCCTTGCAAATGTTGGCAATCGGCCTCGGCCTGGGTACGTTATTCGAGGCCTATCCGGTCACGCACGAGATCTTGCGGATCGGAGGTTCGTTTTATCTCATGTCGTTTGCTTGGAAGATCGCGCGCAGCGGCCCAATTGTTGAAAGCACGGAGAGTTCGCCTATCGGCTTTTGGGGTGCGGTCGCGTTTCAGTGGGTCAATCCAAAGGCGTGGGCAATCACGGTGAGCGCTGCTGCAACCTACATTCCCAGCAGCGACTATCTGCTGAACATCTCGATCGCTGCGGCTTTGCTGGCTCTTGTGGCCATCCCCAGCGTTGCCGTCTGGGCGGCTGCCGGCCGCCTGCTCCGCAACGTGCTTACCCGGCCGACTTATGCGCGCATCTTCAATCTTTCGGTCGCGTTTCTTCTCGTCGCATCGACTGTCCCGATCTTATTAGGCAATCCGCTCGCTGCGCGATCCGATTGACACCTCGACGCCGCAGGGCATGTTCTCCCTGCAGGTGCTTGGCGCCGTCGCCCAGCTCGAGCGCGCTCTGATCGCCGAGCGAACCAAAGCTGGCATTAAGGCTGCGAAAGCCAGAGGCAAGCTTCCCGGCAATCCCGGTCTGCGCGAGCGCCGACCGGAAGCGATCAAGGCGGTGTCGCAAGCACGCGAGAAACTCTATCTCGATGAATTGATTTCGTCGGCACAAACGTGGCTTCCGACCGTGCGGCAGTTGCGACCGCAGCATAGCTGGGACAATGTCGTCCGCGTCCTTAACCGCCGCGGCCACGACTGGACCGTTGAGCGACTCCGACGCGCGGTTCACCGCTTGGTCCGCGAAAAGCTCGCTGAGAAAGAACTCCTGGCCCGGTCCCCTCGCCGCGCTCCCGAAGATCATCTGATGAAGCTGGCGGCGGCGATCGCCATTGCCGATCCCGATCTGTCGCTTCGCGACATTGCCTCTCAACTGGACAAGATGGGAGAACGGCCTGTGCGAGGGGGCAAAAGATGGCAACCCTCCTCCGTCCGGGACCTGCTGGACGAAGCCCACCGGTTTGGCCTTATCCGCCGCTGAGGGCACGATTCATCAACCGACTGATCGCGCGGTTCTTTTCCTGCGGCTGTTCGCCGGCGTTGTCTTCAAGCTTGACTGTCGACGATCTGTAGCGTTGGCAGAGGCGGTCCGCAGCGGCAAAGTCGTGTCAGCTTGCCGGATTGCGCGCGGTGACGATCCACGCCGCGCCGTCGATCATCACCGATCGCTCGCCGGCGCGGTCCGCGAAGGCGGCACGAACCGCGGCCGAGGCGCGGGCCCGGATGTCGTCGGGTTGATCAACGAGCGCGCGCGCCAGCGGGCCGACTTCGAGTGTCATCTTCACGGCGTCGGCGAGCGCTACGTCCCGCGTCTCCCCTTTACCAAAAGGGATGGAGGCGTCGAATGGCGCGATAGCGATATCGGTGAAGCCGGCCGCCGTCAGGATACGCGCTACCCGCCCCGAGTCGCCGAACGAGAATGGGCCGGGCGCTTCGGGATCGGGCGGCGCCGTCGGCGGGACGATGCCCTTGATCGCGCCCATCGGCAGGCGCACCCAATCGTTCTCGGCCATGCCGCGCCAGCAGACGAAAGCGACGCGCCCGCCTGGCTTGAGCGCACGGCGCATATGAGCGAACGCCCCTGTCGGATCGTCGAAGAACATCACCCCGAAACGGGAGAACAGGATGTCGAACGCCCCGTCGGGCAGCTCGGCGCTGCTGGCGTCGGCCACCTGGAACAGGACTGGCGTATCCTGCGGCGCTAGCGCGCGCGCTCTGCCGATCAGCGGTTCGGATACGTCCACGCCCAGCACATGGCCCCCTGCGCCGACGCGGGCGGCCATTTCCAGACTAGACGCCCCCGCGCCGCAGCCGATGTCCAGCACGCGTTCGCCCGTGGCGGGCGCGGCGGCTTCGATCGCGGCCTGGCCGAACACCGCCATCATGGCATCGAGCCGGGCCTGGTGAGCGACCCAGCGCTCCCCGCTTTGGCCATTCCAGTCCGAGACCTGATAAACATTGTTCTCTGCCATACCATATCCCCTTGTTCTGATCCGTTCTTAACCAGGTTGTCCGCCCGCGTGGTCGCTGCCACCGTGCGCGGCGATGAACATCGCGACGGCCGACCGGCAATAGGATTCGATCTCGTCTCTGTCCCCTGCTCTCGCCTCATCGAAGCGTGCGATAATCAGGAGATCGGATCCCTTGAAAAGCGCGGCAAACAAGCGGGCGGACCGGAGAGGATCGGGCACGTTCAGAACCGCCTTCGCGTGCAACTGACGCAACAGGGCCTCGATTTGGGCGATGATATGGGCGGGGCCGGCTTCGTAATGGAGCTTGCTTAATGACTTTTGACTCGTGACGTCGGCCATGACCATGGCTTCGACACTGCGCACGTCCGGGCGCAACAGCGTGCGAAGCAGTGATGATCCCACCGCCATGAGCTGATCTTCGGCCGAACCGTCGACGCCTTCAAAAAGGGCTTGTGGTATCAACTGCTGGCAGCGGGCCGCAAACGACGCGCCAAACAGTGCCTCCTTATTCTCGAAGTGTCGGTAGATGCTGAGCTTGGATATCTTCGCCCGCTGGGCGACCTTGTCCAATGTCGTCGCTTGGAAACCCAATTCCGCAAAGAGTTCGCCCGCTGCGTCGACTATGGTTTGGCCAAGCGCCTCATTGGCGGGCCGGCCGCGCCGTGCGCGGATGTTTTCTTCGGGCACGATAATTCCAGTCCTTGACAGTATCGTTATTCTTGAATTACGATACTACGTAGTTTCATAAATTCCAAGAGTGGATTTTATCGTGTCCGCCAAATCAGGTTTCCCTTGGCCACCCAGCGATTTCGAATGCGCATCGCTGGGCGACATTGCGCGCCAGATTCTGCCCAACCTCTTCCCTTCACAACTCGGAGCCCATCATCATGGATGACGTCATCATCATCGGCGGCAGCTTTGCCGGCCTCGCCGCCGCCCTGCAGCTCGGCCGCGCCCGCCGCAAGGTCATCGTTCTCGATACCGGCCTGCCGCGCAACCGCTTCGCCGGCCATTCGCATGGTATGCTCGGCCATGATCACAAGCCGCCGCTGGACATCCTGGCCGAAGCGCGGCGGCAGTTGGCACGTTATCCAGCGATCAAACTGGTCAATGCCGGGGCCGATAGCATCTCCGGCACCATCGACAATTTCTCCGTCCTCACTGGCGATGGCGAAAACATTGGGGCGCGCCGCCTGATCCTGAGCTATGGCATCACCGACCAGATGCCCGATGTTCCGGGCTTTGCCGAAGGCTGGGGCACGTCCATCGTGCCCTGTCCCTATTGCGACGGCTTTGAAGTCGCCGGCCAGCATTGGGGCCTCGTCTGGTCGGGCCCGCAGTCGCATAATCAGGTCAGGCTGTTCCACGACTGGACCGACAGGCTGACGGTCTTCGCCGATGGTCACGACATTCCGCCCGATATCCGGGCCGATCTGGAGCGTCGCAACACACCTATCATCGATGGTCGGATCGTTGAGATAGCTCGGCGCGGGAGCCATGGCGCCACCATTAAGATCGATACCGGCCCCGATGTCGCAGTCGATATTCTGTTTGCGCATCCGCGCAACAAGCCGTCTGCAAGTCTGCATGAACCACTGGGCCTCGCCACGGCCGGCACGCCCCTCGGCATTGTCCTCAAGGTCGACGAGCGCCGTGAAACCAGCATGCCCGGCATCTACGGCGCCGGCGACCTCACCACCCCCCTCATCCCCTCGGTCACCACGGCATCATGGCAAGGCACGATGGCGGGCATCTTC
The DNA here is from genome assembly GCF_047445835.1 of Rhizobium sp. BR 317. Taxonomy (NCBI): domain Bacteria; kingdom Pseudomonadati; phylum Pseudomonadota; class Alphaproteobacteria; order Hyphomicrobiales; family Rhizobiaceae; genus Rhizobium; species Rhizobium sp. BR 317. The sequence goes on along the minus strand of NZ_JARWLB010000016.1, from coordinate 53,365 downwards.
GCCCAGCAGTCGATGCTGGTTTGAAAGCACAGATTCCAGGCACCAAAATCCACGAGAGTTCAATTGGGACAACGCGCAGCCATCTACAGCCGCGTTTCGACCGCCGACCAGTCTTGCGAACGGCAAGAGCGAGACCTAACTGCTTTTGCCCAGCGCGCCAGCTACCCCATCGACTGGGCCAAATAGGCGTGAACTACAAGATCATCGTGCACAGGAAGGCCGAGGCGGAATTGCTCAGCTGTGTCGCGATTTCGCCAGTGTAGAGAAGGCCGGACTGAGGTAGCGGCATGGGCAGTTTGTCGCGGAGCTTGAAACGTTCGTTCCACAAGCGCGGCAGGCTTGGGATAGCCTTATTCCCGCCGTACCGGTCATCGGTCATTGCCGGAGCGTCAACCTGACGATTAAACGGATCGCTTCAAGCCATTGCTGCCGCTCACCATCAGAACGGCCGGGCAGGTTGCTTTCGAGCGACTCCAGAAACAAAGCTTTACGACGGCCGATACTCGCGTTATATATTCTCCGCAAGGAGAATGATTTTGGCCAGTACTTCACACGCCTACACGCCCGCCGAAGCTGCAGCTGTCAGTGAGATCGCTGTCAAGTCGGTGCACAATGCCATCGACAAGCGGATCATCGCAACTCATCTTACCGGCAGCGGGGGAGGTCGCGCACTCACGGATGACGATCTCCTTCGGTTGAAGCTCTGGTATGGTGTCGGATCGATTTTGTCTGCCGAGCGCCGCAAACGTCTGTTCGACACAATCGACGAGAACCCCAATGCCGATACCGTGAGGGTAGACGATTATCTGATCATCGATGTCGCCCGGGCAAGAGAGCAGTTGGCTGCACGCGCCGAAGCGCTTCGAGAAGCAGAACGAAAAATCCACAGCGTAAAGGGCGTCGTGGGTGGCGAACCGGTTTTCAAGGGGACCCGCGTTCCGGTGCGAACTATTGCCGCAATGAAGGTCCAGGGCGCGAGCACCGAGGAAATCGTCGAGGGATATCCTTCGCTCAGCGAGCGCATGGTGGCGCTTGCCGAAATCTGGGCAGCCGCCCACCCGGCCCGAGGACGGCCCCGCAAGCTTTCGGAACTCGGCCTGAAAGTGAAGTCCGTGAAGCGTCTGCGACTTCACAACGAGAGCACCCCAAAATCCACGGGCTCGACCTCGTGAAATTTCTCATCGACGAATGCCTTCACACGTCTCTCGTGGCCGTGGCTCAAGGTCAATGGGCATTTACTCAGCAGAAGCGACTATGCCTCGGGAAGCGTATAGCGGGTGAGGCTCGCACTGTCATCTCCATCGAGGGTCACTTCAATGACTTCGTTGACCATATCCTCCGCCCCAACCAAATCCTCCAGAATGAGGGCAAACAATTCTCGCTGCAGGAAAGGAAGTACCTGCGGGACGATGATCATCAAGCCCGCATGCAGTTCCTCTCTTGCATACAGCTTCCGGAAGTCGCGGGCGTTGTTCGTTACGAATGTGAAATCCGCCGCGATGATCCGAGGCATCAGATCCCAGTCGGCTTCGCCGCTTAGTCCCAAGGCTTTTTGGAATTTCATTCTATCACAAGAATTTTTTGCAACAGAGCCGTTGCTTCCTTCCCAACATTCCATCGAGAAGATCGGGCTTGCGCGCCGGCGTGCCGAACAAGCGCTGATCTCGAATATTGATCCGGAAAAGCTGCAAACCTTGGACGATCTACTGGTCGTGGACGCGGCTGTCGGCCAGACGCGGTTCCAGTGGTTGAAATCAGCGCCGGATGCGCCGGCGGCAGGGAACCTGGTCGGGCTGACCGAGCGGATCGTGTTCCTGCGCAACCTCAGGATTGATCCGCACTTGCAGGCTCGTATTCCTTCCGGGCGGTGGGATCAGATGGTGCGGGAGGGTGATGTCACACCCGCCTGGCTGGCCAACGACTTCAATGTGAACCGGCGACGCGCGACAATCGTGGCCCAGATCATCAAACTGGGGCAGAAGCTCGCCGACGGGTCTGACCGGTAATGGACATGTACATCTGAGTTGTACAACGGCATAACCCATGATAGCGTGAGCCTTCCAACGGCTGGAGACCATGATGCCCCGGACGAGTTACAAAATCAGCGAGGCCCGCAAGAATTTCGCCGAGGTGCTCGAACGTGCCAACCAGGGCGAGGAAATCATCATCATGCGCGGCAATGAGATCTATGCCCGCATCGGCCCGGCCGGTGGCGGCAAGCGGCCGTTCGGACTGCTGCGCCAGCGCGGCCTGCCGGACGATCTGTTCGACGCGGTCGATGCCGAACAGGCGGCCATCGATGCCGGTGACTTCAACGATGATACCGGCGTCTGGCAGGGCGGCCCAACGGGCCGCGAGCCCAAGGCATGAAGCTTCTACTCGACAGCCACGCCATCTACTGGTGGACGATCGGCAGCGACCGGCTGTCCGGCAACGCCCGGGCGCTGATCGAGGACAAGGCCAACACCGTCCTTGTCAGCGCCGTCTCCTTCTACGAGCTCGACAACAAGATGCGGCTTAAAAAGCTCGATCTGAAGCCGCAAGAATTGCGCGCCGCCGTTGCCGCCAGCGGCTTGCAGACGCTTGCCATCAGCGATCTGCACGCCGAGCTCGCGGCAAGCTTCGACTGGGACCACCGCGATCCCTGGGATCGCATTCTCGCTGCCCAGACGCGGCTGGAGCACTGCGCCTTCGTGTCGCTCGACGTCGCGTTCGACACCGTGCTGCATGAACGGGTTTGGTGAAGCGCAATCAACGCCATTTTGCGGCGCGAAATGCTCGCATCACTCAAGCGATAGTGCAATGTATTTATTGCATAATTTCTTTACAAAAAATCTAAGAGGATAATCACTTCCGATCGTGGTAGAGCATTTTATTCGGCCTATCATCATCGATAAGTAACTCTTATCGATGGAAGATTGATTTCGAGGCGCAAATTGTTCGAACGCCGGGAATTCCAGTTTCCGTTTCTTCGTTGCCAGCCAGTGCATGCGCCCAAACGGCATCGTCTGGGCCAGTACGAACATCGGCAGCTAGCCAACGCGGATACCGGCGAGCCGAATGAACTCGCGTGATTTGGCCTGGGACGATTGCGCCGCGATTACCCCATGTTTAGAAAATATGCCGAAACGGCTAAGCGCATATACTTCAGTATAATACCTGGAATGCTGCGTGCAGCGCTACCGTTATAGCGGTACCCTGAAACCACCACACACCCCATCAGGGGACCATTTGCCGCGCCGGCATATTGTTGATCGCAAAGACTCCAGCCCCCCGCCGGCGCGGCTTTTATCAAAACGGGGAACAGCGCTGTCGCTGTTGTGATTTTAGCGGGCAGTATGCATCCCAACCGAACTTGGACAGCAGGAGGATCACCGAGACAAGTGATCAGCCATGCTAAGTACCTGAATTGCGCCGTTGACACAGAAGGGAAGTCAGTCAAGCCTTATTAGAACTGCGATGCCCGTGACAAGAACGATGCGGGCAGCATTGAGCCGAGCGGTGTGGTGATGGACGACACGGTCCAAGACATCGGAAAGAGGAGCTTCAGAAGGAGCGCCAGCAGACAGGAAGCTGCTGCCGCCTCCGTCCACCAGAAGATTCCCACAAGTCCTCGAGAAGATGGGCTGCAAGGCGCCTGGAATGACGGCGATCGCATCTTCACGAGGGAAATATACCACGATGACTATGGCGCATCACGGGCCGTTTTGGTCGTGCGGCTTATAGCCGAGCACCCCGCTCGCGCCAGCCTCGACAGGCTGGCGCACGAATATGGTCTCAGAAGCGAACTCGAGCGTACATGGGCAGCGATGCCACTCAACCTCATCACGCAGAATGGCCACAGCGCTCTTCTCCTGGAAGATAGTGGCGCCGCGCCGCTCCGTCAGCTGATCGGACTGCGTAGACATGGCATGGCTGCCGAGCTCCCCATCTTCTTGCGTCTTGCCATCGGTATCGCCGCAGCAGTTGGCAAGGCTCACGAACGCGGCCTCATTCATAGAGACATCAAGCCGTCGAATATTCTGGCAAACACGGCAGACGGAAAGGTTTGGCTGACGGGATTTGGTGTGGCATCGCGTATTTCTCGGGAACGTCAGGCCCCCGACCCTCCTGAGATCATTGCCGGCAGCCTCGCATACATGGCGCCCGAACAGACTGGCCGTATAAACCGATCAGTCGACTCCCGTAGTGACCTCTATGCCGTGGGCATCACGCTGTACGAAATGCTCACCGGCAAGCTGCCGTTCACGGCTTCGGATCCCATGGAGTGGGTACACTGCCATATTGCCAAGCGACCAGTGTCACCTTCGGAGAGAATAAAGAAACTACCGCGCGGCATTTCGGCAATCGTGATGAAGCTGATTTCCAAGAACGCCGAAGAACGCTACCAGACGGCGGCCGGGCTGGAAGCGGATCTCCGCCGCGCACTTATCGAGAACGAGAGGAGTGGGCGGATCGAAGAATTTCCTCTCGGGACGCACGATCTGCAGGACCGGCTTCTAGTTCCCGAGCGGCCCTATGGTCGTGAGCTTGAAGTCGCTGTCCTTCTTGACGCGTGCGACCGGGTTGTTGCAGGCGGCGGACCGACGCTAGTGTTGGTTTCGGGCCATGCCGGAGTTGGCAAATCCACCGTGGTGAACGAGCTTCACCGAGCGCTTGTGCCGCCACGAGGGCTGTTTGCCTCCGGCAAATTCGACCAGAACCAGCGGGACGTTCCCTATGCAAGCCTAGCGCAGGCCCTGCAGAGCCTCGTCCGGGCTCTGTTGGCTAAGAGCGAAGCCGAACTCGCGCCCTGGCGCATTGGTCTGACCAAGGCTTTGGGCGCGAGCGGTCGACTTATGGTGACGCTCGTCCCGGAACTCGAAGCCCTCCTCGGTCCACAGCCCCCAGTCGCGGATTTATCGCCGCAAGACGCCCGGCGGCGATTCCAATTGGTTATCAGGCGACTGGTGCGAGTGTTCGCCAAAGCTGAGCATCCACTAACGCTGTTTCTAGACGATCTCCAATGGCTGGACGCCGCAACACTCGACCTGATAGAGGATCTGTGCACCCAGCGAGATTTTCGTCATCTGCTGCTCATCGGGGCTTATCGCGACAACGAGGTCACGCCAGCCCACCCGCTGATCCAGCGGCTTGCCGCAATCCGACAGGCCGGCGTCCAAGTGCACGAAATTGCATTGGGGCCCCTCAAGCTTGTGGATCTGACGCGGATGCTCGCCGACGCTCTTCATTGCGGGAGCAACCGTGTCCAGCCGCTTGCGCGGCTGGTTCACAAGAAGAGCGCGGGAAATCCGTTCTTTGCGCTTCAGTTTCTAAGTACGCTGCCGGACGAAGGATTGCTTGAGTTCGATCGCGGGCAGGCACGCTGGGATTGGGACCTTAAGCGCATAGGAGCCAAAGCTTATACCGATAACGTTGCCGATCTCATGCTGGGCAAGCTGCAGCGACTGCCCAATACGACACAGGCTGCCTTGAGCATGCTGGCGTGCCTTGGCAATCGAGCGACAGTTGGGACCTTGATCCTGATGAGGAGCGAAAATGAAGAAGCGGTTCATGCGGTATTATGGGCTGCGGTGCGAGCCGGGTTGGTGCTACGTCAACAGGGGGAATATCGCTTTCTGCATGACCGGGTTCAGGAGGCCGCGTACGGGCTAATTCCCGAAAGCGAGCGTGCGACGGTGCACCTTTCCATTGGCCGCCTTCTGCTAGTGCATACGCCACCGAACGCACTCGAGGAGCATATTTTCGAGATCGTCGGTCAGCTAAATCGTGGCGACACCTTTATCATGTCGGGCAAAGAGCGCGAGCGCCTCGCCGAGCTGAACTTGATTGCCGCTCGCCGTGCCAAGACGTCCGCGGCGTACGAATCGGTGCTGGTCTATGCCAGCGCGGGTGCGGTTTGCTTGCAGGACGATGAGTGGGAGCGCCGGTACGAACTCGCTTTCGCCCTCGAGCTGCACAGGGCTGAATGCGAATTCCTCACCGGGGCGACGGCTCAGGCGCAGGCACGCCTTGCAGAACTGGCAAGCCGTGCCGTCAGCCTCACCGATCTGGCACGCGTCACACGGCTGCGCGTGGACCTGTTCATGAGCCTTGGACGGAGCGATCAGGCTATCCTGTTCGGTCTTGATTACCTGCACCGTGTCGGCATCGGCTGGTCGGCGCACCCCACCAGGAGCCAGGTGCGGCAAGAATACGCGCGGCTGTGGCGGCAGCTCGGGGGCAGGCCCATCGAAGCGCTACTTAACTCGCCCACGATGACGGACCCGGTCGCATTCGCGACCATGGATGTTTTGACCTCGCTCGTCACTCCAGCCTTGTTTACTGATGAGAATCTGCGCTGCCTCGTTATCGGGCGAATGGGAAACGTCAGTCTCAAGTATGGCAACAGTGACACGTCGCCCTATGCCTACACCGCGGTAGGCACGGTGCTGGGACCTTATTTTAACAATTACGAAGCAGGTTTCAGGTTCGGTCTGCTGGGGCTGGACTTGGCGGACCAGCCTGGTATGGACCGCCTGAAGGCGCGGGTCTATCTAGCCTTCGGTAACCTTGCGAAATCTTCGCCACGGCACGCGCGGACGGGCCGTCCGCTTGCGCAACGCGTATTTGAAACGGCACAGCAGGTCGGAGATCTCACCTACGCCGTCTTAAGCCGGAACAACCTCGTGACCTATCTTCTCGGCGCTGGCGAACCCCTCTCCGAAGTTCAACGGGATGCGGAAGCAGGTCTGGACTTCGCGCGCCAGGCCGGGTTCGGTGTCGTCGTCGGCTTCATTTCCGGACAGCTCCAGCTCATTCGAACGCTCCGTGGGCTGACGCCGGTGTTTGGGCACTTTGACGACAAGGAATTCGATGAGCAGCAATACGAAAGGCAGACCGACGGCAAGCCGGGCAGTTGCCTTTACTGGATCCGCAAATTGCAGGCACGCGCTCTCGCCGGTGATTATGTGACCGCGCTTTCGGCAGCGGCGAAAGCAGAGGGCCTCCTCTGGATGACCCCTGCCATGTTCGAGCGGGCGGAATACCACTTTTACGCGGGGCTCGCGTTGGCTGCGTCTTGTAGCAAAGGATCGGCTACTGAAAGCTCTGAGTATCTCAAGAAATTGCGTGCTCATCGCCGTGAGCTCGACAAATGGGCCGAGCACTGCCCAGAGATCTTTGCAAGCCGCGCAGCGTTGCTGGGCGCGGAAAACGCGCGCTTGAGCAACCGGGTTCTCGATGCCGAGCGCCTCTATGAACAGGCTATCCAATTAGCCCACGCCCACGTGCTCCCTCACGACGAGGCGATCGCCTATGAGCGCGCCTCCGCCTTCTACCGCTTGCGCGGTTTCGATAAGATTGCTCGTCTCTACCTGCAAAACGCTCGTAACCGCTACCTGCGTTGGGGCGCGGACGGCAAGGTGCGGCAGCTCGACGAACTTTCCCCGCAGCTACGGGAAGACCAACCAGCATCCGTTGCCACGAGCACAATCGAAGCGCCGGTCGAACACCTCGACTTGGCGACCGTAATCAAGGTGTCGCAAGCTGTCTCCAGCGAAATCGTCATCGAAAAGCTGATCGATGCAGTACTGCGATTGGCCGTCGAGCAGGCGGGTGCCGAGCGCGGCTTACTCATCCTGTGGCATGGCGACGAGCCGAGGATTGTGGCGGAAGCAACGACACGTGGTGAAGCGGTCCTCATGGAGCTACGCGATGAGACTGCCGTCGGTACGATGCCAGAATCGGTTCTCAACTACGTCCTGCGGACCCGGGAAGTTGTAAGTCTCGACGATGCGTCAGCCGAAAACGCCTTTGCGGCCGATCCCTACATTCGTCATCACGCGGCCAGATCTATTCTTTGTTTACCGCTGATCAATCATGCGAAGCTGATCGGTGCGTTGTATCTGGAAAATGCTTTGGCCGGCGGTGTCTTTTCACCGGGGCGCACGACGGTGCTGAAGCTCATCGCGTCACAAGCGGCCAGCACGCTCGAGATTACCCGTCTGTATCGCGACCTTAAAGAACGCGAGGCGCGGATCGGCCGTTTAGTCGAAGCCAACATCATTGGGATTTTCATTCGCGATATGAGCGGCCGAATTATTGAGGCGAACGAGGCATTTCTTCGGATCGTGGGCTACAGCCGCGATGAACTCTTCGCGGATCGACTGCTTGAGGCAGATCTGACACCGCCGGAATGGCGTGAGCGTGACGCGGAGGCCGACTCCGAGTTGAAAGTGACCGGCAGCGTCCAGCCGTTTGAGAAAGAATACCAGCGAAAGGATGGTCACCACATGCCCGTGATGATTGGGCAGGCAAGCTTTGAGGGCAGCGGGAACCAGGCTGTGGCCTTCGTGCTCGATTTGTCCGCGCGCAAAAATGCGGAGGAGAGGCTGCGCGCGAGCGAGTCTCGCTTCCGAACCTTCGTCGATCACGCGACCGACGCGTTTTTCCTGCATGCCGACGATTTGATCATTGTAGATGTCAACCGCCAGGCCTGTGAGAGCCTCGGCTACAGTCGCGAAGAACTGATCGGAATGCATCCAAACGATTTTGATGCGGGTCTCGATGCGGCGGCGGTAATGAAGTTGATGGATCGGGTGGACACCGGACAGACGGCGACTTTCGAGACGTTCCATCGGCGCAAGGACGGTACGGTATTTCCGGTCGAAGTTCGCGCCGGCAGATTCCAGCAAGGAGAGCAATGGTTTCGACTTTCACTGGCCCGTGACATCACCGGCCGCAAGCATGCAGAGAACGCTCTTCAACTTGCGCAGGCAGAGCTTGCCCATGCGAGCAGGTTGACCACAATGGGAGAACTCGCAGCCTCGATCGCCCACGAGGTCAGGCAGCCGCTCACCGGGCTGGTGGGCAGCGGCAATGCCTGCCTTCGGTATCTTGACGCGGATCCACGTGATATCGTCTCCGCCCGTCGCGCAGTCGAACGCATGATCAGCGATGCTTTCCGCGCCTCCGAGGTCATTGACCGGATCCGTGCGATGGCAAAGAAATCGCCCCAACACCGGGATCGACTAAGCATCAACGATATCGTTTCCGAGACCATTGCGCTCGTGTCCACGGATCTCCGACGAAGTGCGATATCGCTGCGCACCACGCTGTCGGACAGCCTGCCCTCCTTGATGGGAGACCAGGTCCAAATTCAGCAGGTGATCCTAAATCTCATCATGAACGCCAAGGACTCCATGACAGCGGTCCCCAGCGGATCCCGCGAGCTCGTCATAAGCACCGAACAAGCGGCACCGGATATGGTTTTGGTGGCGGTCCACGACAGCGGCCCACCAATCGACGCGACTAAGATCGACAAGATGTTCGAGGCATTCTACAGCACCAAACCCAATGGTATGGGCCTGGGCTTAGCGATCAGCCATTCCATCATAGAGGCTCACAACGGCCGGCTCTGGGCCGTTCCGAATGAACCTAGCGGCGCAATCTTTCAGTTTACATTGCCAAACGAGGAGAAAGCGCAGTAATGATTGGCGTCCGGGACCGCCGCCTGACCGGCGCGAAATGGGACGCATATGAAAGAGATTGTCTATATCATCGATGATGACGCATCCGTCCGCGAGGGTCTCGGTGATCTCCTGCGTTCAGTTGGACTTGGCGTGCAGACGTTCGCGTCCAGCCAAGAGTTTTTGGACAGCAAGCGCCCCGACGCTCCGGGTTGCATCATTCTCGATGTCAGGCTACCGGGGCGGAGCGGCCTGGAATTTCAGAGCATGCTGAACAATTTGGGAAACCAACTTCCGGTCGTTTTCATCAGTGCCCACAGCGACATTCCGATCTCCGTGCGGGCGATGAAATCCGGCGCTATCGATTTCCTGACGAAGCCTCTGCGTGAGCAAGAACTGCTTGATGCCACATATGCCGGGATCGAGCGCGATTGCGCTCGGCGGCGGGAGGCCGAGCTCATTGCCAAACTTCGGTGCCGCTATGATTCTTTGACGCCACGCGAGCGCGAGATCATGAACTTGGTGGTCGCGGGCAGCATGAACAAGCAAATCGCTGCTGCCGCGGGCCTGAGCGAGGTGACCGTAAAGGTTCATCGCGGCCACGTCATGCAAAAGATGGGGGCGAGATCGCTCGTCGATCTAGTTCGAATGGCGGACAGCCTTGGGCTGACGACAAAGCCGGCTCCGACCAAATAACGTTAAGCCTTTAGACCAAAGCCGTGGTTGCCAAGGCTAAACATAGCATCAGTGCGCCAACATAGATCATCGCCTTTGCGCAAGAGCTGCGTTCCTTAAAACCTCGAGGCGAGCTAAGGCACGCGTCTATGAAGAGCAGCCCAAAACTGGATTATCGTCGACGGATTAGCGGGGTCATTTCCGCCATAGGACCATGGCGCGGATCACGCTGTCGTGAGCCTGGACGGCGACAATCACGGTGAGAGTCGCCTTGGTGTGATTGACGTCAAGGCGTGCGAGCGTCCGGCCGCAGCGCTGCAAGCAGCGGTCTAAGCTTGTGTTTGCGCCGATGTTTTTCGATCAGTAGTTCGATCCTTGCAACCCAGTCCTCCAACCGGCCTGCAGCGTCATAGGCGAGCGCAGCTTTTTCAAGCCACTGGGCCGCCAACTCATATCGTCCCGAATGCCCAGCCTCCATGATGCTGTTAGCCATGCGTTCGGCAATGTTGATCACCCAGTCGGGATGGCTGGCACGCGCGACGTCCGCGAGCCGCATAAGATCCGTATCCTTCGGATCGACCAGCATTGTCTTGAGATCGACGGATCGTACCGCTTCAGTGGTCATGCCTTCATGGAGATAGATCTTCGTTCGATCCCAAGCATACGGCGCGGCCGCAAGGCTTGCCAACAGGCTGACGCGCAATTCGATCCAATCCGGTCCCGCCAAGATCGCGGCCGCCTCAAAATCCTCAAGCGACAGGCTCAAGTTAAAGGCGTAACGTGCAGCTATCACCGCCAGCTCTTTTCGTCCGAGCAAACCGGCGTTATCGCGTAACCAGCGTGCTAGGTTCGTCGCTCCCGAGAAGCGGTCTTCTCCCAGCCTCTGGCCCAATCCCCACTCAGCAAGGTCCAGCGCTGCATCGATATGCCCTGCGTCCTTGAGGAGGCGCGCAAGCTGGAGCGTCTCTTCGCCAGAGCGGAACCTTTTACGCGCGTGGTCCAAGGCCTCATCGAGGCGTCCAAGGCGGACCAACATGGCCGTATAGTCGCCATGGCAGCCCGCAGCGCTGGCGAGGTTGAGGTATGCTTCCGTCCGACCGTCAACATTGAGAACGCGCAGCCGCGCTTGTGTCAAACGCTCGCTCGTCCGGTCGCTTCTTCCCGATGGCGGCCAGGATCGACTTCTTCCAGCCAGAGCATCGTCAAGGCCAATCTCGTCCCACCCTTGCTCAAGCGCATCGACTGCAACCTGCAGATAGTCATCCAGGCCGTAGTCGTCGAGCATGCCTTGCCAGACATCGAGCCGCACCATCAGATCGTCGCGCTCTTCCGGAAGAAGGTCGCTCATCAGGACTGCTTCGGCGATAAGTTGTCCGAGTGAGGGAAAAAACTCGTGCAGCGTCTCATCGAAGTCGGCCTGTTCGCTCCACGCTGGCACAAGCGCTTCCATCACCGGCTCCAGGATCTTCAGAGCTTTGCGTCCTTCACCGATATCCAGGAAAGGTTTTGCTTTGTCGATCAGCGCCGAGAATGCCTCCTCATCGAGGGCAGACCCGTCGTCGTCCCAGGCTCGTCTGCTCGGATACCGGCCCGACAGCAGCCGCTCGGCCTGCCGCCTGACGAACTCTGGATTGATCGCGGCTGGAGGCTGACCCATCATCTCCGGCATGCTGGTCGTCAGTTCGGCCTCCAGCCAGGGTTCCAGTCCGGGATCTTGTCCGGCCCGCTTGACCAACAGTGCCATCAAAGCCTGACGATCAAGGTCGCCAAGCATGTCGGCAAGGGACGGACGTTCGACGACCGCACCGGGCGCCTCTATGCATTTGAGAAGCACGGCAACGATGTGTTTGCAGGCACCACCCCAGTCATACGGGCAGGTACAACGGGTGGCAGCTACACCGGCGTCGTGAAGCTCGATGGTGACGGCATAGGGCGTGGACGTGAACTCGCCACCTTCGACCTCGGCAATGATCCGCCCACCGCGGCGCTCCAGCCCCAACATAGCATCGCGCCGCAGATACTCCCGGCCACGGGCGAAGGATTCTACCGTCGCCAGCGCACGCACTTCGTTTTCGTCGAAAACCGGCCTCTTCATGTGTCGTCTTGCTCCCCGAGCCCAAATTCGTCGCCGCCGGCATTGTCCACCAGCTCGTCATCCGCATGTTCGCCATTCACCAGCCCTGTTGGAGCATCGCTCACCAGCAGCTTTTTTCTGCTTAACAACCCAGCATCCTCCATCGCCTCGAGGTTCAGCATATCGCGCAATGTCTCCGTCCCCAAGGCGAAGAGAAAATGTTTGGTGGTCACAAAGGTGTAGGGCGCACCTGGCGCCGGACTGCGCGGGCCGGACGCAAGAAACCCGCACCGCGGAGCACCGCGATCGTGTCACGGGTGACCGCCTTGCCGAAATTTTCGACCGAGCGGCGCGGGTGATCGGCTGGACATATCCGACCTCCATCAGCACGATGAGGCGTCCGCAAGCCAAAGCTCAGCCCCGCAAGCCAAGGCTGGTCAGTAAACGGCTGACATAGGCTTCCAGCCCGACGACCATGTCGAAACGATTGGGATCGCGGAGCCAAAGCATCTGCAGGCCATCCATTATGGCGATCAGCTCGGCCGCCATCGCCGGGGCGTCGATCCCACCGTCGATCGAGCCATCGGCGATTGCCCGCTCGAAGGTCGCGGCGATATCGTTCTGCATCTGGACGGTGCGATCGAGAAACCACGTCTTGCCGGGGTGGTCCTTCACCAGGCTCTCGGCGTTCAGGATTGCGAAGGCTCTAACGACTTCGATCATTCCGGCGTTGTGCCGGAAGATTTCGACCATTCCATTGAGCAGACCGCGTAGATCCGAACGATAGTGGCTGATGAAGTCAGCGCTATCGAGATCGCGCTTGGCGAGGATCGCAAGCAAAAGATCGACCTTGGTCGGGAAATGGTGCAGCAGGCCGGGCAGCGAGAGGCCGACATCGCGGGCAATGTCGCCGATCGCGGCATTCTGGTAACCGTCTTCGGCAAAGCGCCGCATCGCGGCCGCCAGGATCTGCACGCGGCGTTCTTCGCCCTTGCGGGACCGGCGCTGTCGTTTGTCTTCTTGTTGGGTCGTCGGTTCTGCCATCATTTCTCCCGTCCGCTTTTTACGGCAAGGCGCCGATCCGCAATCTTCCAGTCGGGTCTGCCTATGTCTTTTCATACAATAGGCTCGTCAGGTTGACATCTTAAAAATACCGAGTAATCGGTAGGTTTAAGAGCTTTCGTAAGCCTCAGTGGTAGCTTGCCCGGCGGCTCGCATTTCTTTGAACGGGAGATTTGCATGATCGATTCCATTCTCGAAAAGATGACGCTCGAAGAGCAGGTGTCCCTGCTATCTGGCGCCGACTTCTGGACGACCGTGCCCGTCGAGCGTCTCGGCGTGCCGAAGATCAAGGTGACGGACGGCCCGAACGGCGCCCGCGGAGCGGGCTCGCTGGTCGCCGGCGTCAAGGCGGCCTGCTTTCCTGTCGCCATCGCGCTCGGCGCCAGCTGGAGCCCCGCTCTGATCAGGCAGATGGGCACAGCCCTTGCGCGCCAGGCCAAGAGCAAGGGTGCTGCCGTGCTGCTGGCGCCGACGGTGAACATCCATCGCTCCGGCCTCAACGGGCGCAATTTCGAATGTTATTCCGAAGATCCGATGCTGACTGGCGAACTTGCGGTCGCCTATATCGAAGGCGTACAGGCCGAGGGGATCGCTGCGACGATCAAGCACTTCGTCGGCAATGAATCCGAAATCGAGCGGCAGACGATCTCGTCAGACATCGACGAGCGGACGCTGCGCGAAATCTACCTTCCGCCCTTCGAACAGGCGGTCCGCCGCGCCGGCGTTATGGCCGTCATGTCATCCTACAATCGCCTCAACGGCACTTATACCAGCGAGCATCATTGGCTGCTTACCAAGGTTCTGCGCGAGGAATGGGGCTTCGACGGCATCGTCATGTCCGACTGGTTCGGTTCGCATTCGGCGGCTGAGACGATCAATGCCGGACTCGATCTCGAAATGCCGGGCCCGGCCCGCGACCGCGGCGAGACGCTGGTTGCGGCGGTGCGCGAGGGTAAGGTGGAGCCAGCGACCGTGCGCGCGGCGGCGCGGCGCATGCTGCTGCTGCTCGAGCGGGTCGGCGCGTTTCGAAAAACGCCCGATCTTACGGAGCGCGCGGTCGATCTTACAGAAGACCGGGCGCTGATCCGACGGCTCGGCGCGGAAGGCGCGGTCCTCCTCAAGAATGACGGCATCCTGCCACTTGCCAAGACCTCGCTCGACCGGATCGCCGTTGTCGGGCCGAATGCCGCGACCGCCCGCGTCATGGGCGGCGGCAGCGCCCAGATCGCGGCGCATTATATGGTGAGCCCGCTCGAAGGCATTCGCGCCGCTCTTTCCAATGCCAACAGCATCAGCCACTCCGTCGGCTGCCGCCACAACCGCCTGATCGACGTGTTCAAGGGAAAAATCACGGTCGAATATTTCAAGGAACGCGGCTTTAAGGGCGATCCTCTTCATGTCGAGACTGTCGATAAGGGCGAGTTCTTCTGGTTCGAGCTGCCGTCGGGCCAGCTTGAACCAGCCGATTTCTCTGCGCGAATGAAGATGCAGTTCGTGCCGGAGGAGAGCGGCGAGCATGTCTTCGGCATGACCAATGCCGGACTGGCGCGGCTCTTCGTCGACGGGCGGCTGACGGTCGACGGCCTTGATGGCTGGACGCGCGGCGAGAATTACTTCGGCACCGCCAATGACGAACAGCGCGGTGCGGTGATGCTCGAGGCGGGCCGGACTTACGAGGTGACCGTCGAGTATGAGCCCTCCATAACGAGTGAGGACGGCATCAACCTCATCGCCGTCCGTTTCGGCGTCGAAAAGCCGCTTGGCGATGCCGACATCGAGGCCGCCGTCGAGACGGCCCGCAATGCCGACGTGGCCCTTCTCTTCGTTGGCCGTGACGGCGAATGGGATACGGAAGGACTTGATCTGCCAAACATGCGGCTTCCGGGCCGGCAGGAAGAACTGATCGAAAAAGTGGCGGCCGCCAATGCCAATACCGTTGTCGTGCTGCAGACCGGCGGCCCCATTGAAATGCCCTGGCTCGGTAAAGTCCGCGCCGTGCTGCAGATGTGGTATCCCGGCCAGGAGCTCGGCAACGCCGTCGCCGACGTGTTGTTCGGCGATGTCGAGCCCGGCGGTCGCCTGCCGCAGACCTTCCCGAAGGCGCTTTCCGACAATTCCGCCATCACGGGCGATCTCGCCGTCTATCCCGGCAAGGATGGGCATGTGCGTTACGGCGAAAGCGTCTTCGTCGGCTACCGTCATCATGATACTCGCGCCGTCGAGCCGCTCTTCCCCTTTGGTTTCGGCCTCGGCTATACGCGTTTCCGCTGGAGCGAGCCGCGGCTCTCGGCAAGCGAAATGAGCTCCGAAGGCGTAATCGTCAGCATCGATGTGACCAATATCGGCGACCGCGCCGGCTCGGAACTGGTCCAGCTCTATGTGCGTTCGCCAAAAGCCAAAGTGGAGCGGCCGGACAAGGAGCTGCGCGCCTTCGCCAAGCTCGCACTGCAGCCCGGCGAGACCGGCGCGGCCATACTGAAGATCCTCCCGCGCGACCTTGCTTATTTCGACGCCGAAGCCGGTGCCTTCCGGGCCGAAGCGGGCGACTACCAGCTGATCGTGGCGGCGAATGCCGCCGACATCAGGTTCGTCATCGACCTGCCGTCACCATCGAGCTACCTGCAGCCGCCTTCGTACTAGGCGGCAGTTTGGAGGGATATGAAGGTCCACATCTGAACCTGCGGAGAACTGAGACGCCATGAACCGGCGCGGACCAAAGAAACGAACGCCGCCGAAGAGTGCCGCCCGAGCCCGATCGATCCGGTGGGACAAGCCTGGCAACATGGCAACGCCTCCCTCAGAAGAGGCTCGGCGCTGCGACCTTCCTGCTTCGCCAAGAAGACCTCTCGTTCCGCCCGCGTCAGCTCGAGTTCTGCGGCGATCTGGTGGCGCTCGTGCGGGTGTGGGGTTTCGCAGGTCCTTGAGCTCCTCGATGGTCCGATCCAGTTCGTTGGCCATGTCATCGTCTCCTTGACCTTTGTGAAAGACGAGCGCTCCGGTCATGGCGGTATGAGAGGGTCAGGGATCGCGAAGCGACCGGCGGAGCCGGCAAGTGGGAAGCCGATTTCTAGTGTCGCCCGCAAAGGCGACGACGAAAAATTGCGGGAACTGCTCTTAGGTCTTAGCCAAGTGTCCTCTTAGCTGGAAGACGCTGCTAGGATGAGTTTTCGGCTATGGCAGTTATTCCGAGTGTATCGTTAGGTCAACAGCCCTTTTTTCTGTCGATCAGGCGCTTTCGCGACGGAAGCGATAGTCTCCCTTTGATACGCGCATGGCCTTTGCGATCGCCTTGTTGATCTGGTCGAGATCGCAGGCTTCCGGATGGAATTTTCGGCCGACCCATCGCCGCATATCTTTGTGTTCATCATGCTCTGGATCAAGCCAGGCGTCGAGGAAGTCGGCATAGCCGGAGGTTCCACCGACATCCTCTGGAGGTCCGGAGCGTTTGCCGGCAGTGCAGCGGGGATATTTTGCGCCTTCCTCGCGAGGAACACGCTCCAAACGAAGGAGATGACGCCAACTGTCTCCGAAGTCGTATTCATAAAGGATCGTGAGGGTGTTTTCGTCGCGAACGTATGGGAAGTGAAGGTCGATCATTCTGACCTCAGTGGCCTCGAAGATCTTGCTGTCGAACAGCCCGTCTTCATCGAACTCCGGCGCGCCGTAGATCAGACCGCCGATGTTGAACTGGTGCAGATGACTGTCGGTCCAGCCGAAAGCAACCTGCAGCACTTCGTGAAGTTGAGCAAGGTTGAGTGAGATCGGCAGTTCGAGAACACGGCTAATCTCGGGTTCGATGTCGAGGATATGAACCTCGGCA
This sequence comes from Rhizobium sp. BR 317, assembly GCF_047445835.1. Classification (NCBI taxonomy): domain Bacteria; kingdom Pseudomonadati; phylum Pseudomonadota; class Alphaproteobacteria; order Hyphomicrobiales; family Rhizobiaceae; genus Rhizobium; species Rhizobium sp. BR 317. The sequence continues at coordinate 36,285 of NZ_JARWLB010000016.1, read as the reverse complement.
CGCACGATGAAGTTGTCTGGGTCAAACGGGTCAAGCATGTCTGGACCATGCCCGGCATAATGGCCGTAGGCAATAGATGGGTCAGCAAGTCGGATAAATTGGAATGAAGTGGTGTGGGCGAGGTTAGGATTTTGGCGCGCGGTGGAGAGGCATAGGCCTCACGGTGCGATCGCGTTCGGCAATCAGGCGAGCGTTGTGACGCTTCTGTCGCTCGACCTGCGTTTCGGCCTTCAGTGAAGGCTTCATCAGGACGGTATTTTCACTCACCATGCGTCGCTCCTCGATTTGCAAAACCTGGATCAGGGCTCGCTGCTGGGCGAGTTGGTCTTCCCAGGCAGCCAGCTTTTCGGAAATAATCTTGCGTTCAGTGGCACGACGCGATCCTCGATCATGGAGCGAAGATTAGTGTAGATGGCGTTGCGACCGACACGCGCCTCGTGGGCACCGTAGTAGTTTGCGCTCACGCATCGTTGACTTCAGAATTCGCATGATACCCAGGAACCCTAGCGGCGGCCCAAATGCGGACTCCGCCTTTGAGCGCGGCTGCGGTAAGATCCTCGACAACATCGGCGGAGAAGGCCGGGATTTCCCAGAGAGATTCGACCACCTGTCTTTTGCAGTTGAACAAATATGAACTTCCGACCTATCGCCGATCATCGACGCCACAATGCAAGTAAATCAATTTGATATAGCTGTCTCGGAGAGCACCGTGAAATAACTTGAAATGCCTTTCGAGAGGGTTTTTACAGTGCGCAAAGAAGTGACGGACCAAGCCTGCCACCGGGCCTTTAAATCCAATCGGCCTGCGATAGACGATTTCACGTCTTCCCACTCTGACGGCCTTTGGCTTCGTGACGCCCAACCGCTCGGTCGAGGGCATCGTTCACATAACCCTTGATGCTACGATCGACTGTCTCAAGCCGTTAACAGCCGAGCGCCTCTTTCAATGGCATGCAGCTCTATTTCCAACCGGCCGCAACGAATGGGGACAGAGGCTTCGCGTCGGCGACTGGCGGGACGATTCCGGTGGCCCGATGGAAATCGTATCCGGTGCGTTCGGACACGAGAAAGTACACTATGTTGGGCCACCCGCCGACCGCCTGGAGAAGGAGATGACGGCCTTCCTCGATTGGTTCAACGGATCACAGGAGATGGATCCTCTCGTCAAAGCAGCCATCGCCCATTTGTGGTTCGTGGCCATCCACCCGTTCGGCGACGGCAATGGCCGCATAACCCGTGCGATTACCGACATGACCCTTGCGCGCGGTGGCGGGGGAGCTCCGCGGCTATATTCCATGTCCGCGGCCATCGAGAAATCGCGTACCGGCTACTACGAAGCTCTACAATCGGTAACCGCCAGAGAGGAACTCGATATCACGAAATGGGTTCGATGGTTTCTGGATTGTCTAGGCGATGCGGTGGGGGCCGCATTGCTGACCCTCGACAATGTCATACTCAAAAACGAATTCTGGCAGGCCCATGCCGCGCATCATCTCAATCCCCGACAGGCCAAGGTTCTCAATCGGTTGCTGGAAGGAAATTTCGACGGGAAGCTCACATCGACCAAGTGGGCAAAATTGACGAGTGCATCTCAGGACACGGCCTCGCGTGACATCGCGGACCTCTTGGCTAAAGGCATCCTGCGCAAAGGCGAGGCCGGCGGCCGCAGCACGGCTTACGAATTGGTTTTAGAAGTCTCTACCGACAGCCAATCCCCATCCGAATAGGATCGGCACGCATCCTTGCGTCATCCGGCTCGCTGCGTACAGGACTGCCAGCATCTCTCTCATTTTCTGACTACTCGACCGAATGGACAGGCGTTTGTTCGGTTTCCTCCCGGTAAGGCATTTCCATTCAAGCGCCCTTTGGCGGACATCTGAAGAATCTTCGCGTGAAACGTGAGCGACTGACCAAAGTTTGTATAAATTCTTTGGTCAGACAACAGAGCAACTGCCCAACCCAACGTCTGATACGCTCCATCGAATCCACGATCGGATAGACCGAGCAACGCTTTGCGCTTGATGAGACTCGAACCGGCAAGCGGCCACCTAAAATCCCGCGCCTTCAGTCTGATCTCATCGAGATGTAGATAGGTCCCAGTCAGGGTCCGACTATTTGGACGAGGCCATGAGTGAAAACTATCATATTTTCTGTATGGACTGCGGTGAGCGCCTGGCTCTCGGAAAATCCCAAAGGAATATCGACGACCGCTTAAAGCAAGATGTCTATGGCTTCGGTCCTTCCCTGATAACGCGTCCCACACGCCGTCGAGTGAACTGGCGGCGTGCGGTGCACTCGGACTGAAAGACTATCAGCCTTACCGAACCGTCAATGGCTTTCTGCCGAAGCAGAGCATAGGTGCATGTTCGATGGTAAAGAGGCCGAACGCCGCTGTCCATCCGAGGAGCGCCATCATCAAGATCGCCACACTATAGTCAGGGAACAGTTCCGCCATCGGTCTGACGAAGGCTACAACGAGGAGAATAACATAGGATAGGTTCGTAAGCCGGCTGGACTTCAGCTTCCGGCCGGTATGGCCGCGGCTGGCACGCGTCATCACCGCCAGCATCATCAGCGATATCGATCCGATCGCGAAGATATGAAGAACGGCAAGCTCCGGCAGGCCCACCGCCTGGAGTGCGATGGCCGCAAATCCGAGGGGCACAAACGCGAAGGCGACGTGCAGCACGAAGAGGATGGGTTCCGGCCAAGTTGTCCAGCCGCGCCAGCGCACCAATCTGACAACGTTCAAAACGGCGGCTGCTGAGCCAAGAATGCCACTCGCCCATGCTTCGGGCCAGACTGCCCATACCGTGAGCGATACCGCGCCGACGATGATCGTGGCGGCGTCGAAGCGGTTGTAGGGCACGGGAAAATCGGTCCGGCCGGACTGGTTGATCCAGTTGCGCGTGAAGCTCGGAAGAATTCGGCCCCCGACGATCGTCACCAAGAGAACGTAGGCGCCGAGGCCCAGGCGGATCGCCAGTTCCGGATGGCCTGCTTTCACGACTTGGAGATGGAAGAGAATGTTCGCAAGCGACAAGACAGCCAGACCGGCAATCACCTTGAGGTCGGCCCACTTCCGGCCGGCGACGACCTCACGGGTTGATAGAATGAGCATAGCAGGAAGGAACGCGCTGTCGATGATCACGGCAGGAATAACGCCTACGAGGCTGCTCGCAAGCATGGCGAGACGACCGGCAGTCCAGAGGCTTAAAAGATAGATGAGCGGGCGGCCCGAAATCGGCAATCGTCCAGTCCAGTTCGGTATGGCTGTGAGCAGAAAGCCGGCGAGGATAGCTGGTGCAAATCCGAAGAGCATTTCGTGGGCGTGCCAGTAGAGCGCCCCGTACTCCGTGGCGAGTGGAATGCCGAGCGTCAAAAAGGCAGCCCAGAGATCGATACTGACGATCGCCCATATCGCGGCAGCGAGAAAGAATGGGCGAAAACCGTAGGAGAAGATGACAATACCCTCACGAGACATTCCGCGGGGAGCATGGGCGCCGCCATCTTTTTTGTTCTGCATGATCATTGTCTCCGAAGTTGATCATTGAGACATGTCATTATTTTCAGGAGGGGTCGTTGAGATTGCGCAAATACGGGGCGCGCCACCACAGAAACGCCGATAAACGCTGAAGTCGGTGGCGCCAATGTTGCGGTAATTGATTGCGATCAATCTTAAGGCGGAGCCGATTTGCTATCACGGACGCTTCAGGAGGTTCTCATGATCTCGTTCGTTTCCGCTTTTGCATTCTTCCTTCTCCTTCATTCGATCCCGGCTATTCCAGTGGTTCGCTCCAGCATCGTCTCGCGCATCGGCAGGCCGACATACTTCGTCGGCTACTCCACCGCCTCGGTTGTTGCTCTGATTTGGCTGTTCTCGGCTGCCCTGGCGCTGGACTATATCCCGCTGTGGGACCTGCGCCCTTGGCATGCAGCCGTAACATTTGTCCTCGCGCCACTCGGCGGTTTCCTGGTGATTGCGGGATTGTTGAGTGCAAACCCGCTCTCCATTGCGATCAGGCAATCGGACGATGTCGGTGCCGTGGTGGGCATAACAAGGCATCCGGTCCTTTGGGGATTTGCGATCTGGGCGTCCGGTCACATCGTCGCGAACGGCGATTTGCGGTCGCTGCTTCTCTTTGGAGGCTTCGCCCTTTTCTCGCTGGGGTCGATCGCGATCACCGAAAAGCGGGCCCGCCGTCGCCTCGGGGACCGGTGGAAGACCTTTTCGAAAGGCACCTCGATCGTGCCGCTGGCAGCCTTCTTCTCAGGTCGCCGCCCCACTTGCGATCTCCCCATGCTCCTCTCCGCCCTGATTACGGTGGCACTCGGCGCCTGGCTGTTGTTCGCAGGAGGTCATGCTCTGCTTTTCGGAGCAGATCCGATCGCTGTGTTCAGCTGAGTGAACGAAGCCTCTCCGGTCCATGCCCGCGACTGATGCGGAAGAGATAGGCCCAGCAGGTCGATCGCACGGCGGGCCAGATGGTCAACGACGTCTTCGATCGACTGCGGCCGGTTGTAGAATGCCGGTACCGGAGGCATGACGACGGCTCCCATTTCCGTGACGGATGTCATGTTGCGAAGGTGGCCCAGATGCAGCGGCGTCTCGCGCGTCATGAGCACAAGACGGCGGCGCTCCTTGAGCTGAACGTCGGCGGCACGGGCGACCAGGGTTTCCGACACGCCCGTCGCGATCGCCGCCAGCGTCTTCATCGAGCACGGTGCGACGATCATCCCCGAAACGGGAAAGGAACCGCTCGCGATCGCCGAACCAATGTCCTTGTTATCGTACCATGTGTGCGCCTTGAGCAGCATCCGGCCGTGCGTTTCCGGCCCGACCTCATGCGCCAGCGTCCTCTTGCCACCGTCGGTGACGACGAGATGAACCCTGATCCGCAGCGCCGTCAGCCGGTCGAGAACCGCGACGCCAAGCGACGCCCCGGACGCTCCGCTGACCGCGAGAACGACGTCATGCCCGTCCGCTTGCCAGTTCACGACCTATCCCCTCCCAGATTTCGCCCGCGCGTCTTGTCAATTCTTCGGGCATATGAAGCTCGCGACCCCATTCCCGTTCCGTCTCGACGCCGATCTTGTTCGTAGCGTCGAGCCCCATCTTCGTTCCGAGCCCGGCCTTCGGGGAGGCGAAATCCAGATAGTCGATCGGCGTATTCTCCAGGACGACAAGGTCCCGGGCTGCGTCAAACCGCGTCGATATCGCCCAAAAGACGTCTCCCCAGCTCCGGACGGACACGCCGGCATCCACGACGATGACAAGCTTCGTGTAGTTGAATTGGGGAAGCATCGACCAGAGACCCATCATCACCCGCCTCGCCTGACCCGGATATCGCTTGTCGATCGAAACGACGGCGGCGCGATAGGAGCAGGCCTCGGGCGGAAGCCAGATGTCGGCGATCTCGGGAAAATGGCGTTTCGCGATCGGGACGAACAATGCGGTCATTGCCTCGCCGAGCACCGAGGGTTCGTCGGGAGGTCGGCCAGTGTAGGTCGTCAGATAGACCGGCGATCGTCGGCTGGTGATTGCCGTCAGGCGCGCGACCGGAAAGGGTTCGACGGAGTTGTAGTAGCCTGTGTGGTCGCCATAGGGACCTTCCAACGCCGTCTCGTCTTTTGAAACCAGGCCCTCCAGAACGATTTCCGCGTGCGACGGTACGAATAGGGGCACGGTGCGGCCTCTGGTCACCTGCGTTCGCGATCCCCGCAGAAGGCCGGCGAAATTGAGTTCGCTCATTCCCTCCGGAAGGGGCATGACCCCCGACAGGATCGTGGCAGGGTCGGCGCCGATGACGACGGCGATAGGCATGTCGAGCCCCTTTTGCTGCCACTGCCTAAAGTGCTTCGCGCCACCGCGGTGAGCAAGCCACCGAACGATCAGCGAAGCCTTGTCACGAACCTGCATTCGATAGATGCCCACGTTTATGTCGTGGGGATCGTCGGGGCTGCATGTGATCACGAGAGGCCATGTTATCAGCGGTGCAGGTTCGCCGGGCCAGCACCACTGGATTGGAAGACGGCCAAGATCGATATCCTCCCCTTCCAGCACAATCTCCTGACAGGGTGATTTTCGGGAGTAGCGGAAGCGCATCGATGCGGCGGCCTTCAATAGCGGAAGCTTCCTCCAGGCGTCGGAAAGCGACCTCGGAGGGGATGCCTGCTGCAGTTCCGCCAACTCCTCTGCAAGACGCGGCAGACCGCCGGTCCCTAGCCCCAGGCCTAGTTCGATGCGTTCCCTGGTGCCGAAGAGATTGGCAACCACCGGTATCGCGGAGATTGCCCCTTCGCGGTTCATGGGTCGTCTGAAGAGGAGCGCCGGGCCGCCTTGACGGAGCACCTTCTGGTGCACCGCAGTAACCTCGTGGACAAGAGAAACTGGCTCGTCCACTGCAACGAGCATTCCTCGGCGCTCCAGGTCCGAGAGAAAACCCTGCAGGTTTACATGTCTTTGAATAGTCCGATCGTCGTTCAGCATTCATGAGCAATCGCACCACGAAACCGTCGACGTCTTTGTGCGGGATCAAACAGCGACCTCTCGATTGGAACTAGTTTGCCTCGTCAAATTAAGAGGCCTCAATGCTCGCTCCACCCTCCCTGATGGCGACAGCCAGGATCGTTCCGTTGCCAATCGCCGCACGCATCGCTGACCTTCTCCTTCAGCAAGTCCTGAGAAATCACCCGAAACTGTTCGATCGATTGGGCGAATACGGCAATGCGCGGTTTGCTTTCGTACCGACGGACTTCGCCTTCTCCTTCTGCATTCGACCCTTGGATCGTTCGGTGCGCACCGTTCGCAAGGGAAATGTTCCGCAAGCAGAGGCCACGATCACAGGCCCCTTGGCCCTCATGCTCGCTCTTGCCGAAGGCCGGGTCGATGGCGACGCGCTCTTCTTTGCCCGAAAACTCCTTGTCTCCGGTGACATGGAGGCCGTGCTGGCATTGCGAAACGCACTCGATGACAACGAAATCGATCTGGTTCGGTCGCTGAGCAAGCCGGCCGGTCCGATGAGCCATTCGGCCAGGAAGATACTTGATGCCATCAGACGTGGAGCACTCGAAGTCCAGGGTGTCCAATGGAACTGATCTGTCCAGCCGGAACGCCGGCATCCTTCCGTGAAGCTGTCGACGCCGGGGCCGACGCCGTCTATTGCGGCTTCCGCGACGAGACGAATGCGCGAAATTTTCCTGGCCTGAACTTCGACCTGTCCGAGCTTCGCGAGGCCGTCGCCTACGCAAGAAAGCGTAATGTGAAGACCTTTGTCGCGCTGAACACGTTCATGACGGCGGGCAAGGAAGACCTTTGGTATCGCCGGGCAGACGAAGCAACGCGAGCCGGCGCAAACGCATTGATCGTTGCCGATTTCGGTCTCATGGCGCACATAGCCAAACATCATCCGACCCAGCGTCTCCACATCTCGGTTCAGGCCTCGGCCTCCAACGCAGACGCCTTGGCCTATCTGGTGGAAAATTTCGGGGCCGCGCGTGTGGTGCTTCCGCGCACGCTCACGATACAGGACATCGCCAGAATTGCCCGTCAGGTCGCCTGCGAAGTCGAGGTCTTCGTATTCGGCGGGCTTTGCGTCATGGCGGAGGGGCGTTGTTCTCTGTCCTCCTATGCGACAGGCAAGTCTCCGAACATGAACGGCGTCTGCTCGCCGGCAAGCCATGTGCGCTATCAGCAGTCCGGCCGCGACATGATCTCGGATCTCGGTGGCTTCACCATCAACCGCTTCGCGGAAGCAGAACCGACCGGCTATCCGACCTTATGCAAAGGGCGTTTCGAGATCGGAGACGCCAAGACCTACGCCTTCGAAGATCCCGTTTCCCTTGATGTGATGGACCAGCTCGACCAGCTTCGCGATGCCGGCGTCAAGGCACTGAAGGTCGAGGGCCGCCAGCGCGGGAAGGCCTACATCTCGGAAGTCGTCTCGACCCTGCGAGCGGCCCTTCATGCTGCTCCCGATAAGCGAACCCGCCTGATGGCACGCCTTAGAACGCTGAGCGAGGGTCAGCAGACGACACACGGTGCCTATGAGAAGCGTTGGAGGTAAGATGACAGCTTCGATCAACCTGACCCTCGGGCCACTGCTTTATCTATGGCCGGCGGAAAAGTTCCGCGACTTTTACTTCGAGATCGCCGACGAAGCACCCGTCGACGTCGTCGTCCTCGGCGAGACGATCTGCTCGAAGCGATTGCACGTCATGGAAGCCGAGATGGCCACAGTGATCGAACGGTTGGAAAGGGCTGGCAAGACGGTTCGGCTCTCCACACTTGCGATGGTGACGCTCGAGCGCGAGTCAAAATATCAGAGGGAACTCGCCGAGGATGAATCGCATCTCGTCGAGGCAAACGACCTGTCGGCTCTGAGGATTTTGAAAGGCCGACCGCATGCTGTCGGTCCCTTCGTCAACGTCTATAACGGAGAGACCGCGCGACTGCTTGCGCGAAATGGCGCGACAAGCATCTGCCTCCCTCCCGAGCTTCCTGCAACGTCCGTGTCGAAGATCACCCAAGCCTGCCCCGGCCCGGAATTCGAACTCTTCGCATTTGGCCGCATTCCTCTCGCCCTATCGGCCCGATGCGCCCATGCACGGTCCAAGGGGAGGACGAAAGACAACTGTCAGTTCGTCTGTCAGGAGGATCCGGATGGTCTCGCCGTCAAAACCCTATCCGGGCAGCCGTTTCTGGCGCTGAACGGCATACAGACCGTCTCCCACGCATGCCAGGCTCTCCTGGATTCCCCTGAGGACCTGCGTTCGATGGGAATTGCGTCGCTGCGGCTTTCCCCGCAGGTATGCGACATGGTCGGTGTGTCCAAGGCATTCAGAGCGCTGGCAAACCGCGAGAGCGACGCCAGCGAGGTGGCCGCACGATTGAGGACCATCTATCCCGATGTGCCGCTCGCAAACGGCTTTCATCACGGCCACGCCGGAGCCGAGTGGATCGCTCGACTTAAGAATTCGGCATCGTCGAATTCATAGCGGTGAATATGCGAGGCCTCCGACCATAGTGGAATAGATGCGGCCGCCCTAATCGGTGGTGAGATAGGGCGGCGGCTTGCTGGCATAATATTTTGCCGCTTCGTCGATTTCCTCCAGTGTCATCGCGCGGGCGACGTTGCGCATCTGCTCGCTGATGTCGTTGCGGCGCAAGCCCGAGACAAACGCCAAAAGCTGCGTCTTCAAATAGAGTTCCGACTGCCCCTCGAGCCAGGGGCTGCCAAGCTTGTTTTCGATACTGCCGTGGCACGACCCGCAAGGAGCAATTCCGCGGGTTGGCGCGCCGCCGGCGACGATGCGCGGCACCGGTATCTCGCCAGCGGGATGGTAGCTGGGCAGGCGCGGAAGATAAGAATAGTATGCGGCAAGATCCTGCATGTCCTGCTCGGACAACTTCGCGGCAAACGGGCTCATGACCGCGTTGGTCCGAACGCCGTCCTTAAAATCGCGAAGCTGCTTGTAAATCACGCTTGCATACTGCCCGGCAAGGTTCGGTGAATCCGCACGGCTTACCCCCGTCGGTCCATGGCAGATGGCACATTGCTGTGCCAGCGTGGCGCCTCTTCCGATCGCCGCTTGGTCCCGCTTCAGTGATACCGCCGTGGCGAGCTTGACCTGGGAGGTCTTATAGTCTGACGTTACCGTCTCGACCGGCGCGCTGCGTTGCGGCAGTCCCGCGGCTCGGCAGATCGAATCCCAGATGCCGGCGACCTTCTCCCTCGCCTCGAGGTTCGGAAGAATGACGAACCCCAGCGCGGCTGCGACCACGAAAACCGCCGCCACGACCGCAATGCTGGTGACGGTCCATCGATTTCGGAAGCTGATGAGGGGCTCGTCAGCCATTTACCGTTCTCCCACGTAAACCGCCGGCACCGACGTGTCGTTGCGCACTGCAAGCTGAAGGATCGGATAGCCGTAATTCGTGATCGTCAGCCCGATCATGAGGGTGATCCACAGAGCATAGCTGTTGAGCGCAAGGGGAACCTTCGTCGGCGGATGGACGGCCAGCGCGAAGCGATAATCTTCACACTTTTCTGGCGTACCAAACTGCGTGCGCACAAGAACCAGTATGAACAGGAGGCCGGAGATCACGAGTATGAACCCACCGATGGCGGAGAGAACAACCGACATCGCCTCGTTCGCAAGAGCGGAATCGGCGTAGTCGTAATAGGCCATTCGGCGAGGCATTCCCAAGACGCCGACATAGTGCCATGGGAAGGTCGTTACGATCATGCCGATGAACCAGAGCCAGAGCTGTGTCCGCACCAATGACAGGCTTGCAATGGGGCGACCGGTCAGATGGGGCCATAGATCGTAGGCGATCGCAAAATACATAATGACGATCGCGCCGCCGAAAATGAGATGAAAGTGGCCGGTGATCCATTGCGTGTTGTGAATGGAGGTGTCGAGCTGGTAGCTCATGTTGATGAGGCCGCCGGCGCCACCGAAACCAAGCATGGTGAACGAAAAGGCCAAGGCGAGCATCATCGGATTGCGCCACGGCAATGCCTTGACCCATCCGAACATGCCTCTTCCGCCGCGTGCGCGCGCGGCGATCTCCACGGAGGCGCAGATGGTGAAGACCGTGAGGAGAGTCGGCAGGGCCACGAGCGCGGTGAAGGCCGAATGCACGAATTTGAAGCCGGCGCCCACCTCAGGATCGGCGAAGGCGTGATGAATGCCGATCGGCATCGCCACGACCAGGAATAGGATGAAAGAAATTCGCGCCATCGTATCGCTGTAGACACGGCCGCCGATCGAGCGTGGAACGATCGTGTAATAAGCGATGTATGTCGGCATCAGCCAGAAATAGACGATGGCGTGCAGGGTCCACGAAAAGAAGACGCGTGCCAGGCCGGCGTCGATCGTCGATTTGAACCCAAGCGCAACGGGAAGTATCTGGAGAAGCAATTCCAGGGCAGCACCGACCGCCGTCCAGGCCCAGAGATAGGAGCCCGCAACGTTTGCGAACATCGCCAAAGGCACGGGAACGTCCGGGTTGGCTTTCTTCCAGGCCCTGAGGTTGATCGACATGAGCACGACCCATATCCACGAGCCGACGACGACCAGGACGACGCCGATATAGTAAAACGGCGAGCCGATCAGCGGCGGATAGAACGTGTACAATACCGACGCGAGGCCGAGCGCGACGGGCACCATCGCAATGATCGCGCCGACCGCAATCAGCCAAAATCCCGCCCAGGCCCAACGGACGCCGATAAGCCCTTGTTTCAGCGCCGTCTCGCTGATCGCATAGCCGAACGCCATCGCAACCAAAGTCGGGAAGACGTATCCCATGACGGTGCCGTGCGCCGTCACCGACCTATAATACCATTCGGGATTGTTCAGCCACGGATGAAGCGGGCTGCGAACGTACATCTGCCAGGCGCCCAATAGAAGCGCGAGGCCGAATGACGCAAACGCCAGCCAGAAATGCGCGAGGATCAGCCTGCGATTATGGAGCACAGGAAAGCCTCCTCTTGTTCGCCATTTCCGAAAGGAACTCTTGCTTGTCCACGACTTTCACCTTTCCCCACATTCCTTCATGGCCGACGCTGCAGAACTCCTGACAGGGCATCAGATGATCTCCCGGCTTGTCGAAAGTCGCCTTCAGTACGGAGACATATCCAGGCACCAGCATCGTGTTGACGTTCGTGCCTTGGATAAGAATTCCGTGCACGACGTCGGCACTGGTGGCGCGGAACGTCAGCGGGGTCTGGGCGGGTACGACGATACAGGATGGAGAAAAGGAATATTGCTGCCCGATCGCCCGCACTGTCACCGAGCCGTCAGGCTCCAGCGCGCTTCCAAGGTTGGATTCGATGAACTCGCCCTGAAGGTGGATCGTCGTGGGATCCGTGGTTTCCACGCTTGCCTGGGGCATGGTCGCCTGGTGGATGCCCGCGAATGCAGCCATTCCGGCCAGGAAAACGATGATCAGGACCGATATGGTTGCCCACCGCCTCTCGACCCGTTCGGCGACTGCGGCGCCTTCGCCATGAATGTGGCTCATCAGCCGCTCCTCGGTACGAATACGAGTAGGTAGAAGAGAACCCAGACGAGAAGAACGATGACCGTGGCCACGCCTGCGACCGCAACCGCTCCTCTTGGCCCCTCGGAGACAATCCTTTCCACCATCGCGTCGTCAGGCGCTTCGGCAGGTTCTTGCGAATTGATCATGACGCCCTCACTGGAGTGGTGCGGATCTGAGCTTGTTGGCGTCCGCGGCGCTTACCGGCGTGCCGCGGTTTCCCCATGCGGTTCTGATATAGGAGACGACGGCCGCCACCTCGTCGTCGGAAAGGTTGACGGCGAAGGGAGGCATGCCATGAGGCATCGGGTTCTTGTAGGTCGCGGGCGGATATCCTCCGTTGAGAACCATCCTGATCCCGTTAACCGCCGATTCCATCTGGATTGACTGGTTGCCGGCGAGCGGCGGATAATCCGGCGGCTTTCCCTCGCCCGCGGCTCCGTGACAGCTCGAACACTGCTTGTCGTAAACCGTCTTGCCCAAGCTGATCAGGAGACTTGCCTCCGAGGTCGCGACGGACGGCCGAGGTGTCGCCGGCTCGTCCTGGGCGATGCTCTTGAGGTAGACGGCCATTGCGCGGATGTCGTCATCGGTCATGTATTGGAGACTATTGAACACAACCTCCGCCATCGGACCGTAGACGGCGCCCCTGGTTGAAACACCCTTTTGGAGAAGATCCGATATCTCCTCGAGTGACCAGCCGCCCAGGCCTGCCTCCTTGTTGGAGGTGAGCGAGGGGGCATACCAGTCCTGCATCGGAATGAGCCCGCCCTGGAACGCCTCCGACTGCCTGCTGCCGCCCAATGCATTGATGGGCGTGTGGCACATCCCGCAGTGCCCAAGGCCCTCGACGAGATAGGCCCCGCGGTTCCATTCGTCGGACTTGTTTGGATCGCGTTCGAACTCTCCCTCCTTGAAGAACAGCGTTCTCCAGCCCAGGATGAGCGAACGGTTGTTATAGGGAAAATCGAGCTCATGCGGCCGGTTCGCCTGATGGACCGGAGCGATCGCCTTCAGGTAGGAGAAGATAGCATCGCTATCCTCACGGGTAACCTTGGTATAGGAGCCGAAAGGCATCGCGGGATAGAGAAGGCCGCCATCCGGAAACCGCCCATGATGCATCGTCATGTAGAAGTCATCCGCGGACCAGCGCCCAATTCCCGTCTCAGGATCAGGCGTGATGTTGGAGGTATAAAGCGTTCCGAACGGTGTCGGCATGGCTCTCCCGCCCGCGAACACCTTCCCTTCCGGCGCGCTGTGGCATGCGACGCAGTCGCCGGCACGGGCCAGGTATTCCCCCTTCTTGACAACGTCCGAACTGAGCTGCGGAGACTGGGCGGAAGCGGGACCAAGCGTCGCCATCAGCGCGATCAGGGATGCGGCGGCCAGAGCCGGCTTGATCGAGTTTCGGCGCATCATGGCTTCTTCTCTCCATCCGGCTGGCTGCCGCACGCAAAGGGAAGCGACCATGATCCGGCTGCCGATGGCACGGGGTCGGCAGGCTGGGGCTGGTTCGCCAGATAGGCCGCGACCGCGCGCACGTCGTCCTCCGTCAACCGCGCGGCAACAAGCTGCATGCAGTCGGGAGCCTTGGCGGTGCGTGTTCCGTACCGCCAGCCCCCGAGTTGCGCGCTCACGTAAGTTGCGCGAAGACCAAGAAGGCCGGGAATACCGGGCGCCTGTCCGGTCAGAGAACTCCCATGACAGCTAACACAGGCGGGGATGGATCGGTCGAGATCACCCTGCGTTACGATCGCATGCCCGCGGTCAAGCACCGTTTGACTAACATCCGTCGGCGGCTTCTCGGGCAGCGACGGATGCTGGTCTGCAAAATACGCAGCGATCTGAGCCAGGTAGTCGTCGGTCAGATATTCAAGGAGATAGTTCATCGGCGGGTATTTTCGTCGTCCCGCCTTGAATGCCTCAAGCTGGTTCAGGAGATACCCCGCCGGCTTTCCGGCAAGTCTTGGGAAATAGGCGTCGTTGGTGCCCTTCCCTTCGACCCCGTGGCAGGGCGTGCATGCCTGCACCCGGTCAGCCATATCGTTCGGATAATGGGCCATCTGTTGGGCGAGCGCCGGCGCCTCTGCCAACAAGGAGAGACAGAGAACCAAGAACATTCCTCGCATGATTACCACGTCCCTCCGCAGCAGCGTCACATGAAAGTGAAAGATCTCTAAGCGGACAATATGTCGTTGCGATAAACGTTCAAGTGGGAAAAATGGCGGTCTCTGAGATTACTCGAAGACCACAGCCTAAAGTTTGCGTCGCAGCAAATAGGCAGTTTGCGCCACATCAAAGAGTTTCTCGGGTCTTCTTCTACTTTCCTTGTCGACCGGGCGGCGTTCGCCCTCTCTTCGATGATGGAGATTGGAAATGACACATACTCTGCAAATGACCCGGCGCACGATGCTGACGGGCGCTGCTGTCGCGGGAGCGCTTACGCCCATCATCATGTCCACGGTTGCTCATGCCGACGAGGAAGTGGCCTCGGCGGAAGCGGTTAGGAAGCCGGGAGCGGCGGTAGATCTATCGAAGATCGCGCGAGAGAGGATCGAGCTCGTCAAGCCGCCCTTCGTCCATGCCCACACGCAGAAGGCTGAAGGCGGCCCCAAGATCAAGGAGTTCACGCTCACCATCCAGGAAAAGAAGATGGTGCTGGACAAGGAAGGCACCGAAATCAACGCCATGACCTTCGACGGCTCGGTTCCGGGACCGCTGATGGTCGTCCATCAGGATGACTACGTCGAACTGACATTGGTCAACCCCGATACGAACACGATGCAGCATAACATCGACTTTCATGCCGCAACCGGCGGTCTGGGAGGTGGAGCGCTCACCGTTGTCAATCCCGGCGAGAGCACGGTTCTACGCTTCAAGGCGACAAAGGCAGGCGTGTTTGTCTACCATTGCGCACCTCCGGGAATGGTCCCCTGGCACGTCACGTCCGGGATGAACGGCGCGATTATGGTGCTGCCGCGCGAGGGGCTGACTGACGGCCGCGGCAAACCGATCGTCTACGACAAGGTCTATTACGTCGGCGAACAGGACTTCTACGTCCCGCGCGACGCCGACGGCAAGTTCAAGAAGTTCGGCAGCCCCGGCGAGGCATACGAAGAGACGGTCGCCGTCATGAAGACCCTCCTGCCGACCCACATCGTGTTTAACGGCGCCGTGGGAGCGCTGACCGGCGAAAACGCGATGACTGCAAAGGTGGGCGAGACCGTCCTGATCGTGCATTCGCAGGCGAACCGTGACACCCGTCCGCATCTCATCGGCGGCCACGGCGAGTATGTGTGGGCCACCGGCAAGTTCCTGAACGCTCCGGATACCGACCAGGAAACATGGTTCATTCCGGGCGGCACCGCTGGGGCCGCGATCTACACGTTCAAGCAGCCGGGCATCTACGCCTACGTGAACCACAATCTCATCGAGGCGTTCGAGCTGGGCGCGGCCGCCCACTTCAAGGTGACCGGCGACTGGAACGACGATCTCATGACCTCGATCAGGGCGCCCTCGGCAACCTGATCGTATCTCGGGCGCGCGGGTCCCTCGATGTGGCCCCGCGCACCCGCTTCAAATAGAAGGGCGCAATTGCGAACAAAGCCATGACACCGCACGCCGTTAGAAGAACGGTTTCGGAACTGTCGATCATCATTCCCCTCGCTATTCTCGGCTTGCTCTCCGGAGCGCTCGCCGAGAAGGCGGGGCTTCTTTCGTTCGAAGGACAAGGTGTCGCCGTCGTCTCCCCCGAGGTCGTCACCATCGCGCCGCATGCCTTCGAATATCGCGACGTGACGGAATACTTTCGCAATGGTCTGGCGATCGACGCTCCCAAACGGCAGGAAGCCGTGGTGGTTCCGCTCGACGTCATGAAATATCAGGTCACGCAGGCCGAATACGAACGCTGCGTCTCTGACGCCGCATGTATCCCCTCGGAAGCCGGCGTCACCTTGCCGAACGACAGCATCCCGGTGACCGGTGTAAGCTACGATGATGCGCTGCGCTACGCCGCTTGGCTGTCGCACCATACCGGGCAAGAATGGACGCTACCGACCGATTTCGAACTCGCTTACGCGGCGGCCGATCGATTTCCAGACGATGCGCTTGGCATAGACCCGGACGATCGCAATCCCGCCAAGCGCTGGCTCGCCGATTACGAACGAGAAGCCCGCCGCTCCGCTTCGGTTGATCCTCGCCCTCAGCCGAAGGGTTCTTTCGGCATCAGCCAGACCGGGCTCGTCGATTTCGCCGGAAACATCTGGGAATGGACGTCGACCTGCAACAGGCGCATCGATCTCGACAAGACGAAAGCCGATGAAGATCTGGACCCTTCCAGTTGCGGGGTCATGATCACTGCCGGAAGACATCGCTCGCCGATGAACAGCTTCGTCAGAAACCCGAAGGGCGGAGGATGTTCCGTGGGAGCACCTCCCGACAATCTTGGATTCCGTCTCGTGCGCCGCCCGTCGCTGTTGGAAAGCATCGTAAATTTTGCTCGCAGGGCCACCGCGCAGCTCCTTGCAACAATCATTAAAACCTAAAGAAAGACGAATAGACGATGAGGGTCGATCGCACAGTTTTAAAGACGCTGCCGCTATTCGAGCGGATGACGGATCCCGATCTCGATGCAATGCTCGAGCATGCTATTTCACGCCGTGTCGCAATGGGAGACTCGGTGTTCGAGCAGGGCGCGCCGGCGAAATCCTTCTTTCTGCTGCTGCACGGGCGGCTGAAGGTGACGCAGGTCACTCAGGACGGCCAGCAGATCATTGTCCGGATGGTCCATCCGGGGGATCTATTCGGCTTCGCCATGGCACTTCGCAGATCGGATTATCCCGGCACCGCGGTTGCTGCAGCGGAAAGTGTGGTGCTCGGATGGCCGACCGAAATGTGGTCGTGTTTCGTAGAGCAGAATCCTCGACTGGCTATGAGCGCGATGCAGACGATCGGGCAGCGTCTGGAAGAAGCGCATACCAGGATACGCGAAATGTCGACCGAGGAAGTTGAAAAGCGGGTCGCCCATGCCGTCCTGCGACTCTGCAAGCAGGCCGGTCGGGCGGTGGATGCGGGGATTCGCATCGATTTCCCAATCTCCCGCCAGGATATCGCGGAGATGACCGGGACGACACTGCACACGGTCTCAAGAATCCTCAGCGCATGGGAGGCGAAGGGTATCGTCGAGGGCGGGCGGCAGAAACTCACGGTAACCGATGGAGAGCGTCTGCTCATCCTCGCCGACGGCGCACGGAGATAACCGACAGCCGGTCAGGGTGCGGACCAAAGATATGGCAAGGGCATGGCCTTCGCTAGAAGCGGGCACAACTCACGTTCTGTTTGATGCCGAACAAGCAAGGCCGGCGACAAAATGGGTACCATACAGCCAATCGAGACGTCCCATATGGCACCCTTGTTCGTGCCGATGCTTGGACCGATCCGATACGTCCAGGCCAGTATTTTGGCCGAGACAATGTGGCTGAAAGCAATCGAATGGGTAAAGGGGGAAGCCGATGACTTCAACTCTCAGGCCGTCGCCGGATGAGTGGGACGTTGTCTCCGCCATCCGTCAGATAAAGGTGCTCGCCAGGCGACTCGACCCCGAATACGACTGCTCGTCGGCCGTCGGCGAGGTTCTGACGAGGGTGGAGCCGTCCGAAAGGAAATCGATCGTTCAAGAACTCTATCATCTCGCACTTCGACAACGTGTGAAAGTGGCCACCCTCGTCGACCTCACCACCGGACTGGAAGAGTTGGCCTCGTATGCCGAGCGAGGAGAGCTTGAAGAAGCGGCCATGCTCTTCGACGACATGGCGCTGCAGGCGCGGCTTGGGTCGCAACTTCTCAAGGCAGTCGTGCTCAGTCGAGTGAGCCTCGCAGGAGCGTCCATGGGCGCCCAGGGCTCGAGCATGGAAGGATCGGAACGATGAGGAACGAACTCGAGCGGCGCCGTCACCTGGATGTTCTCGAATTCCTCGGTTCAAACAGCAGTGTCGGTGGAGAGCCACGCGCCATTCTGGAATCGTTTCTGCACGGTTGGCGCCTCACACCTGGTGTCCAGGGAATCCAAACATACTCGCGAGGCAGAGGAAGCCGGAGTGGAACGCTGGAAGATGATCGGGATTGATCGACGCACCGCAGACACGATCGCATTCGACAAAACGACCAGAACCGGCTCCTTCCTGTTTCACGCGCATGACCGGCATTCTTGCCAGGTGACGGTGACAAGAAGAGGCATTCTGACCGCCGCCTTGCCGCCGCGCGACGGAGCGCTTCGATTTCTGGAGTGCATGGATGTGTTTGCGGCGATCGCTTCGGAAAAGCTTTTGCAACTCGGAGCAATTCCAGCCCTGAGGATCACCGCCGAAGACGTAAGATTATGGCAGCGGCTTGGTGGCAGGATGGCAATGAACAGACAAGATAAGCCTCACCCGGGCTAGCGGCAAAAGCAACTCTAGCATTCGGCACCGCGATCAGTGCGAAAAGCGCGCACGAGCCTCGCGCTCGCAAATCTCTTGAACCGCCATTTCCTCATCGCTGCGAGCCAGGCTGCGAAGGATGAGCTTCAAAAGCTCCCATTCCGTAACCGAATTTCTATTGAACCACGAAGAGCCGGCAATCCTGGTATGAATCTGTTGCACTGCCGCGGCTTGCTGTGGATTTAGGTTGATCAAGGTTACCTGCAACTTTCGAGATATTGACGTGGCCCCGCTCTCCTCATCCAAGAGCGGGCCACAACGGCACGCCTTCAAGAGGGTCGAAAACCGAGCATGGCCTAATATGCAACCAACCGGACTTCCCGTCCTTGACCTAACTCAAAATGCTGATTGATGGCTTTCCATGCGACGACCTATCATTCTAAAGATCGTCCAGGAAAAGTGCCGTAGAGAAATAGCTGATGCCGATGGTGCTGGCGAAAAGGTAGACGAACATTCCGAACGCTATGTAGCGCTCCGGAGCAACGAGCGATAAAGCGACTGGTGAGACACCGTTCGTCCATATTATCAGGCCGACCACGGTGCCAATCGCAAACCCGATCAAAAGCCGAGTGAGCATGAATGAAATCAAGCGAGGCATGGCAACATCCTCCGATCGATCTCAACGGCCAAGGGGAAGGCTGGTTCCATCCCAAAATGACTTTGATCAATTACCCCCCATGTATCGTGTGCCAATAGAAGCGAGCAAACTTTGGAACCCCGTAAATGGATCTCTCACATTTCTTTATCGCCGCCTTCGCTCTTTTGATCCTGCCCGGTCCAACGAACACAGTTCTCGCATTGTCGCTCATCTGGCTCAGCGAGCGTACCAGTGGATTGCAGCACCTAGTGAAAACAATCTGCGAGGAGCATCTCGATAAGCTCCGAAAAAATACTTCCGCCTATAGTTTAGAGCATTAGAAATAGCGTGTTTAATTGTATTTGCACATTGGTAAGTTCAGATTGCATCGAATTCTTCACCCATTCATTGAGCGTCTGCGCCGGGCAGCCGATCTTGGCGGCGATCGAGGAAACCGCTGCCCATCGCGAGGAATATTCGCTTTGGTGATCCAAAACCATCCGCACTGCTCAGGCGCGGACTTCCGGTGAAAATTTGTTTGTTGTCTTGCTCATATCGGCTCCACTTTCTCAGAAGTTGGGGTCTCCGGCAAACCCGGCGCGGTTCAGTTCGCATTAATCCCATGGTCCAATGCAAGTTGCGCGACCGACGTGCCTGGCTGCAAACAACTTTCGATCAACCGTGCCTTCGACAGCCGATCAAAGCTCCGCCGCCCGTCCCGACCCACGAGCTTCACACGAAGTTTCTCATCCTCATTGGCCATAATATGGTGTCCACCTCTTTTCTGGTGCACACCTCATGCCTCACATCTTTCAATGCCAAAAGGTGCCGCAAAACGCGCGCTTACGCCGGACGCTTACCATGGAAGCTGAGGTGTCGCCGTCGATGCACCATAAATCATGTAAACAGTACCAATGCCCAAGAGTTAGGACGCGACTATGGCGCGAACTTGCTAAATTCGGCGTTAAGGCTTGGCATGACGGCAGGGGCTGCCACATTGGTTGCTCGCACGCTTACTCTTCAAATCGCGGCGGTGAGGCCACCTCGCAAGAGAGTGTGCGTAACCCCAAAGCGCAGCATCCCGGCGACGGCTGCCAGAGATGGCTGCCGAACATTTCAAACGCCTGAATCTTGGTGCAATCTGTCCCTTTGCTACAGCACGGAGTACTGTGCCTGACGGCCGTGCCCACGCATACCTATGAGATTGAACCTCGGTGGTTCGTAGTGATTTTCAGCAGTGAACGGCGCCAAAAACTTATCTTCATCACAAAGGTCTTTTCGTACGAAAAAGGCATTTACGCCAAAGATGTCGCAGCCTACGAGACTGTAGTTGGCTTCGTGACCAATCCTTTCAAGTGCCTTCAAACTGGCGCCAAAGTTAGTTGTTCCGTTCCACGTTCCATTTGGATCGTATGGGACTTCGTAATCTACGCTTGGCGGGAAGTGGGCATTGTATTCTACGCAGACAACCCTAGGGGTCAAGTCTTTCAATGCAGTCCAAATGTGGGAGGTATTATAGTCAATATCCAATGAAAGGAAATCGGGATTTGCTCTGATCACGTTCGCGACAAGCGGGGCAACATTATCACGATCAACCTTTTCCTGGAGATAAACCAGTCGACCGTTCGAAATAGGGCCAGTCATATGCGATCGAATAGATGCTGCTTCCGCTTCGCCGGCTTCAATCCAAACACCGGTCCAGCCGAGATCCAGAAGGAGGCGAGTTGTGTTTTCGATCCCATTCCCAGCGGCGATTTCGACAAATGACTTCGTGTCGTGACCAATCCGCCTGAATATCTCCGCGATAATGCCGTCCTCATTGTTTTGGCTGTAAACTTGGCCATAAGCCCCGTTTACGCATCTTTTGTCTTGATACCGCGGATTGTTCAGTATGTATGAATCCAGAGCCAACATACTAGATGCACGGCATTGAGCTAAGATAGCCGAATTTTGCTCAAGAAGAATTTGGAACTCTGAGCGCCGAAGAGATAACTCGGTCTGGATGTCTGCGAGGCGATTGGTGGCGCCTTCTAGGACGTGAGACAAACGGTTGCTGGCATCGTTCCCAGCTGAAATTGTTTGCGGCATTATTCATCAGGCCTTAGCTGTTTCAGTGGCCCAGATAGCAGCTTTTAGTCTATCCAGAAAGTGAGCCAAACCACAAATTTTATATAGCGATTAATCATTTTTCATCCGCGGGGGTTACGCGGCAAGGCAGGTGCCCATGATTTTTGGGTCACCTCGAATTATGAATTATGAACACATAGTGCCTGGTTCCGTTCCTAAAGAATTTGATTTCGAAACGAATAGCTGATTAAAGGCTGGCGCGCCGATGGACGCGAATGCAAAAATGATACTCCCGCCACGTGTGAGTGGATGTTCAGAAAAATCCGTAGTTACCTTTCTGGGAAAACTTCATCACTATGAAAACTGCATAGGCGCGCTGAATGATCAACAAACACAGCATAAACCCAACGAGTATGCTTTCGACACTGGCATATCACCGCGAACTTCTTTGGGAGCTTATCAAGCGCGACTTCATCGGCCGATATAAAGGTTCTTTCCTTGGTGTCGCCTGGTCGCTTCTCAACCCACTGTTGATGTTGGCTATATATACGTTTGTCTTCAGTGTGGCCTTTAAAGCCCGTTGGGGTATTGCCAATGAGAGTAAGGTCGGATTTGCCATCGTGCTCTTCTCTGGATTGATCGTTCATGCGCTTTTTGCCGAATGCCTTAACCGGGCACCGACGTTGATTGTGAGCCATCCGAACTATGTCACAAAAGTTGTTTTCCCTTTGGAGATACTCCCGCTGATGGCATTGGGATCCGCGCTCGGCCACTTCTTGGTCAGCCTGCTGGTCCTGGTGATTTTCTGTGTATTTTCCGGTGCACCTCTGCATGTGAGCGGTCTGCTAATTCCTATTATATTGTTGCCGATGCTTCTAATTGCACTCGGCCTAAGCTGGCTTTTATCCTCATTGGGGGTCTTCCTACGCGATTTTGCACAGGTGATTGTAATGGCAACTACGATCATGTTGTTTCTGGCACCGATATTTTATCCCATCGACGCCTTGCCGCCGTTGTATCAGGCAATGCTGGTATGGAACCCGATTACGCTTCCCGTCATACAGCTCCGAGCCGCACTATTGTGGGGCGCGCCCATTGATTGGGAAGCATGGAGTGTCAGCCTTGTCATTGGCGTGCTGGTCTTCTATTTGGGATTCACGTGGTTCCAGAAGACAAGAAAAGGCTTTGCCGATGTACTCTGACAAAGCTGTCATTGATGTTAAAAACCTCAGCAAACGATATGATATTTATGATCATCCTCGGGATCGTCTGAAGCAACTGCTGATGCCACGCCTGCATGAGCTGACGAGTTGGACAGGGCTAGCGAAACCTCGAAATCCGCCCTCTTACCATCGTGAATTCTGGGCGTTGCGCGATATTTCATTCCAGGTCAAACCTGGTGAGACTCTAGGCATAATCGGGCGCAACGGCAGTGGTAAAAGTACCCTGCTGCAAATCCTGGCTGGCACATTGTCGTCGACCTCCGGTGAGGTCAGAGTGGATGGCCGAATTGCTGCGCTGCTGGAACTGGGTAGTGGATTCAATCCTGAATTCAGCGGCCGCGATAATGTCTTCCTGAATGCTCGAATCCTTGGCCTCAGCCAGAAGCAAATCGAAGAACGCTACGACCGTATTGTCGAGTTTGCCGATATCGGGGATTTCATCGACCAACCGATAAAGAGCTATTCGAGCGGCATGTTTGTGCGGCTAGCGTTTGCGGTCCAGGCGCACATCGATGCCTCCATTGTCATCATCGACGAAGCGCTTGCGGTTGGAGATGTATTTTTCCGGCAAAAATGTTATGCTCGCCTCGAAGCCCTGCGAGATTCCGGTGCCGCTGTCTTACTTGTTTCGCACGCCATGACTGATATCGAGCAATTCTGCGATCGAGCAATTTTACTCGATCGCGGCAAAGCGTTATTCGTCGGAGAATCGAGCGAAGCTGCCAAGCGCTATTATCAGTTGCATCAACCCAAGCTGGCGGAGCGCATTGGCGTGGCGCAGCTTGATGCGTCTCTTGCGAACCCTATCACCTTGCCGAGAGCGACCCGAACGGATTTCTGGCCAGATGATACTGCGTTCGTTAATGCCGAAGCGACGAACCAGGTTGGCAATGGCTCGGCACGCTGCACCCGCTACGGGGTTTTTGACACATCCGGAAACCGTTGCGCCAGCTTTGCCCAGGGGGAAACCGCGGTTTTCTGCTATGAGTTCCTATTATCGAATCCGATCGCGATTCCGCTTGCCGGTGTCGTTCTACAGAACGAAAGAGGGATCAACGTTCACGGCAAGGGATCACTCGAATACAGCGTAGAAACACCGCAATATCTGCCGGCGGGCACGCTTATTCGCTGCCGCCAGAGCGTCGAGCTGAAGCTCGAACTTGGAGAATATAGCTTTGAGCTAGGTCTAGCCACGATTGATGCGGAAACATATCATGGTATGACAAACTTCAATCATGAGAGGATTTTCTCTCACATATCTCGCCTCTGCCATTTGCCTAGGGCAGGAGTTATCGCGGTCGGCTGGCGCCGTATGCATAGTGGCGCAGCGCTCACTCATCATGGTGTTGCTGATCTACCTGGAGCTTTCGAATATGCCTTTGAAACCGTCGCCACAAGCTGATCTGGCGATAACGAGCGCTGCGTCAGTCACCGGTCATTTGCAGCGATGGCTACAGCCGAAGGGGTCGACCGTATCCGCACAGACAGACAATATGGCGCCACACAGTTTAACGGTGCTGTATGCGTGTTTACGGAAAGCGGCAGCTTAAGTGATCGGAAGGCGGTGAACTTAGGTATACGCACTCCTTTCGCCCAACGGGATTACCTCTGGGTTGCTCGATATCGAAAATAAATGGAATAACTGCAGCGGGGCAGTATTCAGAGTCAGGAAAACTAGGTGATGACAAAGCGAATTTGCTGGTGTGGCGCTCACGAATTTCTTCCATTCAGCGCGGAATACGAAAGGTGCGCAAATTGCGGCACGCTTGTTTCGCTCGTTGGATTGTCGAACGAGGAGCTCCAGGTTTCAAATGATGACGCCGATTTTTATGGGCGGCAATATTGGCTTGAGCACCAAAGCAAAGACCTGGGCTTTCCAAACATTTTTCAGCGATCCAGAAGCGACCTTACCGACCGCAATCTCCATTGGTTGAGGACGCTCCTTAAATATCGCCTCCCTCCGGCAAAGGTGTTGGAATTGGGTTGCTCGCATGGCAGCTTTGTAGGGCTGCTTCACCAATCCGGCTATGAAGCCGCCGGTCTCGAAATGAGCCCGTGGGTCGTCGAGTTCGGACATAAGACTTTTGGCGTGCCAATCTCGGTGGGCCCAGTAGAGAATCTCGACATCGAGCCTGGAAGCCTGGATGTTGTGGCGTTAATGGATGTACTCGAGCATCTGCCTGATCCCGTCGGAACCATGGAGCACACCCTACGCCTGCTGAAGCCGGATGGTTTACTTCTAATTCAAACCCCGCAATTCAAAAACGAAATGAATTACGAACAGTTGGTGGCGACAAACGGGGCATTCCTCGAGCAATTCAAATCCAACGAGCATCTCTATCTTTTTACGAAGGAATCGGTCAGCCGTCTTTTCAAGCAGCTCGGCGCAGAGCACATCGTGTTTGAGCCACCGATGTTCTACCAATACGATATGTTCTTCGCGGTAAGCAGGCAGCCAATCGTTGCCAACTCAGATGAGACCGCCGAGGCTGCGTTGACGTCAACGCCTTCCGGTCGGTTCGTGCAGGCGATGTTGGATCTGGATAGCCGCATAAAGGTGATCGACGCCGATCGCGCCGAGAGGCTTGATCAGATCAATACTTTGGGCGCGCAGATCGATACTTTAAGCGCGCAGATCGCGATTATCGATGGTGATAGGGCTGATAGATTGGATCAGATCAATACGCTGACCAAGATGATCCACGAATTGCAGGCCGCAATGCAGGAAAAAAATAGCTGATCATGTCTTCTTCTAGCCAGCTACCAAAAATTTCGATCGTCACCCCGTCCCTGAACCAGGGGCGCTTTCTCCAGCAGTGTCTGGATTCGGTCGCTGCCCAGAATTGGGGAAATTTTGAGCATTTCGTCATCGACGGCGGCTCAACTGATGACACGTTGGAGATTTTGGACCGTAATCGTGAGCGTTTGACGAATTATGTGAGTGAACCCGACAAAGGTGCCGCCGATGCGATCAACAAGGGGTTGGCGAAGTGCACCGGCGATATCGTCGCGTGGCTGAATGCGGATGATTTCTACTTACCTGGCGCATTCGAGCAACTGGCCACTAAGTGGCGCGAGAATCCCGACGCGAGTTTCTGGTTTGGCAATGGTCTTCGCGTGGATGAGGCCGGTGAGATGAAGGCCACCTTCAATCCGGGCACCATACTTTACAATCGTGATGCACTTGTTGAAGGCCTGGATTATATCCTGCAACCGGCGACATTCATGAACCCGAAAGTTCTGAAGGAGGCTGGCCCGCTCAACGTCAATCTCCGCTGGACTTTCGACTGGGATCTCTGGATCCGCCTCGCAAAATTGGCTGAGCCCGCGACGATCGATGTGCCGTTGGCAGCTTCGCGCGAATGGGGAGATACTCTAACGGCTAACGGTGGGTTTCGACGGGCGGAGGAACTGCGCCTCATGGCTGAGCGCTATAGCGGCAAAGCCATTACCCATGGAGCAGTGTCCTATTGGCTGGATACTCTTACGAATGCCATGCGATCAGACCCCTCCATGTTCCAAGGTGATATTCAGAGAACGCTCCAGGACTTCTGGTTCGCGGTACAATCGGACATGCAGCGACTAAATGTCAATGCCATAGGGATGCCCAGACACCCGGGAGAAATGGACCGGCTGGTGATCGGCGTCGATCTTTTCCCGCTATACGCCGGCACCTCCGGGGGAATTGTCCCTTGGGTGAAAGGCGTCCTTCGCGAGATGGTGCGGCTTTATCCAATGGATCGGGTAGTCATGTTCCATCGCCCTGGACCACCGCCTATCTTGATTGAGGGAGACAATGTAGAATTCGTTCCGCTCGATGAACACCCGGTCGCTTTCTACAACGAGATGACTCGCCATTGTGAGAACATGCGCGCTCAAGCGATTATACGCACATATCCACAAGAGCAGCATCCGAACATTCCGTTCGGACGGCAGATTTTCGTCATTCCGGATATTCAGCACGAGTTCTTTCCGGAGTTCTTTCCTAAGCATGTCTTGGCGGCCCGCCGGCGCGCCTTTGCCTATGCCTTGTCATGCGGCGGTGCTGTCGCGACTATGACGGATCACTCGCGCGCCACATTGGTGAACAACGGCTGGACTCTTTCTGAGGATGTGTTCCTGATGCCAGCCGCGCTGCCGGAAGAGCTTCGCGACGAGCCTGCAGACGGCGCCCTGCCCGCCGCCGCGCGGGCTTTTGATCGGTTCTTCTACATGCCGGCCAACATTTGGCCGCATAAGAATCATCGTCGGCTGTTTGAAGCATTTCGCGATGCCCAACAATTACTGCCGCCGAGAACCGGTCTTGTGCTGACGGGAAGTCCCGATGGCTTTGCGGACGTGATCAAGGGGTTCGAAGACCTTCCTGTAATACATCTTGGCTTCGTTCCCCACGAGCAGGTGGCGGCGCTCTTCCGGGAAGCCGTCGCGTTGGTCTATTTCTCACTCTTCGAAGGCTTCGGCATGCCGCTTCTGGAAGCGTTCAATCACGGCACGCCGGTTCTTTGCAGCAACGCGACCTCGCTGCCCGAGGTGGGCGGCGATGCCGTCCTTGCCTGTGACCCCACCGATGTCGGCGCGATGACGCAACTCATGTCCAGGATAGTCAACGAAGAGGGTCTGCGGGAGAGCCTTTCGGTGAAGGCGGGCGAACGTCTGGCCGCTTACAATTGGACCACACCCGCTCACAACCTGCGCGCTGCCCTTGATAGGGTCGCACACGCGCCAGGGCCTCAGAGGCGGCAACCCCTGCTGAGCATCGTGATGCCGACCCGTAACCATGCCCATTTCATTCGGGCATCGATCGACAGTGTTTTGTCGCAGAGCTATAAGAATGTCGAGTTGGTCGTCATGGATGGCGCTTCGACCGATGAAACTGTCGAGATTCTGAAAAGCTATGGCGACAAGATCCGATGGATATCGGAGCCGGACAAGGGACAGGCGGATGCCATCAACAAAGGCATGCGAAAGGTCAGCGGCGAAATCCTAGCTTATCTCAATTCTGACGATATTTTGCTACAGGGCGCCCTTGAAAAAGTTGTTGATTATTTCAATGACTATCCCGAATGTGACCTCGTTTACGGCAATGCCGACTATATTGATGAAGACGGCAAAATAACCGGCGCGTATGCGACGGCCGAATTCACATTTGAACGGCTAATGCAGGACTGCTGCATCTGCCAGCCGGCCGCTTTCTGGAGGCGTCGCATTTCGGAGCGCACTGGTACGTTCAACGCCGAACTTCAGACCGCCATGGATTACGATTACTGGCTGAGGATCGGATCGTCAGGGGGCATCATCCACCATACTTTTGAAAAGCTCGCGCAATCTCGCTTGCATAAGGACGCCAAGACGTTGGCGATGCGCGGAAAGATATTCGAAGAGGTTTTCAAAATCTGCGAAGAGCATGGCGGCTATGTCAGCTACAGCTACTACCACGGGCTCTGGTACTATCGCCTGTATGAATCTTGGACGGGCGGAGCCACCTTGCGGCGCATATTGCCGCGCGTATATCGGTTGCCTGCTCTGTTCCATTTCACCGGACAGCTTTTTCGAATCCGGCGCAACCGAGAGAATATGAGGTATGTAGCCCGCACAGTGTTCAGCGTGATTGATCGTCGATCACCCGCAATGGGCACTCTGATCAGAAAGGCATGGCGCAATTCGTCGAGCCTTCGCAGAAGCTTCAGTTGAGTGCGCCTTTTGAAATGGAAGGTGATATAGACGTGCCGATGAAACGAGCGTTGATCACAGGCGTTACTGGACAAGATGGTTCCTATCTAGCCGAACTCCTACTAGAAAAAGGCTATAAGGTCTTCGGGTTTGCGCGACAGGAGAGCTGGTATAAGGCAAATTGCGCCAGCCATCTGGTCGGCAGAATCGAGGTCTTATTTGGAGATGTTTCGGAAGGGATCGACCTCGCAACGGCCGTGCAGGACGCTAAGCCGGACGAGATTTACAATTTGGCCTCGCAGTCCCGCCCTGGAGAATCTTGGTCACGGGCGCCTGAAACGCTCCTCGTTAATGGATTGGCAGCAGTAAGGCTTTTTGAGGCGGTGCGGCATAACTGCCCCCGCGCTCGGATATATCACGCATCTTCGTCGGAAATGTTTGGTCAGACTGACGTACAATGCCAGCACGAGCAAACTCCCTTCAATCCTGTGAACCCCTATGCTGCCGCCAAGGTGTATGCTCATCAAATGGCTGGAATCTATCGCGATAGCTACGGGATGTATATCGCCAGCGGCATCCTCTTCAATCACGAAAGCGAGCGGCGGCCACTGCACTTCCTTCCCCAAAAGGTTGCATATGGGGCAGCGTGTCAGGCGCTGAATATCACCAGTTCTCCGGACCGCAACGAACGAGGCAGGCCCATCGTCGAGGATGGCAAGCTGGCACTGGGAAATTTGCAAGTTTCGCGCGATTGGGGCTATGCGCCAGATTTCGTCCGCGCAATGTGGATGATTTTACAACAGGACCTGCCAACAGACTTCGTTATCGGGACGGGACTATCGCATACGCTTCAGGATTTATGTGAAGTGGCTTATCAAAGTGT
Source organism: Rhizobium sp. BR 317 (assembly GCF_047445835.1). Lineage (NCBI taxonomy): Bacteria > Pseudomonadati > Pseudomonadota > Alphaproteobacteria > Hyphomicrobiales > Rhizobiaceae > Rhizobium > Rhizobium sp. BR 317. The sequence goes on along the minus strand of NZ_JARWLB010000016.1, from coordinate 7,343 downwards.
TGGCAGAGATTGGAAAAAATGTGTATTCAGCGATCCCGTATTAGTCAGGCCGCTGGAACCGAGAAAGACGGTTGCCGATCCAGCCAAGGCGAAAGAAATGCTAGGATGGCAGCCTAGTGTCAGCTTCGAAGAAATGGTAGGGCGTATGGTCCAGGCCCAAATACGTCGGCTACAGCGTTTCGTGTAATTTAGGTAGAGACAAATATCGTGAAAAAAGTACTCATTACTGGCGTCACCGGTCAAGATGGCTCCTATCTCGCCGAGCTTTTGCTGAGCAAGGGCTACGAGGTTCATGGCATAAAGCGTCGATCATCCTTATTTAACACGGATCGCATCGACCATCTTTACGTCGACCCACATGAGAGCAACCGTCGATTTATTTTGCACCATGGTGATTTGACGGATGCCACTAGCCTTATTCGCATCATTCAGTCGGTTCAGCCTGACGAGATTTACAATCTTGCCGCTCAGTCGCACGTTGCCGTTTCCTTTGAAGAGCCCGAATACACGGCAAATTCCGACGCGCTAGGTGCACTACGAATTCTGGAGGCCATCCGTATTCTTGGCCTGGAAAAGAAGACGCGCTTTTACCAAGCAAGTACGTCTGAACTGTACGGTCTAGTGCAGGAGACACCACAGAAGGAAACAACCCCATTTTACCCCCGGAGCCCTTATGCGGTCGCCAAACTGTATGCCTATTGGATCACGGTAAACTATCGTGAAGCCTACGGCATTTATGCTTGCAACGGCATTCTGTTTAATCACGAAAGCCCGGTGCGCGGCGAAACCTTCGTCACGCGCAAGATAACGCGGGCGCTGGCGCGCATTAAACTTGGCCTTCAGGACTGCTTGCATCTCGGCAATCTCGACGCGAAGCGTGACTGGGGACATGCCAGGGACTACGTCGAAATGCAGTGGTTGATGCTGCAGCAGGACAAGCCAGAAGACTTCGTCATTGCCACCGGCATTCAATATAGTGTCCGCGAATTCGTGGACGCAGCGGCAAAGGAAATCGGAATCGCAATTCGCTGGGTTGGCGAGGGCGTCAACGAAAAAGGTTTCGATCCCAACGGGAACTGCGTTGTTGCTGTTGACCCCCGCTACTTCCGCCCTGCCGAAGTCGAAACCCTGCTTGGCGACGCCAGCAAGGCTAAGGAGAAGCTGGGGTGGACACCTAAAATCACCTTCTCCGAACTCGTATCCGAGATGATGCGTGAGGACCTAAAGGCGGCAGAGCGGGATGAAGTCGTGAAGAAGCACGGTTTCAATACTTACCAATATCACGAGTAGACAGATGGACAAAAATGCCAAAATTTATGTCGCAGGTCATCGTGGCATGGTGGGCTCGGCTATAGTGCGCCGTCTCAAGGCTGCCGGCTATTCGAACGTGGTGACCCGAACGCATTCGGAACTTGATTTGACGCAGCAGGCAGACGTTGTCGGTTTTATGGCTATCGAGCGCCCGGATTACATTTTCATGGCGGCCGCCAAAGTGGGCGGAATCCACGCGAATAATATCTACCGGGCCGAATTCCTTTATCAAAACCTAATGGTCGAAGCGAACGTCACGCACGCGGCTTGGCAAGCGGGCGTGAACCGGATGCTGTTCCTTGGATCGAGCTGCATTTATCCCCGTGATTGTCCGCAGCCAATAAGCGAAGAGTATCTACTGACTGGTCCGCTTGAGCAAACGAACGAGCCATACGCGATTGCCAAGATTGCCGGCGTAAAACTATGTGAGAGCTATAACCGGCAGTATGGAACACAATATATCAATGCCATGCCAACAAATCTCTATGGCCCCAATGATAACTACGATCTAAACAACAGTCACGTATTACCCGCATTAATTCGCAAGGCGCACGAGGCCAAAATGCGGGGCGACAAGACTTACGAAGTATGGGGCTCGGGTCAGCCAATGCGTGAATTCCTCTATGTGGATGACATGGCCGACGCTTGCGTATTTTTGATGGAGCGTGAAGAGGTCGATGGAGGTCTCTTCAACGTCGGCACGGGGCAAGACGTTACGATCCGAGAATTGGCTGAGACGGTCGCGGACGTGGTAGGATTCAAAGGCGAAATAGTATTCGACAGCTCCAAACCAGATGGAACTCCGCGCAAGCTGTTGAACGTCGAACGCTTGCGTAAGCTCGGATGGCAGGCGCGTACAAAACTACGAGACGGGATCAAGCTCGCCTATTCCGATTTTCTTTCGAAGACTGCCGAGGTTTAAGCTGACTGAGCCCCTTGTTACAGTCGCCGTTCCCTCGTACAACCAGGGTCGTTATCTTGAGAAGGCATTGAGTTCGATTTTCGAACAAGATGTTTCTGTCGAGGTCTTTGTGATGGACGGCGGCTCGACTGACAATTCCAAGGCGATCATCGAAAGGTGGAGTGACCGCCTCGCTGGCTATCGCAGTAACGCCGACGACGGACAGGCCGCGGCCATCAACGAAGGCATTGGGCTCGGCCATGCTAAATACGTGTGTTGGCTCAACAGTGATGACTGGTTCCTACCTGGGAGCCTATCGAGACTGATTCGAGTGGCCGAACAGAGCCCGCATTCCCCCATGGCATATGGGCGCTGCTGGAATTTTGTCCAAAAGACGCAATCACTGAAGCCGGTGTGGGTTGAGCCATTTTCAGAGCGGCGACTGGCTCTACGCTGTATTATTTCGCAACCTGCGACGGTCATTCGGCGTACTGCATGGGAGAAAGTAGGTGGCGTCGATCCTAACCTCCATATGACGATGGACTATGATCTCTGGTGGAGGCTTTACAAGGAGTGCGGCCCTCCCCGCTTCGTTGATAACTACGTTGCGGTGAATCGCGTGCATGAGAACACGAAGACGAAAACTCTGCGGGTGCGTCACTACCGTGAGGCAATAGCAACAGTTCGAAAGCATTACGGCAGAGTGCCGTTGAAGTGGTGGCTCGCGCAACCTTACGCCGTTTGGTTTAAATCGCTTGCTCGTTAGAGCGTTTCCGTTTTTAGCTGAATCGGAAGGGATTGAACGAAGCCGCTTGCGCGGCATTTGGAGCGCGGGATTTACATGATGCGCTTCTGATTTGAAGGATTGGGCTGTTCTGCGCACCTTCATCCAGGAGATTACAATGACAGAGATAAGCCCGCTACGCCGGCGCATGATCGATGACATGACGATCGGCAATCTTTCGCCAACGACGCACCTCCGCCAGTAGCTGCGCGCGATCTTCTACCGACCATCGCCGCCGCCGTTCTGGTCCAGTCAGCAAAACTGCATGTCTGTTGGTTAATTTCGAATCGGCGAGATCTATTTTATGCATGTATAGAGCGGGAATGGGGACCAAAGCCTACCTTTTTTCCGGTGTTTTCGCACTCTAACATGCTCCGTTAAGACCAAACGCGCCAAGGGGCCTTATTACGCGCCCAAAGGCTTTCTAACTCGCGTTTATCGCGAAGCGTATCACAAGGCTGCCAGTATCCGTGATGGTGATGAGCGAACAGTTGATCATCTATCGCAAGTCGAGACAACGGTTCGCGTTCCCAGGATGTCGCATCGCCTTCAATATAGTCTATAGCTGCTGGTTCAAGGACAAAAAAGCCGCCATTAATCCACCCGATTTCGTCGCTTGGTTTTTCCTCAAAGCTATTAACCCGCCAAGAGGTGTCAATATTTAATACACCAAAACGTCCCGGCGGCTGAACTGCCGCCACCGTCGCCAGCCTACCGTGGCCTTTATGAAATCGTATCTCTTCGCTAATATCTATATCTGAGAGGCCATCGCCGTATGTGAGACAAAACGTTTCGTTGCCTATATGAGAAGCCACACGCTTTAGGCGGCCACCCGTCATTGTATCGATGCCCGTGTCAACAAGCGTAATAGTCCAGTCCTCTGACTGGCTGTTTAGTATCTTGTGATCACCAACACCAAGATCGATTGTCATATCCGACATGTGTCGATAATAGTTAAAAAAGAACTCTTTAATTACGTAGCCCTTGTAACCAAGGCATATAATGAAATCCTTTATTCCGTGGTGAGCATACATTTTCATGATGTGCCACAGCAATGGCCTGCCGCCAATTTCTACCATCGGCTTTGGCTTTGTGTCGGACTCTTCTGCTATGCGAGTGCCAAGACCGCCAGCTAAAATTACGGCTTTCATAGTCTTCCTCCTACAATGATTTTAGTTCCGAAGGTTCGAAGTTGAGGCTGTGCTCCACGATGGCAATTGGCTCCGCTCGAAGGATAAGGTAAATCCTGAGCAGATATTCGCCAATAACTCCCAATAAGAACGCATTCAGCCCGATTCCGAACAGCATGAGAATGTGAAGACTCGCGATTCCGACAGGAAAGTCAGGATGCATTAGCCGATAGATGACATAGTAGGATGCCCCTATCAGACTCAGGGCCAATATTACCCCGCCAAGAAATGATGCCGCCCTAAGGGGAACAGTAGAATGATTTAGTACCGCGGTAAGACCTAGGCGTATCAGCCGGCTGACATTGAACTTGCTCTGCCCCGCAACGCGGGCGTCGCGATCATACGGAAGTCCGATTTGCTTGAAACCGAATCCGGCTATCGCCCCGCGAAGATACGGGCTGGGTGATTTCACCCTCGCCAGCACGTTGACAACCTTCCGGTCCACCAACCTGAAATCGCCGACATTCCGGGGGATGGGATGCTCGCTGAGTTTGTCAATAAACCAATAGCCGGCGCGTCTAAACTTGGAAATGAAAAGGCTTTCCGGCCGCCCGCGTCGCACGCCGTAGACTACATGGTAGCCCTTTTGCCACAGCTCAAAAAATTGCTCCAGCATCTCGGGCGGGTCTTGTAAATCCGCGTCAACCTGCATGACTGCCTCGCCTCGAGTATGGAGATAATTGGCGAGAATAGAGCGCTGAAAACCGAAGTTTTTAGAAAATCGAATTGCCTTAACGCGTGTATCTCTCTCCGCCAGTTCTGTGAGCATCGACCACGTGCGGTCGCTCGAGTGGTTATCGGAAAACACAAACTCGAGATTACACCTATCCTCCATTTCGACGGCCAAGGCTGCCAAACGTGAATAAAGCGCCTCGAGATTTCCCTCTTCGTTAAGAACAGGGATCGAAATCGATATAAGCGGTTTTGGCTTCGGGGTAGATTTCTCGCCCATCATGATTCCGTATCGAGGCCAGCCAAGCAGTATTTCATATATCCGAGTATCCCAGGTAAAGTATCCCTGAAGGAGACAGATTTCAGAAAGTCAGGTTTGTCAAAAGACACGCCGTAGTTTTCTTCCTTTGGTTCCGGCTTCGATCCTATCGCGAGCAGGTTTTCTGCATCGAATGCCGAAAATATCGTGGCCGCAATATCTCTTAACGCTACGGACTGGCCGTGGTTCAATTCGATAAGTCCCGGCTCCCAACTTTTCGTAAAGCAGTGGATTGCTCCGGCATCATCTTCGAAATGATGGTATTCGCGTAACTGCTTTCCTTGCGTCATCTCGAATTTCGATTGGGAGCGAAGCGCACGCAATATTTGACCTAAGAACATGAACGGTGAGGGCTCATAAAGGCCGTATAGCGTGTGCAATCTTATATGAGCAGCGCTGCCGTCGTGTATGGCCGATCTCGCAATATACTCGCTCAACGCAATTTTACTTTTAACGTAGGCATTACCCTCAGGAAATAGTCTTTCCGTAACTGTTCCAAAGGTGACAACGCGTATTCCAAGCTTCTTGGTCCCTTCGATAATATTGACAGGCAAAGAATAGTTTATCCTCTGGAGATCCGACATGGCGGCACTTGGGTCCAATAATCCCGATGCAACAAATATTACCGAGCCGGAGCCGTCCCACGGTCTAAAATATTCGGAAATCAAGCTAACCGAATTCGGCATCCACCAGTTCTCATAAACGCTGCGGCTTGGTAAAGCGGTCTCTTCGCAACTGTATCGGCTGGCAATTGCCTTTCCAAGCCGTCCAGTCCCTCCAATGATAAAGATCATTGGACGATCTTCTCGCGCCAAGCGTTAATCTGCTCCTGCGTTATCTGTGAGGCACAACTTGGATTTTCATAATATTGCCGGTACCAGCGAGCTGTCTCCCTAACACCTTGCTCCGTATCCCAAACTGGCATCCAGCCTAATTCGTTGCGGGCCAACGTGCTGTCAAGGGCAAGAGCTCTTGCCTCAGGCAGCGGTTCTTCCATGAAAGTAAGATCCGGGCGCTGCCAGGAAACCGACATCAATGTCAGCACGTCCCGAACGGAATATTGCTTCACGTCGTGTGGGCCCAGATTCCACGCTCGGGCGTAACGTGCCGGATCTTTAGACAGCAAGCCTGCCATGATCATCAGATAGCCTTGGACGAGAGCTAATACGTGTTGCCATGGACGGGTTGCGTCGGGGTATCGCAACGTAAGACGATCATTGTTCATAACCGCGCGGACAAAATCCGGTATCAATCTGTCTTCGGACCAATCACCTCCCCCAATTATGTTGCCACCACGCGCCGTTGCAATTGCAGGCCCTTTTCCAAGTTCATTGGGATACGAAGCCGCATAACTTTGGATCACCATTTCGGCCGCTGCCTTGGAAGCGCTATATGGGTCTTTGCCGCCAAGCGCGTCATTCTCGCGATATGGCCACGTCCATTCGTTATTCTTGTAAACCTTGTCAGTGGTTACACAGAGGACACCGCGCACACTTTTCACATTACGTGCGGCTTCAAGCACATGCGCGGTTCCCTGCGCGTTTACTAAGAACGTACGCAACGGCTCTGCGTAAGAGCGCCTCACCAAAGGCTGCGCAGCAAGATGAAGGATAATATCCGGTTCGACTCGGAAAACGGCATCGGCCAATTGACCGTAGTCACATATATCTCCGAATGTCGTGTCGATATCGTCAGCGATGGCGTTGAAAAGAGATGGGGAAGTCTCGGGGCGCAACGAGTAGCCAGTAACAGCTGCGCCTATCGATTTCAGCCACAGACAAACCCAACCTCCGGTGAAGCCAGTGTTGCCGGTTACCAATATGCGTTTTCCCGCCAGCGCCGATTCGAATGAAGCGAATTTTTCAGTCGACATTGAAATCTCCAAGATGGGTGTTCCCCTTTCCCAACACAGCATTGGCCGCGACCGGTCACTTCATTCGCAGGGGTTTTAATCGGAGGATCGCTTGATGTCGAGCACCTATGCATACTAGACGAGCGAATCCATGAAAGCGGCCTTTGATGGAACCTGAAGCGGGCTGGCGGATTCCTGGTTTGAGTTATCCAAATGAGGAGTTTCATCATGGCACCCAGACGGCGCGTAATCGAGTTGGCGATGAGCGAGCAGGAGATCGAAACGTTGACGGCTCTTTCGCGGTCTCGAAGCGA
>NZ_JARWLB010000015.1:0-171768 GCF_047445835.1 Rhizobium sp. BR 317 | reverse complement strand
CCCCCGCCTCCGCCGCCTCCACCGCCGCCGGAGGAGCCGCCGCCATCGCCGCCGCCCKAAAAGGCTGAGGACGAGCYGGAGACCGGCGCGGGAATGGTGGAGGCGATGGTGGATGCCATGGAGGAGGAAAAATCGCCGATCGTGCCGCCGATATTGCCTGGATGGAAATCACCGGAATACCAGGCCGGCGCATAGGCGGCCGCGGCCGCACCCGCAGCGGTGGCGAGCCAGGTCTCGAAGGCGCTCGACCAAGGCTTTTCGACGCCGAGCGCGACCGCATAGGGCAACAGCTTTTCGAAATGCTGCGGCGACATCTGCGGCGCGCCCTGCATGTTCATCCGGTCGCGTTCGGCAAGCGTCAGATATTGCCGTAGCCCCGCGATGCCATCCATCATCTTGCGCCCGAGCGGCGTCGGCGCCCCCATCAGGAAAAAGAAGACGACGTTGAGCGCGAAAATGCCGACGATGCCGGCGAGCAGAGGCAGTTCACCCGCCTCCCACAAGGGGACGACGGCGGCAGCCAAGCCGCCGACCGCAGCCGAGACGAACAGAAAGCCAAAGAAAGCTGCGATCAGAACGGAAAGAATTCGCCGTCCAAGACCGGCATCATGACGGCGAAACCTGCGGCCGATCGTGCCGGCAAAGATCGTCACCACAATCGACAGGAAGCCGGGCACGATGATGAGAGGCAGCGCATTCTCGTGCAAGCGACCGAAAATCACGATCGCAGCAAGGATGAGGACCGACAAGGCAATGCCGGCAATCACGTAGAGCGCATTAGCTTTGTAATATTCGCCGCGATGATCGCGCTCGATGGCGCTGCGGAATGTCGAGCCAAGCTGCTTTACCGCCTCGCCATTCGCCTTGTCGATGACAAGCGGGGAAAATGGGCCGACGGCCTGCATGAGCACTTTGTCGCCGCCGCTGAGATCGCTGCCTGCCTTGCCGGTCGGGCGAATGACCACCTTTTCCTTCAGATTGTCGAGAATAACATAGCCGTGCACAGCAAGATCGATCGCCGTCGCCGACAGCGCCGTCCAGCCCGCACCGGAAAAACCTCTGTTGTCGATGTAGTTGACCAACGCCGGCGAAATACCGTCCGGCGGGTCCCAGCGCGGGACCATCACACCGCGTGGGGGATCACGGCCGACGGCGATCCAACTGCGGAGATAGTAGGCGAATACCAATATCAAACCGCCGATGGCGATGATCGCGTCTATATGATCGGTTATGAACCAATGCCATTGTTGGCTGCTGCTCGGCGCCGCAATCGCGTCCTTCGGCAGCCTGATGGCGATCGTCAAACCTTCGGCCGGGGCCAAGGGCCGCGTGGTGACGAACATGACCTTGTCCGCCTGCGCGCTGGCGCTCGCGTCCTGGCCGGTCGCGCCGATCGGCCCGGTATAATAGGCAAGCTGTTGCGGCTTCACGCCGTCCGGCAGCGTAGCGGTGGCCGAGACGTGAAGGATCGGAAATTGCCAGCCATTACCGGTGACGTTCCAATAGAGCTCGTCGTGATCGTCAAAATAGCGGATCTGGCGATCGGTGGTGTAGACGATGCGGTAGACGTGCTGGCCACGGTTTATGATCCGATCGGCATTTCCGATATAAATGCGTTCCCCGCCCTCGATCTGCTCCTTGTGCCAATCTTCCGGCTGTCCATCGCGTTCGACAGAGACAACATTAAAATCCACCTGCGCCTGGCGGCCCGCAGAATCGACAAAAGTCAGCGGAAAATCCCGGAATATGCCGCGACGGATGGCGCGGCCTTCCGCGTTCACCGTAATTGTCTCGGTGACACGCATTGAGCCGTCGCGATCGAGAATAATCGCCTGATCGAAAGCGTTGATGACTTCGGCGGCTGACGCGATCGATGCGGAAAACAGCAGGAGCAAGGCGATAGAGAGTCCGGAAAGCCAACGCGTCATCACAGCTCCTGCGATCCGACGGCACCCCATTCAGGATGCCGCACATGCCGATATATTTACGCGCCTCCCGTTGGGGCGGCATCAGTCGTCGCAGGCAACTCCCAGTGACGCAAGGACGTTCCAATAGGCCGGGAAGGTCTTGGCGACGCAATCGGGGTCGAGAATGGTGATGCCGTCGATCTTCAGCCCGGCCAGCGCAAAGCTCATGGCGATGCGGTGATCGGCGAAGCTGTCGATCTCGGCCGGCAGCGTCTTGCCGGCAAGGCTCGGGTCGGAGGCGACAATCAGATCGTCGCCTTCCTCGGTGCCGAGGCCGGGAACGATGCGCGACAGGCCGCTCGACAGCGCCCGGACGCGATCGCACTCCTTGACCCGGAGATTGGCGATGCCGACGAAACGCACCGGCGTTTCGTTGAAAGCGGCAAGGACAGCGAGCGTCGGAATGGCGTCCTGCATCTGCGATCCGTCGATGACGGCGGGGAGATGCGGAAACTGCGAGATCATGTCATAGGCGCGGGCGTCCGGCTGCGAGAATTCGCTCGCCGGCGTGCCGAGATCGATCTTCCCGCCGGACAGCACTTCCGCCGCCCAGAGATAGGTCGCGGCCGATGCATCCGGCTCGATATGGAAATCGGCTGCGTGATAGCCAGTCGGCTGAACCCGCCAGGCAACGGCGCTGACGCGCTCCACCTTGGCGCCGAAGGCACGCATGGCGGCAACCGTCAGATCGATATAGCCGAGAGCGCCGATATGTTCGCCAAGCAGCACGACATCGACCGGGCGATCGCCGCCGGCCGCCATCATCAGCAGCGCCGAGACATACTGGCTGGAGAGGCCGCCATCGATCTCAACCCGGCTCGCCTCGAAACGGCCCGTGCCGTTGACGGTCACGGGCGGGCAGCCGGTCTCGGCCGAGGCATCAATGCCCAGGGAGCGCAGGGCGTCAACCAGCGGGCCGATCGGCCGCTTGCGCATATGTGCATCGCCATCGACCACGACCTTCCCGTCAACCAGAGCAGCGGCGGCGGTCAGGAAGCGGGTCGCGGTGCCGGCATTGCCGAGAAACAGCGGCGCGGCCGGCGACTTGAGTTTGCCATCGCCGGTGACGATGAACGTGGTGTCGTCGGGCTCGTCGATCGCAACGCCCATGGCCCGCAGCGCTTCGGCCATATAACGCGTATCGTCGCTCTTCAGCGCACCCGTCAGCCGGCTGGTTCCCTTGGCGAGGCCGGCGAGCAGCAGCGCGCGGTTGGTGATCGACTTCGACCCCGGCGGCATGGCGCGTCCGATAAGCGGCTTGCCGGGGGGGATAATCGTGAGTTTGGCTCTACCCATCATCAATCTCTTTGGTCAGTCCAGAAAGCGGCCAATGGCCTGCGGTCGGCTTCCTTTACCGCCTGGAATGCAAAACCGATAGAAGGAATCTTAGAACTTGACCGATGGAACAGCACGGTCCGTCTCGTTGGTGATTTCGAAGAAGGCGCGCTTGGTGAAACCGAAAGGGCCGGCGAGCAGATTGTTGGGAAAGCTCTCGACCTTGACGTTGAGATCGCGGGCTGCACCGTTGTAGGAGCGCCGCGACATCTGGATCTCGTTTTCCGTCGTTTCCAGGGATTGCTGCAACTCGACGAAGCCGACATTGGCCTTGAGGTCAGGATAGGCTTCGGAGACAACCATCAGGCGACCGAGCGCCTGCCCGAGCACACCTTCGGCAACAGCGCGGCCGGCAACATCCCCTGCAGGCACTGCCTGAGCTCTGCTGCGTGCCTCGACAACTTCCCTCAACGTCTGGTTCTCATGGCCGGCATAGCCTTTGACCGTCTCGACCAGATTCGGAATGAGATCAGCGCGGCGCTTGAGCTGCACATCGATGCCGGACCAAGCCTCCTCGGCCACCTGACGCGCGCGAACGAGGCCGTTATAGGTGAGGACGGCGTAAAGCGCGATCAGAACGATGATCGCCAAAATAATATACATCGCGAACCCCGTGGCAAATGCAACCACGAGGCACATTATGTGGCTTGACGGGCGTTGTCATCCGCTTTTCGCCGCCAGGCCAATACCTTAGAGATTAGGAATGTGCCTTAAGCCGCCTGCTTGCCCCAGTTCGCACCACCGGCATCCGTGAGCAGGAATGCCTCGCCACAGGCTTTCGCCAGCGTGCGGACGCGCAGGATATAGCTCTGGCGTTCGGTGACCGAGATCACGCCGCGCGCATCGAGCAGATTGAAGACGTGGCTGGCCTTGATGCACTGATCGTAGGCTGGAAAGACGCATTTGTGCAGGAGCTGATTGGCATTGTCGCCCGGCGCGCCGGCGGCAAGCAGCGCTTGGCATTCCCGTTCGGCATCGATGAAATGGCGATGCAGCATTTCCGTGTTGGCATATTCGAAATTATGCCGCGAATATTCCTGCTCTGCCTGCAGGAAGACATCGCCATAGGTGATCTTCTCGTCGCCTTCGAGACCGTTGAAATTCAGGTCGTAGACGCTGTCGACGCCCTGGACATAGGTTGCCAGACGTTCGAGACCGTAGGTCAATTCGCCAGCAACCGGCGCGCACTCGATGCCGCAAATCTGCTGGAAATAGGTGAACTGCGACACTTCCATGCCGTCGCACCAGCATTCCCAGCCAAGCCCCCAGGCACCAAGCGTCGGGCTTTCCCAATCGTCCTCGACGAAGCGGATGTCATGCAGAAGTGGGTCGAGGCCGATGGCCGCGAGAGAGCCGAGATAGAGCTCCTGCAGGTTCGGCGGGTTCGGCTTCAGGATGACCTGATATTGATAATAATGCTGCATACGGTTCGGGTTTTCGCCGTAACGACCGTCGGACGGACGGCGCGAGGGCTGCACATAGGCAGCCTTCCACGGCTTCGGTCCAAGCGCGCGCAAGGTCGTCGCCGGATGGAACGTGCCGGCGCCAACTTCCATGTCGTAGGGCTGCAGAACCGCACAACCTTTGTCGGCCCAGTAATTGTGCAGCGTCAGGATCAACGCCTGAAACGAGCGCTTCGGATTCATGTTATCGGGCGGGGTCGCGGTCATGGAGATTGATTTCTTCGGGTAATGGATTGTTTGGCGGACAGGTGCCACGGCAGAACGGAAGGGTCAAGGCTTTCAAGCGCAAACTGTCATAGTCACCTTTTCGTATTTCCACGATCTATCGGAGGCTACTCATCCTCCCGCTTCACCCTATACTCCCCTGTCTTCGGGTCTTTCACCAGTGTGCCGATGGCGCCCGTGCGCCGTTCGCTTTCGGCGCGGCGTGATTTCTCGGTGAGTTTTCGGGCGTCGCGCAGGAAGCGTCGATAGAGAAGCCAAATACCGCCGACAGCAACGATGAAGAAGATGATCTGCGGCATCACGCAGCGCTCCCGATTACAATCCGTACCGCCCCCACAATGCCTTTTCCTCTGCCACCTCTGCAAGTCCGGAGGCGAGGCCGGCGCCGATGCCGTCCATGCCCGAAAGGGAAATGCCGGGTGCGCGGCGGCCGAAGAGGCTACGTGGCGTGGTGACCAGCTCGAGCTTGATCTTGTCGCCGTAACGCTTCTTGAGTTCCTGGCGCATATCGCCGAGCCCGTCGATCAGGCCGAGTTCGAGACCACGCCCGCCGGTCCAGAAGAGGCCGGAGAACACGACCTCGTCCGCCGCCAGTTTACCCGCCCGACGCTCACGCACCATATCGATGAAGACCTTGTGGATCTCGACCTGCAGGCTCTTCAGATATTCGATGTCCTTTTCCTTCTCCGGCTGGAACGGATCGAGGATCACCTTGTTTTCGCCGGCAGTATAGACCCGGCGCTCGACCCCGAGCTTCTTCAAAAGCTCCGGAAAACCGAAGCCGCCGGAGACGACGCCGATGGAACCGACGATGGAGGTGGCATCGGCAATGATCTCATCGCCGGCGAGCGCGATCATGTAGCCGCCGGATGCCGCTACATCCTCGACGAACACCAGCACCTTCTTCTCTTTCTCGCGGGCAAGATCGCGGATGCGGTTATAGATCATCCGCGATTGCACCGGCGATCCGCCGGGCGAATTGATGACGACCGCGACTGCCGGGGCAGCCTTCATGCTGAAGGCCTTTTCCAGCGCTTGCGAGACGCCCGCAAGATTGAGCGACTGCCGGAGAGGACCGCCGCCGGAGGCGATGACACCGCTCAGCCGGACAACGGGAATGATCGCCTTTTCCTTGCGAAACCGCTTCGGAAGCATGCGCCTAAAAAATCCAGCCATTCGTCGTCCCTGATTCATGATGTTTGCTGCGTGTGATGTATGCACGGAAACGGCAAACGCAACATCCAGCATCGCATTTCGCGCCCGGATTCCTCGAGCCGGCATACATTTTCATCGATATGAAGAGGGGATGGGGTGACGGGAGGACTGCCTTTTGCCGTAAACACGGCACCCGGGAAAAACATTTCTCCGCGTCCATCAGGATTGGGCCGCCGCTCTCCCTCTGCTCCCAGCAGATCGGATCACCCGAGGCTCTTTCCGCTCGTCTATTCGTCTGGCGCATGCCAAAGTGACGGACTGAGGCGGGTTCGGCTGCAACCAAGGTGAAGGTGGTCCATGTCGGCAATACAGGTCCCAGGACTGCTATCGCTTACCATTGCGATCCTCGTGTTTTTCATTGGTGCAAACCTCAACCGTTTCATTCCCCTCCTTGTTCGGTGGAGCATACCCGAAGCGGTGACAGGTGGCCTGCTTGCCGCCCTGATAACGCTGATCGCGTACGAATACTTCGGTTTGGAGATTAGTTTTACACTCGCCGCACGCGACATGCTTCTTCTCTACTTCTTCACCGGGGTCGGCCTTAACGCCAGGCTCTCCGACCTCATGGCTGGAGGCAAGCCGTTTCTTATCTTGTTGGCTGTCACGCTTGTATTTCTCGTCATCCAGAACGCAATCGCCATCGGCGTCAGCGACATGCTCGGCCTCCCCGATGGCGTGGCAATCTTACTTGGCTCCACGTCGCTAATCGGCGGTCACGGCACAACGATTGCCTKGGCACCGATTATCACCGGACGTTTCGGACTGACGAATGCGCTTGAAATCGGTATTGCGAGCGCAACGCTTGGCCTTGTCATCGCCAGCCTCATCGGCGGACCAATTGCGCAATACCTGATCAAACGCCATGGCTTGAGCGGCCCCGCCACCGAAGAGTTGGTGATCGGTGTATCGCGTGCTGCAGTCAGCAGCCATGAAGATGATGTCAGCTATGTCAGCCTGCTGCGAGCCTTGCTGGTAACCAATATCGCTATTCTCACCGGGTACGCCTTGCATGAGATCATCGTGGAGGCTGGCATCAATCTTCCATTGTTCGTCGTCTGCTTGCTGGTCGCGATTGTGATGACGAATACCGTTCCGCTGCTCGCACCGCGCCTCCCTTGGCCGACACGCACGCGAGCGCTTTCGCTCATCTCCGATCTCTCGTTGAACATCTTTCTCGCAATGTCGCTGATGAGCATGCAATTGTGGGCCCTCAGCGGGCTTGGCGCCGCGCTTCTGATCGTCCTCGTCGTGCAGACTGTTGCGGTTGTCGTTTATGTCCTGTTCGTCGTTTTCCCCGCGATGGGGCGGACATATGATGCGGCGGTGATTTCCGCAGGCTTTTTTGGTATCTCGCTTGGAGCGACCCCGACGGCAATCGCCAATATGACGGCGGTAACCAAAACTCATGGGGCCGCAACCATCGCATTCATCATTCTGCCGCTCGTCTCTGCGTTCTTCATCGATCTGGCAAACGCAGCAGCGCTTGGGTTCCTTGTTCGGTAATTGGTCCTGTTCAGCGGCGTCCAAGAACGGCGATGTCCTGAGATGGAATGAAGCCGAGATTGTCTATCGAGAAAGCCCATCGCCACTAAAGCTCGTCGCGATCTTTCAGATTCGCTCCCGCGCTTTAGCTCCTTGTTTGTGCATGTCGTGTTCGCAAAACCGCCGCACACTTTTGCGCGACATGCATTAGAGGTCGCAGATATCCGCCGTTATTGCAGATTGCAGGAATGCCACAGCCGATGCGAACGAGAGCGGGAACGGCTTTTCTTGTTGCGAATGAATTGCATTATCATTCTAAACCGCTAACTTCTCGCGGTATTGAAGCCTGCGGAAGCCCCATGGATCTTATGAAACCCAAGCCCGATGCCGGCTGGCGCCATGACCGAGAAGAAGCCACTCTTTCCGATGTCTATCGCTCGGTCGAAACCGCAAAGGGCGGTTCGGTGCTGCGTCGCGTCGCTGCCTTCGCAGGTCCGGGCTATCTTGTCGCGGTCGGCTATATGGACCCCGGCAACTGGGCGACCTCGCTCGCCGGCGGATCGAAATTCGGCTATGCGCTGCTAACCGTTGCATTGTTGTCCAACATTATGGCCGTGGTGCTGCAGGCGCTTTGCGCGCGCCTCGCGATCGCCACCGGCCGCGATCTGGCCCAGGCCTGCCGGGACGCCTTTCCGAGCTTCGTCTCCGTGCCACTGTGGGCGATGGCGGAGATCGCCATTATCGCGACGGATATCGCAGAAGTCGTCGGCACCGCCATTGGCTTAAATCTCGTTTTCGGCCTGCCGCTCGAACTCGGCGTGCTGGTGACCGCCTTCGACGTGTTCCTCATTCTTTTCCTGCAGCGGCTGGGCTTTCGCTGGGTAGAGGCGCTGATCATCACCCTGCTCGGTGTGATCGCCTTCTGTTTCGGCATCCAGGTCTTCCTTGCCGATCCAAATTGGGGCGACGTCATCAAAGGCTTTTTCCCGACGACTGAGATCGTCAGGAATCCGGACATGCTCTATCTGGCGCTCGGCATCCTTGGCGCGACGGTCATGCCGCACAATCTCTATCTGCATTCCGGCATCGTGCAGACGCGCGCCTTCGGCCATACGCTCTCGGAAAAGAAAGAGGCGCTGACCTATGCCACGCTCGATTCGACGATAGCGCTGACCTTCGCTCTGCTCATCAACGCTTCCATCCTCATTCTTGCCGGCGCGGCGTTTCACGCGCATGGCCACACTGATGTCGTGGAACTCGCCCAGGCGGAATCGCTGCTGGCGCCGCTTCTCGGCCTGGCGATTGCGCCGACGCTCTTCGGGATCGCGCTTCTCTGTTGCGGCCTCAACTCAACTGTAACGGCGACGCTTGCCGGGCAGATCGTCATGGAGGGTTTTCTGCGGCTCAAGGTGAAACCTTGGCTGCGCCGCCTAGTGACGCGCGGACTGGCGATCACTCCCGCCGGGGTCGTCACCATATGGTACGGCGATTCCGGTACGGCGGATCTGCTGATCCTGACCCAGGTCGTGCTCAGCCTACAACTTTCTTTCGCTGTCTTCCCGCTGGTCATGTTCACCGCCGACAAGACCAAGATGGGCGCTCTAGTCGCGCCGCGCTGGCTGAGTACCGTCGCCTATATCATCGCCATCGTTATCGCCCTTCTGAACGTCAAGCTGATCTTAGATGCGTTCCAAGGCATACACTGAATTCGGATGATCTTCCTAAAAAGCGCGTCATGCGTTCGGGATGACGCGCTACTTTCGGAAATAGGCAGCGCGACCATTGTTGAGGTCGTCGACGAAGTCGGAGAATTTGTGCGTCCCCTCGCCATGCATGATCAGCGGCGCGCGCAGCGCCAGCCGTGCGCGTGAGCCCTTGATGGCCGTCACCAGGATGCGAACGGCATTTTCACCCTCGCGCGGATGGATGGGCGTGATCTCGATGCCGCCGAAACGGCGGCCGCAGGCTGCAATGATCTCAGCGATCGATTGCGGCCGAGCGATCAACGACAGTTGCCCGCCGGGGATCATGATTGCGCCTGCCGTTCGCACCCAGCTTTCGAACAGGCCGTCGGTCATGGCATGCGCCTGCGCTTTCAATGCATCCGGCGTCAGCCTGTCGCTGGCATCGTTGAACGGCGGGTTCATGATGACATGATGGAAACTGTCATCGACCAGACCGGCGTCATTGCGGGCCTTCGCGGTCAAGGCGACATCGGCCTCGACAACGGCGACACGGCTGGCGAAGCGGGCATTTTCCGAAAGTGCCAGGCTCTTGCGGGCGAACTCGGCCATTTCCGGCKAGCGTTCGAACAATACCACCTCCGCCTGCTCCAGCCGCGAGGCCACCGCCATGCCGGCGGCACCCGCTCCCGCACCGAGATCGGCCACCCTGATGCTACGGTCATCGGCCACAAGAGCAGCAAGCAACATGGCGTCCATGCCGGAGCGATGGCCCCTGCCCTTCGGCTGGACGATATGGAACGCGCCGCGATGGAAGGCGTCGATGGTTTCGGAATGGGTATCGGCCATGGCGGAACTCAGCCGCGCGCCGGGCGCAGCTCGTCGCCGAGACCGGCATCGATCAGAATGCGCCGGGCCTGATCGGCGCGCTCGTCCTCGACCATGAAACGGCGCGGCAGCATGCCGAGAGAACCCTCGAGAATGCTCATGGCTTGATCCGCGACGAAACAATGAATCCCGGCGTCCTTCATCAGACTCTCGGCGAAGGAGAGTAAAACGGGATCGTTTGTGCGGATCAGCTCGTGCATAAGCCTTGGGTTTCCTGTCAAATTTGCGAGACGAGACAAATCGCCTCTTGCCGCCTCTTTCGCCCCTTCTTATTGTGCTTTGCAGAAAATGAACAGGAGTCCGGATCGTTGGGCGTCGTGATACCGCTTGAAGAAAGCAAGAATAAACTGGCCTCCATCAAGCCATTGGTGGACCTGACCAAGGCGGATATGGAACGCGTCAACCAGCTCATCCTGTCGAAAGCCGGCTCCGATGTGCAGATGATCCCGGAAGTTGCCGAGCATTTGATCTCTTCCGGCGGCAAGCGTCTGCGGCCGATGCTGACCATCGCCTCTGCCGCACTCTACGGCTATCAGGGCGACAATCACATCAAGCTCGCGACCTCGGTCGAATTCCTGCACACGGCGACATTGTTGCACGATGACGTGGTGGATGAAAGCGATCTGCGCCGCGGCAAATCCACGGCCCGCATGATCTGGGGCAATCAGGCCAGCGTTCTTGTCGGCGACTTCCTGCTTGGACAGGCTTTCCGGATGATGGTCGAAGTCGGTTCGCTGGATGCGCTCGACGTTCTGTCATCGGCAGCTTGCGTCATCGCCGAGGGCGAAGTGCTGCAGCTTTCCGTCTCCAAGAACATGGAGACCACCGAAGACGATTATCTCTCCGTCATTCGCGCCAAGACGGCTGCGCTTTTCGCCGCCGCCGCCGAAGTCGGCCCGATCGTCGCCAATGCCGGCAAGGCCGAGCGCAATGCGCTGAAGTCCTACGGCACCAATCTCGGCCTCGCCTTCCAACTGGTGGACGACGCGCTGGATTACGGCGGCAAGGCTGCCGATCTCGGCAAGAATGTCGGCGACGACTTCCGCGAGGGCAAAATCACCCTGCCCGTTATTCTCGCCTATCGTCGCGGCACCGAGAAGGAGCGCGCTTTCTGGCGCGACGCCATCGAGACCGGCAACAACAGCGACGAGAACCTGGAAAAGGCGTTGGGTCTGATCACCAAATACGGTGCGCTCACCGACACCATCGCCCGTGCCGTTCACTACGGCACCATCGCCCGCGACGCACTGGCGCCGCTACCGGAAACGCCGTGGAAATCTGCGCTCATGGAAGTGATCGATTTCTGCATCGAACGTGTGAACTGATCACAGCCGCCCGAATTTCTTGCAGGAGCGCTTCAAAAAAGCCATCCTGTTGTGAATCAATTGACACGAACGTTTTGTGCCGCCGGCGCTCTTCCGGCAAATCCCTTGATGAAAGGCTTTCTAATGCGGCAGAGACTTGCCATTCGTTTCCTCTCGGGCGCAGCTCTGGCGGCGGTCCTCTCGATGGGCGCGCTGAACAGCGCGCGCGCAGAGGATGCCCCGGCAACGCCGGAGGCCAGCGCCCTGGTGACCTTCGATGCGGAAGGCGTCGACACCTTCGCAGGCGCCTTCCTTGCCGCCCGGACCGCCGATGTCGACCATGACTATGAAACTGCGATTTCGCTTTATAAAAAGGCGCTGATGATCGAGCCGGGCAACCCGGAGATTCGCCAGCGGCTGATGATCTCATTGCTGCTCAACGGCAATCTCGAAGAGGGCGTGAAATACGCCAACGAGCTGAAGAACGATCCCTCGGTCGAACGCGTCACCACGATCGTGCGTGGCATGGACGCCATCCGCCGGCATGACTACAAGGCCGCGCAGGACATCCTCAAATATGACGGTCCGAACKATCTCGACCGGATGATGGCCGGTCTTCTGCTTGCCTGGGCGCGCGCCGGCTCCAATCATGGCAAGGAAGCAATCGCCATGATCGACAAGATGAAGGGACCGGACTGGTTCAACATCTTCAAGAACTACCATGCCGGCGCCATTGCCATCACCATCGGCGATACGAAGTCTGCCCGCTCGCACCTGAACGACGCCATTCTCGACAAGGCGGGCGGCGCTACGGCCCCAGACACATTCATGCGCGCTGTCATGGCGCTGGCGCGGCTTGAAGCCAAGGCCGGCGACAAGCAGAAGGCTCTGGATGCCGTTTCGGTCGGCGACAACCTGATTAACAATTACGCGCCGCTGAACGCGCTGCGCGACAGCATCAACAAGGGCGAAACGCCGGACCAGCAAGTGACCGACAGCACGCAAGGTGCAGCCTCGGTGCTCTTTACCGTCGGCGCGGCGCTCAACCGCGACGGCGCCGAAGATGTCGTCTCGCTTTACCTGCAGATCGCCAACACGCTCGATCCCAAGAGTGCCGACACGCTGGTTCTGCTGGGTGGACTTGCGGAAAAGCAGGAGCAGATGGATCGTGCCATCTCCTTCTACAAAAAGGTGCCCAACAACTCGCCCATGGCCCGCATCTCCGAGCTGCAGCTCGGCCTTGCGCTTGCCCAGTCCGGCAAGGTCGACGATGCGCGCAAGCATCTGAAGGCGCTGATCGATTCCGACCCGAAGGATATCCGCAGCTATCTCGCCTATGGCAGCGTTCTCTCGGACGCCAAGGACTTTCAGGCCATGGCGGACAATTACGATAAGGCTGCTGAGGTTATCGGCGCCGTGCCGAACCGCGGCGACTGGGCCGTGTTCTTCCAGCGCGGCATCGCCTATGAGCGGCTGAAGCAATGGGACAAGGCAGAGCCGAATTTCAAGAAGGCCTTGGAGCTGAACCCCGACCAGCCGCAGGTCCTGAACTATCTCGGCTATTCCTGGGTCGACATGAACATGAACCTCGACCAGGGCCTGAACATGATCAAGAAGGCCGTCGATCTGAAGCCGGATGACGGCTACATCGTCGACTCGCTCGGCTGGGCCTATTTCCGCCTCAACCGCTTCGACGATGCGGTGAACGAACTGGAGCGTGCCGCACAGTTGAAGGCCGGCGATCCCACGATCAACGACCATCTGGGCGATGCCTATTGGCGCGTCAACCGCAAGCTGGAGGCGGTTTACCAATGGAACCGCGCGCTGGCTTCCAAGCCCGAGGACGCCGATATTCCGAAGATCAAGGAAAAGATCGCCAACGGTCTGCCGGCGCTCGACAACGACCCAAGGACGGTCGACAAGACCAAGCAGCCTGATCCGGCGCCCGCGGTCACTCCATCGCCCAACACGACAACGCCACCACCGGCCGATAAGAAGTCCTAAGACTTTCGATGAGCGTGATCTTAGCGGCTGACGATTTCGACGTCTCGGAGGAAGCACCCGCCAAGATCAACTTGGCACTGCATGTGACGGGCCGGCGGGCCGATGGGTATCATTTGCTCGACATGCTCGTCACGTTTGCGCGGCATGGCGATCGTCTCGGTTTTCGCGCAAGCGCCCGTGATGAATTCAGCCTGTCCGGGCGCTTCTCTCCTCTTCTTGCCGAGGAGGGTGCGGGCGGCAATCTGGTGCTAAAGACGCGCGATCTGCTGCGACAAGCGGCTCATGCGGCGGGTTTCGTGGCGACGCCAGTCCACATCCATCTCGAAAAGAACCTGCCCGTCGCCTCCGGCATCGGCGGCGGCTCGGCGGACGCCGCGGCGACCCTGCGTGGACTGACGCGGCTCTGGGGCCTCTCCCTGCCCGCCGACACGGTGATGGCGATTGCGCTGAAGCTCGGTGCCGATGTGCCGATGTGCCTTGCCAGCCGTCCGCTGATCGCACGCGGCATCGGCGAGGCGATCGAGTTGCTGCCGGATTTTCCGTCCTTCGCCATGGTGCTCGGCAATCCCCTCGTCGGCGTTTCGACGCCCGAGGTGTTTCGCTTGCTTGCCCGAAAGGACAATCCGCCGCTCGCACTTCCCTTGCAGCTAACAAACGGCCGCATGCAATGGATCAAGACCATTGAGGGATTGCGCAACGATCTGGAGCCGCCGGCGCGGGCGCTCTGCAACGAGATCGCCACGCTCTCGCAATTGATCGAAAGCCAAGGAGCGCTCACCATTCGCATGTCCGGCTCCGGTGCCACCTGCTTCGGCCTGTTCGATAATCTTGAGCAGGCGACGGCTGCGGCGGCATCGCTTCACAGCTTGAAGCCGGACTGGTATTTCCAGGCGACGGAAACGATAAAGGGAGACGCATGATGGCCGGTGCAAGCGAAGCAAGATCCTTTATCCCGGTGGGAATCGCGGTGTTGACTGTTTCCGATACGCGCACGCTCGCTGATGACAAATCCGGCGACACGCTGGTTACCCGCATTGCGGAAGCCGGTCACAACTTGATTGCCCGCGCTATTGTTACGGACGACAAGGAGCGTATTCGAAGCCAGGTGGAAGCCTGGACGCGCGATGACGCCATCGACGTCGTCATCACCACCGGCGGCACCGGCTTTACCGGCCGCGATGTGACGCCCGAAGCGCTGGAGCCCTTGTTCGAAAAGCGGATGGACGGGTTTTCCGAGGTGTTCCACCGTATCTCCTACGACAAGATTGGTACGGCGACGATCCAGTCGCGGGCAACCGGCGGCGTCGCCAACGCCACCTTCATCTTCGTGCTGCCGGGCTCTCCGGGCGCCTGCAAGGATGCCTGGGACGGCATTTTGAAGCCGCAGCTCGACTATCGGCATATGCCCTGCAATTTCGTGGAGATCATGCCGCGGCTCGACGAACATCTAAAGCGCGGTGCCGGCTCAAAATAAGCGGCGCTTTGCTGGGGAATATCCCGGCTTTCCAATTCCTATGCCTTCGATCCGGGCAAAGCAGGAATTGATTCCCAATTCTGGCCCGTGAGGATCACGCAGCTTCGGCCGGAGATACTGGTGATCATCATTGTCCAACTGCCGCTTTCGGCGGCGAAGATTTCGATGATATTCTTTGGATCAAGCTGACCAATGGCCGAGAGCTTTTCGGAATAGTGCGCTTCCAGGAAAGCGACAATATCGCCGCGCTCTGCGCATGCAAGCATCGCCTGCGAAGCTGCTGAGTTCGGATAAAGGATTGCCGTTGCCAGAAGGGCCGTTCCGATGAGGCGGTAGAGCATCGTGCGTCCCATGACGCACCTCCTTTCGCCGGAAACCGGCAGAAGAGGAGAGTTCTGCTGACCTGCTCTGCCGCATCCCGGCATCTTCATGGTCGGCCGCCCGACGCGACACGCGAGGCGCGCCGCCACATGAAAATTATGACAGTAATTCCCTTATTTTCAAATGGAATCTGGATTGATCACAAAGCCGCGCTACCGCGCCGCGCGCGCGACCCAGGAGGGAATCAGTTCGCTCGACAGTTGGCGGCTTTTCTGCCCCTTGGCGAATTCGGCGAGCCGCATGCCTGTTTTGGCGGCGGCGATGGCTTGTCGTTTGGAGAGGAGCAAACCCAGTTCCAGAGGCGGCAGACTGCGGCCGATGCGCTGCAGCAAAGGCCGGCGATAGCCGCGCGACGCGGTGAAGCGCGCCGGCACCTTGTTGAGCGAGACATATTCGGCAATCTCATCGATCCAACCGGCCTGCGGGCGGGCACCGGGTTCGACGAAAAGCAGCCATTCGCCGCGCGCCGAACTTAATATGTCTTTGATATCCCATTGCGAATAGAAACGGCAGCCGGCAGCGTCGGCAACATGTGAGGTGCCGTCACGCGAGCCGTGATCAAGCACGACAACATCGCACACGAGCCCCTCGATCGCGCCGGCCACCAATGCCGCCAATGTCTGCGCCAGTTCAGGTTCCTGGTCCTGGCATTCAATGATTACCGTCAACATTGCCCATTTATAGAGCGACGCACAAATTATTGCCAGCGCATAAGCTTTAAAACCGGAAGGTCTAAAGTAAGGCTTTGATGGGGTTCAAAATGTCCCCACGACCTCTCGGCCAGACGGCGTAGCGGTGCGCAATCGCGCATTTTGTTCTTGCATTGTTCTCATTTGTCGGATAGGAATTTAATCATCTTAGACGCGGCATGCGACGCCATGAACCGCCCCGGAGTTACCGATGAACGAGCAGTCCCTTGCAGGGCAGGCCGCATTCGCGCCTGCCAATACGGCAGATGTTGCCAATGCTTTGATCGCCGACACCGGTCTCAGAGTCGAGATCGACCGCAGGCGCGGCCGCGGTGCCGGGCTGAACCCCAGCGGCCGATTCGAGGCCCTGAAGCGTGAGACATTCGATGACGGCTGGCAGACGCTAGAAGAGCTGCCGCCTTTCAAAACCGAAGTGCAGGTGGAGAAGCCGCGCACGGCAATCACCCGCAACGACTCTCCCGATATAGGCTTCGATCGTTCCATCAATCCCTATCGCGGCTGCGAGCATGGCTGCATCTATTGTTTCGCGCGGCCGACGCATGCCTATATGGGCCTGTCGGCTGGGCTCGATTTCGAATCGAAACTCTTCGCCAAGCCAGACGCGGCTCGGCTGCTCGAACGGGAACTGGCAAGGCCGGGCTACAAGCCGCGCGTCATCGCCATCGGCACCAATACCGATCCCTATCAGCCGATCGAGAAGGAATGGCGCGTCATGCGCCAAATTCTCGAAGTCCTGAACAAGGCGAACCATCCGGTTGCGATCGTCACCAAGTCGGCGCTGATCATGCGCGATATCGACATTCTTAAGGAGATGGCCGCCAAGAACCTGGTTCGGGTCGGTATTTCCGTGACCACGCTCGACCGCAAGCTGGCGCGCACCATGGAACCGCGCGCAGCGACGCCACAGCGGCGGCTGGAGGCGATCCGGGCGCTCAGCGAGGCCGGCATCCAGACAGCCGTCATGGTGGCGCCGATCATTCCGGCGCTCAACGACCACGAAATCGAGCGCATCCTTGATGCCAGCAAGGCCGCCGGCGCCATAGAAGCGAGCTATGTCATTCTGCGCCTTCCGCTGGAGGTCAGCCCGCTCTTCCGCGACTGGCTGCTGCAGAACTATCCGGATCGCTACCGCCACGTCATGTCGTTGATCCGCTCGATGCGCGGCGGCAAGGATTATGATGCCGAGTTTGGCAAGCGCATGAAGGGCGCGGGTCCCTATGCCTGGCAGATCAGCCGCCGTTTCGAAATGGCGATCAAGCGGCTGGAGCTCACCCGTCGCAGTATCGCGCTGCGCGACGACCTGTTTGTGCCGCCAGATGGCAGCGGCGTGCAGCTTTCACTGCTCTGAGCGGCTCAGCTTTTCACGGAATCTTAGAACCGCTCTCTCTTTTTGTTTTTCCGCAATTCCGGACGGAAAGCGGCTCACGCACTTTTCCTGAAATTGCTCTGACCCTTTCCCGCGGGTTTCCCTGCCCGCCGGAAGAGCCCCCAGGTTCGCCGCCTTGATCCACCGGGGGCTTGCAGGAGATCGGGTGGTGTGCGAGCTTGCCGCATGCCACGCAGCACACCATCCGATTCTCCCATGCTTTTCGACGAAGGCCCGATCGTTCCGACTTTCGAACTGGAGCTGATTGCTCGCCGCGCAGGTCACTGGCCCGTTGCCGGTGCCGACGAAGCGGGACGCGGGCCTCTGGCAGGCCCGGTCGTTGCGGCGGCTGTCATTCTCGACCCGGAGCGCATTCCTGAGGGATTGAATGATTCCAAGCAGCTTTCGGCCATGAGGCGTGAGGCGCTGTTTGTCGAAATCCTCGCGACCGCCACCGTCTCCATTGCTTCCTCGAGCGCGGCCCGCATCGATATCACCGATATTCGCAAGGCTAGCCTGGATGCCATGCGCCGCGCCATCTGCAGCCTTGCCGTGCCGGCAAGCTATGTCCTGACGGATGGGCTGGATGTGCCTGGCGGTCTCGCCTGTCCGGGAAAAGCCGTGGTCAAGGGCGACGCTCGCTCCTTTTCCATCGCCGCCGCCTCGATCGTCGCCAAGGTGACACGCGACCGGATGATGGCCCGCGCTGGCGACGTCTTTCCGGCTTACGGTTTTGCGTCCCATGCCGGCTACGGTACGCCGGAGCATCGCGCCGGTATCAAGAAGCACGGCCCCTGTTCGCTGCATCGTATGAGCTTTCGCCCCCTTCGAAGGGAAGAGGTCTGACAGCGCCTTTCCCACCCTTCAATCCATAAGACCGGCTATAATCTCGTCCCGATGTTCGCTGATATAGGCGACATCGCGCCGGTAAATGCGATCGTGGCCCTCTTCGATGTTGCGGCGATACCGTTCCACGCCATTGGCCGCCTCGCGTTCCATGAAGCCGACCAAGGCATTCAGACGGTCAATGATCATGCCGGGCAATACCGGTCGTTCCTTGGCGGGTAAGCCGTAAGCATCAAGAAAAAGGCGAGTGCGGAGAATTTGCGTATCCAGTCCGCCGAGATCTTCGATTGCGACGCCGGCGGACAGAGGCGCCCAGCGATAGATGGCATAAGCAATGTCCCAGTCACGCGGGCCAGGATGGGCAGTCTCAAAGTCGATGATATCGGTCACCTCGCCGCTATTCAGAACAACATTATAGGGTGCGAAATCGCCATGGCAGATCACTTCGAACGGTGGTCTCGGCGGCAATTGCCATGTCTGATCTTTCTCCAGCATCGGCGGCATAAACAGCGCAGTGCAATCATGATAGCGCCGCAGCAGCCGCGCCGCCGACCGCAGAGCGGTCATCGACCTCATATTCTCATTCTCATCCAGGTCGCCGGTCTCGCCCGGAAGAAAGCTCACCCTCTCCCAAGCCGCGTCATATCCGCCAGAAAATGGCGCGTTCACAAAGCCATGTGATTGAAGTGTGGAGAGTAAGGCGTGAACGCTCGCTGTCCAGGGACGGGTGCGCCTATAGATAAGATCACCATGGCGGAATGGTCCTTCGCCGCCGTCCACGCTCGGTATCACCAGATCACTCCTTAAAACGAGGCGGAAATCTAGTTTGGATTCGGGACCATCGTCAAATGCTGCCGCAGATGAGTGTGCCACAAACGCAAAAAGCCCGGCTGAAGCCGGGCTTTTCCTAGAGATCGATTGCTTGCGCTTAGTTCAACCGCGCCTTCACTTCGCCAACGGCGTTGCTGAAGAGTTCGGATTGAACCTGGCCACCGGCCTTCTTGGCGAGCACGGATTCGGCGGCAGCGATAGCCAGATCGACGGCAGCGGAACGGACCGCCTTCATCGCATCGGCTTCCGCCTGCTTGATCTTCTGCTCGGAAAGCGCCGTACGATTGGCGACGAATTCTTCCGTCTTCTTGCGAGCTTCCGTCGTCAGCATTTCAGCTTCGCGCTCGGCTGCCGCAACGATATGAGCAGCTTCGGCTTCGGCTTCCTTCCGCTTGCGCTGGTACTCGGCCAGAAGATGCTGGGCCTCTTCGCGCAGACGCTTGGCTTCAGCCAGATCGTTGCGGATCTGATCGGCGCGGTCGTCCAGCGACTTGGCCATCATGCCCGGCACCTTCAGATAGACGACAAGGCCGAGGAAGAGGATGAGAGCGACGAAGGCAAAGAAAGTTTCGTCGAGACCGAATTCCATGGATCAACCCTCCCGCTTGGCGGATGCTTCGGCAACAGCCGATGCGACATCGGCCTGACCGGCAACGTTGCCGACGAGCTGCTCGACAACGGCAGCCGCCGTTTCTTCAGCAATGGCGCCGACATCACCAAAGGCCTTCGCCTTGATCTCGGCGATACGAACCTCAGCGGCCTTCAGCTTCTCGGAAAGACTTGCTTCGATCGTCTTGCGATCTTCCTCAGCCTTTGCCTTGGCGGCATCGCGGGCGGTGGCACCGATCGAATTCGCCTTGGCGCGCGCTGCAGCCAATTCGCTTTCGTAGGTCGCAACAGCAGCATCGGCTTCGGCCTTCAGACGCGAGGCTTCGTCGATATCCTGGGCGATGCGATCGTGCCGGCTTTCAATGATGCTGCCGACGCGCGGAATAACGATCTTCTGCATGGCCACGTAGAAGATGACGAAGGTGATCACCAGCCAAAGAAGCTGTGACGGATACGTCGTATGGTCAAACGGCGGGAATACGCCTGCGTGATGGCCCTGATCGGGCGCACCCGTCTCCGTATGCACCGCGCCGGCTGCCGGCGGTGCTTCTTCAGCATATGCCGGGGTCACAAACATGCTCACCTCCAGGTGGTCTGCAAATATAAAGAATCACGGCCCGCTGTCCCGCGAACCGTGATCTATCATGCCGTTGATATCAGACGGCGAAGAGCAGGAGGAGAGCGATGAGCAGCGAGAAGATGCCCAGAGCTTCCGTAACGGCGAAGCCGAATACCAGACGGCCGAACTGGCTGTCAGCGGCAGACGGATTGCGAAGCGCGCCGGACAGGTAGCTGCCGAAGATGTTGCCGAGGCCGAGAGCCGTACCGGCCATACCAAAGCAAGCCAGACCTGCGCCGATGAACTTTGCTGCTTCCGCTTCCATGTTGAACTCCTTTGAAATGGTTGTTGCGGCGAATGACTGACGCCCTGCAGACGTCAATGTCGGTAATCCTTAGTGGCCACCCGGATGGATTGCGTCATTGATGTACATGCAAGTCAGTACCGCAAAGACGTAAGCCTGAAGGAAGGCGACGAGGAACTCGAGACCGGTCAGGGCGACGGTCATGATCAGGGGAAGAATGGCGCCGCCGATGCCAATCGCGCCAAGGGCTCCGAGCGAGGCAACGAAGCCTGCGAACACCTTAAGCGTGATATGGCCTGCCAGCATGTTGGCGAAAAGACGAACAGAGAGCGAAATCGGCCGGGACAGGAAGGAGATGATCTCGATCGTCACCACCAGCGGCAACAATACGCCAGGCACGCCCTCCGGCACGAAGAGCTTCAGAAAGCCGAAGCCATGCTTGATGGCGCCGTAGAGGATGACCGTCAGGATGACCAGAAGCGCCAGCGCGAAGGTAACGATGATCTGGGCAGTGACGGTGAAGAAATAAGGAACCATGCCGAGCAGGTTCGCCGTCAGCACGAACATGAAGAGCGAGAAGACCAGCGGGAAGAATTTCATCCCCTTGGTTCCCGCCCCTTCTTTCAACATCGAGGCGATGAATTCGTAAGCCATTTCCGCGATGGATTGGGCGCGGTTCGGAATCACGCTGCGGGGCGCCGTGGCAAAATAGAGGAAGCCAGCGGAGATCACTGCGGAGGCAACCATGAACAAGGAAGCATTGGTGAACGAAAAATCAATTCCGCCGATGTCGATCGGGATAATCTTGAAGATCAGGAACTGATGGGTAGGTCCGTTTGCCACCGCTTGTTCTCTTTCATTTTCCCGCTCGTCAAAGCGGATGCCTCTCACCAGGAAACCGCGCCGCAGCGCTGCTTCCGCCTCACTTCTTATCAAGCCCGTGCTTTTCAAGCATCGGCGTCGCCACCTTGCCTGCAGAGCGCAGAACATTCAGAACGCCGGCACAAAATCCGAGAAGCAGAAAAACAATCATGCCCCACGGCGCCGTGCCGACAAAACGGTCCAACAGATAGCCCAGAACAGCGCCGACGATGATGGCAGCAATGAACTCACTGGAAAGCTTCATCGCCTGAGCATAGCCTTTGCGGCTTTCCTCGGCGCGAACCTCCCCTCGTTCATCCTCTCCCAACGCAGAGCGCTTGTTTGCCAGTTCGGCTCCCAGTTGCTCCCGTCGCTTTTCCAGACCTTCGTCGCGGTCATCCACCATGGCGACGTCCTCCTATTTTCGCTGCGCGCAGCCCCATTACCCCGGTCAACGCGTAAACGAACAGCAGGTTTCGTCACCTTTTCGGCCCGTTTTGAAGTCGCGCGCAACATAGTTTTAGGAAAAAGCATAGTCAAGGCGTAGACGTCATCTGTCCAGCCATAAATTAGCCGAATTAAATCATGATCTTAGGCTGAATATGCGATGCGGGCGGAAAACTGGGCCGAAGAATCCTCTTCAGGCCGGGTTTTTCTGTGGCCTTTTTGTCGCGCAGCCCGCGCTTACGAAATCGGATTAGTCCCGCCGCGCAACAGGCCGTCAGCTCCAGCCGCCGCCATAGGTGCGATAGAAGATGTGCATGCCAATGCGGCCGACCTTTACCATTTCGGCCGCCCATTTCGGCCGGACGTAGACGGCGTGATAGTGCGTGGCGGAGCCGACTTCCGGCAGCCAGATCCTGCCGGCGGTCACGGCCATGGCGACCTGGCGGGCGACCTTCCAATGTTCGGGTGAGTTGACCCGGTCCTTGACGTTGTCGCAGGCAAAGGAAAACTGGCATGCATTGTGCCAATCGTCGTTCTGATAAACGACGCCGCAGATGGTTTTCGGATAGGCCGGGTTGCGGACGCGATTGAGGATGACCTGGGCTACGGCCGCCTGTCCCTTTACCGATTCCCCGCGCGCTTCAAAATAGATACCGGTGGCGAGGCATTGCTGCTCGTCCGAGGAAAAGACTGAGGGCGGCAGGACATTGGCGGCCCAGGCGTGATCCTGTGGACCGATCTGCGGCACGAAACGGCCCTCACCGTCCTGATCCTTGGCGAGAATCGAATCGAAGGGTGAAACGCGGGCATAATCCGGCGGCGGCGACGCGTAGGCGGCAGCGAGGACATCGGCATCCTGGCTTGTTACCAAGCTCGCAAGATAGGACGGCACGCTATTGTCGGGTTTCGGTGGCTCTTTCTTATAGAAGGCCGTAGCGATCTGAATTTCCTTGCCGCCGATCTTCGGCTTCAGGAATGCCGTCTTGTCCTTGTTATCCAGTTCGGGACGGAACAACAGGCTCTCGCGCTGCAGCACAGAGCCAGCGGAAAAATCCTTGGGCGGCTGCATGGGCGCGACCGCAACCACCCTGCTCTTCTTATCCTGGCGATTGATGCGATCTTCGTCCGGCTTGGGATCGCTCCCCTTTTGCTGCGACAGGAAAGCGACGCGACGGCCGTCGGGCAGGACGAGACCGCCATCGCCAATGGCAGCAGCGGTCGATGCGTCGCCAAAGGCAAGTTCGGCCTGATGCGTCGAGCCTGCCGGCGAATTGGTGATGACCATGCGCCAGTTGCTGCTACCCCTGTCGATACCCGCAAGCAGACCTGCAAGATCGGCATAGGCCACCGCCGAAGGAAAGATCAGCCATGCGCAAAGCCCGAAGACGGCTGGCGAAGTCCAGTTTTTCGGCAAAAGACCAAATTTACGAGGGACACGACGCGGGCGAGACAATACCGGACTCCACGGCACTCTGGGTTAGGAGCCGAAATAATCTCGCATTAACCTTGATGGATGGTTAATTCTGGCGGCCGTGCCATCACCATCTATTCACGAAGACGCAAGCAAAAGGCCCGGCGGATATTCACCGGGCCTTTGATGTAAACAAGCTGAACTGAGCTGCGTCAGATGATGACGTGCGATCCCAGTTCGACGACGCGGTTGGCCGGCAGGCGGAAGTAGTCTGAAGGATCGGTCGCGGCGTTGGCGAGCGCGATGTAGAGCCGGTCCTGCCAGTGCGGCATGCCGKATTTCGCGTCCGGAACCAGCTTACGGCGGCCGAGATAGAAGGAAGTCGACATGATGTCGAACTTCAGGCCGGTCTTGCGCAAGGTCGCCAGTGCCTGCGAGACGTTCTGCGATTCCATGAAGCCGAAGCGCAGCTCGACGCGCGAGAAGCGGTCGGAGACCTTCTCGACCGAGTAGCGGTCCTCCTGCACAACGCGCGGCTTATTGATGGTGCGGATCGTCAGGATGACGTTTTTGTCGTGCAGGACGTGATTGTGCTTCAGATTGTGCAACAGCGCCGCGGGTGCCGATTCCGGATCGCTGGTGAGGAAGATCGCCGTACCGGGCACATGCGCCGGCGAATGGTCGCTCTTGCGCTCGATGGAGCTGACGAAGGACGACAACGGAATATCCGTATGGCGCGTCTTCTCCATCAGGATCGCCGTACCGCGGCGCCAGGTCCACATGATCACCGTGAAGGCAGTCGCGATCAGCACCGGAACGTAGCCGCCGTCGTGGATCTTCAGCAGGTTGGCGCCCAGGAAGACGAATTCCAGCAACAGCAGCGGCGTGAGCACGGCAATTGCCATGGGCAGCGTCCAGTTCCAGCGCACACGCACGAACTCGAAAGCCATGATCGAGGTGACGACCATCGCGCCGGTCACCGAGATGCCGTAGGCCGTTGCCAGCGCATCCGAGGTCTTGAAGCTCAAGACGAGGAAGATGACGCCGAAGAACAGCACCGTGTTAACCGACGGCAGGAAAATCTGGCCGGTATTGGTCTCGGAGGTGAAGAGGATTTCCATGCGCGGCAGGAAGCCGAGGTGAATGGCCTGGCGCGTGAGCGAGAAGGCGCCGGTGATAACCGCCTGACTGGCGATGATCGTCGCGAGCGTGGCAAGAATGACCACCGGCAGGATCGCCCAATGCGGATACATCAGGAAGAACGGGTCGGACATCGCGAGCGGCTGGCGCAGGACGAGAGCCCCCTGGCCCAGATAATTCAGCGTCAGCGACGGAAACACCAGGGCGAACCAGGCCCATTGAATCGGCCGACGGCCGAAATGACCCAGGTCGGCGTAGAGTGCTTCGGCACCGGTGACGGTCAGGAAGACCGCGCCAAGCACGACGACACCGAGGAAACCCTCGTTCATCAGGAAGGTGACTGCATACCAGGGGTTCAAGGCGGCCAGGATGCCGAAATCGTCCGAGATATGCATGATGCCGGCCACGCCCATGACGATGAACCAGATCGCCGTGATCGGGCCAAAGAACCGCGCGACCGCACCGGTGCCGTGCGACTGGATGGCAAAGAGCAGCGCCAGGATCGCGACCGAGATCGGCACGATATAATCCGAGAGCGTCGGTGTCACCAATTTCAGGCCTTCGACGGCCGAAAGAACCGACAGCGCCGGGGTGATCATCGCATCGCCAAGGAAGAGCGCGGCGCCCATCAGGCCCAACAGCATCAGAACGGCGGTATGGCCGTTCGCCGTCTTCATCAACAGCGCCAAAAGCGACAGCGTACCGCCTTCGCCATCGTTGTCCGCCCGCAGCAGAAAAAGGACATATTTGATGGTGACGATGATGGTGAGCGCCCAAAACATCAGCGAAACGAGGCTGATGACTTCGCCGCGCGTCAGGCCGTCGGCGGCCACCGGCTTCAGCGCCTCGCGAAAGGCGTAAAGCGGGCTCGTACCGATATCGCCGTAGACCACGCCAATCGACCCCAAAGCGAGGTAGAAGAGTTTGCGTGTATTCATTTTCCCGTCGGGAGAATGATGGGTTTCGTCAGACATTCAGGATCACTAGACTCTCAGAGCCAGCCTTTCCAGCGAAAAAAGAGAAACGGAACGACCGCAGACACCACCATCAATAGCAACGAGGCCGGGTACCCATAGGCGAAATGCAGCTCGGGTATGAACTCGAAGTTCATACCGTAGACCGAGGCGACAAGCGTCGGCGGCAAGAAGACTACGGAGGCGATCGAGAAAATCTTGATGATGGCATTCTGCTCGATATTGATCAGGCCGAGCGATGCATCCAGCAGGAAGGTAATGTTACCGGCGACGAAGGATGCATGTTCGGATAAAGACTGCACATCCCGCGAGACATTGCGGCACAATTCCTTGGCCTCACGGTCCTGCTGCATGGCGGGGATGGTTTGGAGGAAGGTCAAAACCCGCGACAATGAACTCAGGCTGTCGCGCACCTTGCTGACCGTGCGATGATAGCCTGCAACGTCCTTCAGCTTTTCTTCCAAATAGTTCGACGGACGGCGGATTTTCTTCACGCGATCGCCGAACACATGCACCGACAATATATCGATGCTGGAGACCGTCTGTTCAAGGATCTCGGCCGTGCGGTCGACTATTGTTTCGAGAAGTTTCGCCAGAAGCGCAACGCCCGTGCGCCGCTCCTGCGGAATGCGCTGCAGCGCCGCAATGAACAGCGCAAAGGATTTCGGCCGCGCATAGCGGATGGTGATCAGGCGGTGACCCGTCAGGATGAAGGCAACGTCGGTCAGCGTCGGCAGGTTGGTATCGGCCTTCCACAGCAGCGAAGCCGTCAGGAAAACCGCGCCGTCTTCGACATAGAGCCGGCTTGAAGGCTCGATGTCCTTCATATCCTCGCGCGTCGGCACCTCGAGCCCGAGCAGGCGCTCGATATTCGTCTCTTCTTCACGCGATGGCTCGACCATGTCGATCCAGATGGCATTGTCCGGCAATTGGGCAATGGTCGACAGATCTGCCAATTCGAGCGGCTTGCAATCGGAGCAATAGGCCGTGATCAACGGATCGTCCTCGATGCAGCGAAGGCAAAGCTATGACTGCGGCGCTTTGTGCGCTCCCGCCGAGATCCTACCAATGGCCAATGAAAAAAATTCATAAAACTCCGGCCGTATCCCGCCGGTTTGGCAGGGAATCCGTGTCCATGCTCCATTGCGCTGCTGTACCAATCCTTCGTCCGTCATGACAAAGCCGATTGCTCAGGCGAGACGAAGTCACCATTTGGCGGATGGCCGTCATCGGATATGGCCGACCAAATTCACGCCGGCGGCGCATATGCAGCAAAGCTCGCAAAGAATCAAGTCACAACCCCTTCGATGCGCGCTTTCACCGCAGATTCAAATCGTGCGAAGTCATAGCACACGGCGCGGGCAAGGCAATCGCTGCGCAGCACACGCCCTTGTGAATTATTCGAAGACGATGGAGGGTGCGGCGCGCTGAGGCGTGTTGCTGACCTGTGCCCAGACTTTGGTCGCGATATCGCGATAGATGCCGGCGACAGTGCCATTGGGGTCAGAAGCGACCAGCGGCGTTCCGGCATCGGAAGTCTCGCGGATGCCCATGGTCAGCGGCACTTCGCCGAGGAAGGGTATGCCGATGCGCTCGGCCTCCTTCCGCGCCCCGCCGTGACCGAAGATGTCGTAACGGGCGCCCGTGTCCGGAGCGATGAAATAGCTCATGTTCTCGACAATGCCGAGAACGGGCACTTCCACCTTCCGGAACATGTTGAGGCCCTTGCGGGCGTCGATCAGCGCCAGATCCTGCGGCGTCGAAACGATGACGGCGCCGGCGAGCGGCACTTGCTGCGCCATGGTAAGCTGGGCATCGCCAGTGCCTGGCGGCATATCGACGACGAGCACATCGAGCTCACCCCAGGCGACTTCCCGCAGCATCTGCAGGAGTGCCGACTGCACCATCGGCCCACGCCAGATCATCGCCGTCTCCTCTTCGACGAGGAAACCCATGGACATAACCTTGAGGCCGTAATTCTGCATCGGGTTGATGATGCGGCCGTCGATCTGCGTCGGACGGCCGGAAATCTTCAGCAGGCGCGGCATGGAAGGCCCATAGATATCGGCATCCAGAATGCCGACGCGCAGGCCGTTGGCGAGCAGGCCGAGCGCGAGGTTGACGGCCGTGGTCGACTTGCCGACGCCGCCCTTGCCGGAGGCAACCGCGATGATGGCGCCAATGCCGGGTACACCGATCTTGCCAGCGCGTGGCGGCTGTTGCGGCGCATGGGTATGGGGATGGTTATGGGCATGCGGCTGAGCAGCCGGACGCGGAGCAGGCGTGCCAGCAGCGTTGGCCTTCTTATCCGCGGTCAATGTGACCAAGGCACCTTTGACGCCAGGTAATTCCTTGACCACACGTTCGGCAGCAAGTCGCAGCGGTTCCAGTTCCTTGGCGCGCTCTGCCGGAACCGTGATCGAGAAATAGACCTTGGCATCGGAAATGAAGACATCCGAGACCATGCCGAGCTCAATGATGTTGTGCTCCAGGTCCGGGCCACGAACGGTCCTCAGCGTTTCCAGAACCTGTTCCTTGGTGATGTCCGTCATTCCATCCTCACTGCACCATTTCCATTCGGATCGCCGCGCATGGACGCCCACGCAGCAAACGCGCCAAATCTCTCAGGCTTAGATAGTGGAGTGAGGGAACTTCGCCAAACGAAATTAAGGGAATATCGACACAGAACTCAGTCCGTTGCGGCCGGCAGGTCCGCCGGGCTTATAGCCCTACCAGCCGCAACGCTCCCTTGGAGACTGAAATGTCAGCGGCGGACATAAAGCAATGCTTTGAAAGAAGTAGGGCGAGGATGCGAAAAATCGCGCCTTGGACCCTGTTGATTTTGAGGACGTGCCAAATAAGCAACAGCCGCTGCCGATACCTGCCGCTGGGAAAAGCAACGGCTATAATATCGGCAGCGACGGCCGGATCCGCGCACGTTTGTCGGCGCTGTCATCAAAGTCCCCTCTGGACCTCTGACTATTGAAATGCAGAAAGCGTGCCAGTTCCCCGAAATCAAAAAAGGCCCTTTTTTTCAATTGATTAGCAGGCCATCGCCCGTTACGCCCGCAAATCGGCGCAAAAGAAGTCAGCAAATTTTATGGGCAGCGCACAAAATTCACGCAGAAAATTGCCGGGATTTCGCTCGCTCTATCCGTCTCTGCGGAGGATGCCCTACTTTATCAATCCGACGCGCAGCGCCTTGGCGACTGCCTGGGTGCGGTTGACGGTGTCCAGCTTCTTGGTGGCCCTGTTCAGGTAGTGATTGACCGTATGTTCGGAGAGGGTCAGGATTTCGGCGATTTCCGCGCTGGTCTTGCCGGCGGCCGTCCAGTTCAGGCAATCGATCTCCCGGTCCGTCAGCGCGTCGGTGACGCGGATGTCCATATTACGGATTTCGGCGAGCCGGTCGAAAACATAGATTGCGACATAGCAGAGGTCCTTGATCTCTTCTGCGGTGAAGAGTTCGCGATCGCCGGCAAGCGATATCGCGCCGCGAAGACCGGACGCGTCGTGGGTCGGCAGATAGAGGCACCTCGTCATGCGGAAGCGTTCGAACAGGGCAGCGATGAGTTGAGCCCTGGCATCGTCGCGATTGGTGTTCGCCGTTGTCTCATGGACGAAAGGCAGTGTGGAACCGCGCAGCCGCCGCAGCACGGGGCTGCTCGTCATCAGCCCTTCCTGGTCGTACGTCGCCAGGAGTTCGGCGGGCCAGTTGTTGATGACTGAATTGCTCTGCAGTTCGAAGGATGTCACCGGCGGCAGATTCAGGACCATGAAAGCCCGGCAGCGATAGGCTTCGGTCAGCCGCTTCATGAAACGAAAAACATCGAACTGTGTTTTCAGACCGGTAATTTCATCAATGTAATCTTCGCCCCGAGGGGGCTTTCCCGCCTGCACCAATGCTGCCATCATTAGTCTTCTTTGTATATTAAGGGAGGGGCACAAACGCGAAACCGCCGCCTCCAAGCCTCCGGGTCATTACATGAACGCCGACAAGCGGGCGTTTGATCAATTATAAATTTTTAAAAATTTCGCCTGCTGCGACACTGTTTACTGCGGCGCCGGGGTAACCGGGTCGCCAACCTCCTCCGGATGTAACAGCAGGTACTAAGGAGAACGGCAGTTTATCCGCGATTCTCACAAGCAAATCAGAATAAGCGTGCAAGTTGGCCAAGGTCCAGCGTACGAAAGGCCAAATTGGTGAATTTCACATGACAGTCGAGAAAAGCGGGCGCATTTAGCGCCGGGGACCGAGCCGACTTTGCATATCCTGCATGATCGCGGCCGCCGCTGCTCTCACCAAAGGCGCCCATTCCTGCAATTTTTCCGACGTAACGCGGTATGCGGGGCCGGTTACGGAGACGCCGGCCAGCATTTCGTTGTCGTCCGAGTGGATCGGCGCGGCGACGCAGCATATGCCGCTCTCATGCTCTTCACGGTCAAAGGCGCAGCCGCGCCTCCTGATGTCCTCGATGTCGGCCCGGAGACCTGCCACGCTGCGATGGGTATGTTCGGTGTAAGCGTGAAACTCGAGCCCGGCGACACGCGCCTCGAAACTGATATCGTCGAGCGCGGACAAAGCGGCCTTGCCGACGCCGGTACAATAGGCCGGCGAGGCATTGCCGATCTGCGAATACATCCGCACGGACTGCCGACCCTCGACCTTGTCGAGATAGATGACCTCGGTGCCGCGCAGGACGCCGAGATGCACGGTTTCGCCGGTCTGCGCCTGCAGCAGACGCAGATGCGGCTCGGCGACGGTGCGAAACTCGTTGCGCGCCCAACTGCGGGAGGCAAGGCTCAAGAGCCTGATGCCGGGCAGATAACATCCGTCGCGATCGGTCTCCAGCAGCCCTTCTTCGACGAGGTGAGACAATTGCCTATGCAGCGTGCCACGCGGCTGGTCAGAGAGGGACAGGATGTCGGTAAAACGCATTGGACGATCGGCCAGCGCAACGAGATCGACGAGCGCCATGAGCTTGCCGAGCGTGCCGGTCTCCCGGCCGCGACGGATTTCCTTCATGTCGTCGCCCTGCCTCGAATTCACGATTGCCTCCGCGCGCCTCTGACACACCCTCATGTCCTTGACACGACGGAATGGTAATCGGATAATTCCATATAGTCAAATTGAGTTCCAAATAATGGAACAAGAAGGTATTTTCAATTCCGGGAGGAAACGAACTTGACCGAGGCACAGGCACAATTTCCCGATCTTAAGGATCGCACCGTCCTGATCACCGGCGGTGGTTCCGGTATCGGCGCCGCACTTGTCGAAGCTTTTGCCCAACAGGGCGCCAAGGTCGCCTTCATCGACATAGCCGAGGAGCCGAGCAAGGCGCTTGCCGCCCGGCTTTCGGCGCAATCGGCGCATCCGGTCGCCTTCTATCATGCCGACCTGCGCGACATCAGTGCCGTGAAGAGCACGGTCGCCGCCGTCGAATCCGACCTCGGTGCGATTCGCGTCCTGGTCAACAACGCCGCCTGGGACGACCGGCACGAGATCGACACGACGACCGAGGAGTACTGGGACAACAACCAGGCGATCAACCTCAAGCAGGTTTTTTTCGTCTCGCAGGCGGCAGCGCCGGGCATGCGCGCAGCCGGCGGCGGGGCGATCATCAATTTCTCATCGATCGTCTTCAAGATGAACCCACCGCATCTTTCCGCCTACGCAACCGCAAAGGCGGGCATCATCGGCCTGACCAAGAGCCTTGCCGGCCGCTTTGGACCGGAAAATATCCGCGTCAACGCCGTTCTGCCGGGCATGGTCGTCACCGAGCGGCAGATGGAGCTTTGGCTGACGGAAGAAGCCATAGCCAGCACCGTCGCGCGCCAATGCCTCAAGCATGTTCTCAAGGCCGCCGATCTGGTCGGCCCGACGCTTTTTCTCGCATCCAACTGCTCAGGCAGCATCACGGCGCAGTCCATCATCGTCGATGGAGGTATTTTCTGATGAAAAACCGGCGGTATTTTCTGATGAAAAACCAGTGGCATTTTCTAGTGAAAAATCAGGGGTATTTTTAAATGACACGGCCCGCATACATAGCGGTCGATTGGGGCACCAGCAGTTTCCGGCTGTGGCTGATCGGCGAAGATGACAGCATTCTCGGCGAGCGCCGCAGCGGCGAAGGCATGACGTCGGCGGCTCAGACAGGTTTCGCCAAGGTGCTGCAGTCGCATCTCGATGCCCTTGCAGCTCCGGAAGACCTTCCCGTCATCGTCTGCGGCATGGCCGGAGCACGCCAGGGCTGGGTGGAAGCCGGCTATATCGATACGCCGACGTCGCTCTCTGCCATCCTGACCGGCGCCGTCTCCGTGCCGGGTMAATCGCGCGATGTCCGCATTTTGCCGGGCCTCGCGCAGCGCGCCAAGGAAGCGCCGGACGTCATGCGCGGCGAGGAGACGCAATTGCTCGGCGCGATCGCCGCCGACGCCAAGGGCGAACAGCTCGTCTGCATGCCCGGCACGCATTCGAAATGGGTGCGTGTCGTCGACGGCCAGGTCACCGGCTTTTCGACCTTCATGACCGGCGAACTCTTCGACGTCATCACCAAACACAGCATCCTGTCGCACGCCGTTGCCGGCGCAGCCGACATGCCCGCAGACGTCTCCGCCTTCGAAACCGCGGTCAAAGCCGCCTTCAACAAGCCGGCCCTCGCGACGAACATGCTCTTTACCTCCCGCGCCGGCCAACTTCTGCATGGCCTGACGGCAGCCGGGGCGCAAGCGTTGATCTCGGGCACACTGATCGGCGCCGAATTCGCGGGCGCGCTGTCATCCGCCGGACAAGGGGCTGCGATCACTCTGGTTGCCTCCGGACGCCTGCAGGCGCTCTATGAAGATGCGTTCCGCATCCTCTCCCTCAACTATACGACTGTTGATGCCGATGCTGCCGTTCGCCGCGGGCTTTCCGCCGCTGCGAAGGCGATCTGGCCGAATTAACGAAAGAAAAGATGATGACGACCCGCACTCCCTTCCCTGCCATGAAACGCCCGCTCATCGCCATTCTCCGCGGCATCAAGCCCGAGGAGACGGCTGATATCGTCGGTGCGCTCATCGACGCCGGCTTGACCGCGATCGAAATCCCGCTGAACTCGCCGGAACCCTTCCGCTCCATCGAAATCGCCGCCAAGATGGCACCTGCAGACTGCCTGATCGGTGCCGGCACGGTGCTGACCGTGGAGGATGTCGACCGGCTAGACGCCGCCGGCGGCAAACTGCTGGTGACGCCGAATGTCGAGCCCGCCGTCATCAGCCGCGCCCGCGACAAGGGCATGGTGACGATGCCTGGCGTGTTCACCGCGACGGAAGCGCTTTCAGCCGCCCGCGCCGGCGCGACAGGTCTTAAATTTTTCCCGGCCGGCGTGCTCGGCGCCTCCGGCATCACCGCCATCCGCGCCGTGTTGCCGCCCGAACTCGTCATCGCGGCGGTCGGCGGCGTTTCGGACAAGAATTTCGCCGATTACACCAAGGCTGGCATCCTAGCCTTCGGTCTCGGCACCAGCCTTTACAAGCCGGGAATGACGACAGCAGAGGTTGCCGAACGCGCCAAGGTGACCATTTACGCCTATGATGCTGCCGTAGGAGCCTGATCCATATGACCGACATTCATGATTTCCAGGGCAATATTCTCTGCAACACCGCATCTGTCCTGGGCGAAGGGCCGACCTATGATCCCGATACGGATACGGTCTGGTGGTTCAACATCCTCGGCAAGGAGCTGCATGAACTGCATTTGGCGACGGGCAAGAAGGAAGTTCACACCCTGCCGATGATGGCGAGCGTGCTCGCTCGCGTCGACGCCGAACGGCAATTGATTGCCACTGAAGAAGGGCTGTTTCTTCGCGATATCAAATCCGGCGAATTGACCTTCTACGCCGCGATCGAGGCGGATAAGCCGGAAAACCGCTCCAATGACGGGCGCACGCATATCTCCGGTTCGTTGTGGATCAGCACCATGGGCAAGCGCGCCGAATTGCAGGCCGGCGCGATCTATCACGTCGCCGCCGGCAAGGTGACGAAGATCTTCGATCAGCTCAGCATTCCGAACTCCATCTGCTTTTCACCTGACGGCACGATCGGCTATTTCACCGATACCCGCATCAGCCAGTTGATGCGGGTGCTGGTCGACCC
Organism: Rhizobium sp. BR 317; assembly: GCF_047445835.1. NCBI lineage: Bacteria > Pseudomonadati > Pseudomonadota > Alphaproteobacteria > Hyphomicrobiales > Rhizobiaceae > Rhizobium > Rhizobium sp. BR 317. The sequence goes on along the minus strand of NZ_JARWLB010000015.1, from coordinate 138,154 downwards.
GCTGACAGGGCTTCCGGTCGGCGAACCGATCGTCATGGTCGACAGCATGGACGACCCAGGCGGCCTCGACGGCTCCGTCTGCGATGGCGACGGCTATATCTGGAACGCCCGCTGGGGCTCTGGTTTTGTCGATCGCTACAGCCCCGACGGCTTGCGCATCGAGCGCTATCGTGTGCCCGCCATGCAACCCTCCTGCCCGGCCTTCATCGGCCAGAATGGTGATCGCCTGGCCGTGACCACCGCCTGGGAAGGTCTCGATGAAGACGCCCGCTCGATGCAGCCGCAAGCCGGTGCGCTTCTCGAACTCGGCCCCACGGTCAAGGGTGTTTTCGACCCAGTCTACAAGATCTGATTGTATTTTGTCGTCTTCCCACTCCGAGGGAGACCATGCGGCCGGCAAAAGACTTTGCCGGCCTGCACTGACAAAAGCGTCGTCTGGCGTTGAACTCAGCCCGCTCGTCGCTGCAACCGGCCCGGATAATCAATTGCTTCGGTTGTACAAAGTGGCACATCACCCGTTGATTTTTCGCGTTATTTCGCTCTAACCGCGACGATATACAGCCGTTTCCCGCAACTCTTGCCGGAACTAAACCCTCGTTCGACCATTTTTCCTTAACGAACCGGCACGGTGATGGTCAGCCAATGGAATGGCCCCGCCCGAGCTGGTGAACATGCCCATCTGAATGAAAGGTAGGTTCACGATGACCGGCAAATTGTTCACTTCCGCCGCTGCTGGCGCAATCTTTGCTACAGCATCGGTTCTTTCTCCGATGGCTTTGGCGCAGCAGCAGCCGTCAACCGACAATAACACTGCGCCGATGACGAAGACCGCTCCGGCAACGCCGGACACCACCAAGCCGGCTGTCAAGACGCCGCAAAATGATGCTAAGGCTCCGGCTCCTGCACCGACGACAACCACGGCGCAGGCCGGTAGCTATCTGACCGAGCAGTCGGCAGATCAGATCAGCGCCAAGACCTATATGGGCCAGTCGGTCTATAATGGTAAGAATGAAAGCATCGGCAGCATCAACGACCTCATCCTGATGAAGCAGGGCGGTGTTGTCGCTGCGGTCGTCGGCGTCGGCGGTTTCCTGGGCCTCGGCCAGAAGAATGTCGCCGTTCCCTTCGACAAGATCACTGCGACGCAGAACGCCCAGGACGGCAGCATCAAGCTGACGACCACCGAAACGGCCGACTCGCTGAAGGCCGCTCCGGAGTTCAAGACGCTTGCTATGCAGGCTTCTGAAAAGGCCGCCAAGACGCCGGCAACGGCGGCGGTGCCTGGAACGGACACCACGACGACCTCGTCGACCAACAAATGACGAAGCCTATCGCGTAACGTTGAAAACGGCGGTCTTCACAGACCGCCGTTTTTGTATCCGTCGCAGCCGTCAACGTTCAGGCGTTTTCGCGCTCGCCGGCCAGTTCAAAATAGTTTTCGTGGAGATATCGCAGCGTCGCGACGCTGTCGGCAGGTTTGCCGTAGTAGTAGCCCTGCCCCATGGCGCAGCCGAGCGACCGGAGCGCTGCCGCCTCGGCATAGTCCTCGATCCCCTCTGCAACCACTTGCAGATCAAGCCCTTCGCACATGGCAAGGATCGCCTTGATGATGTGTTCGGAGGCCCGATCGGAATTGATGCGCGAGACGAAGGCACGATCGATCTTCACCTTGTCGAAGATGAAGTCGCGCAGACGACCAAGGCTCGATTGGCCGGTACCGAAATCATCCAACGAGATGCGCACGCCGGCCGCCCTGAGATCGGCGATGATGCGGTGCGCCGTGTCGGCCGAACTCATGACGGCCGTTTCAGTGATTTCCAGTTCCAGCCGGTGCGGATCGAGGCCGACGCGGCCGAGAATAGCGAGAATGCTGCTGCTCGTGCCCGGGTCCATCAATTGCGCGGATGACAGATTGAAGGAAAGGAAAAGCTCGCGCGGCCAGGAGAGCGCAGCCTCCGCCGCCTTCCGCAGCAGAGTCTCGGAAAGAGCGTCGATAAAACCGCGCTCCTCGGCAAGCGGCACGAAGACGGCGGGCGAGACGAAGCCGAGATCGGCGTCGTTCCAGCGAGCCAGCGCCTCGAAACCGACGATCAGATTGTTGGCAAGCGAGACGATCGGCTGGAAATGTACGTCGATGGCGTTGGAAATGATGGCATTGCGCAGCGCCTGTTCGAGCTGCGTCGCGCGCTTCATCTCCTGGGCGATCTCTTTGGAATAGACGGTGATCTGGCCGCGGCCGCGCCGCTTGGAACGATAAAGTGCCGTTTCGGCGCTTTTCAGCAGATCTTCGAACTCCTCGCCGGCGAACGGATAGATGGCGAAGCCGAAGGAGGCGGAAAGGCGGACGTTGCGGTCGCCGAGATCATAAGGCGCCGACAGCACCTCGCGGATCATCTGCCCGAACTTCTCCGCACCGACACGCTCAAAGACCAGCGGCAGCACGAAGGCAAATTCGTCGCCGTCATGACGGGTGACGGTGGCGCCGTCGGGAATGCAGGCTTTCAGGCGATGCGCCACCTGGCAAAGGATCTCGTCGCCGGCTTCGACACCGAAGAGGTCGTTGATCGGCTTGAAGGAATCCAGATTGGCGATGCCGATGGTGAAGGGTGCAGGATCGCTTGCGCGTTCGACGGAAAGCACACGCGCGCGGTCGCGCATGCGATAGCGGTTCCCCAAGCCGGTCAGCGGATCGGTATAGGCCATCGCCTGCAATTCGTTGTGACTGACTGGCGCAAGCGGTATTTCAGCCGATTTCATATTCAGTCCCGACACTTTCCTCCACCCGCAAAAGAGCATGACGGCGAAGTCTTAACAAAGGATGGCCGGGCGACAGTCATTCGATGGGAGGTAAATCTATTCATTAGAAGTTACAAAACTATGAATCTTATTTGACTTGAGCTTTGCTGCTGCCGCGCATGTATTTCTGAAATACAGTCTCAAGAATATCCGGGCTGACGGGCTTCATGATGATATCGTCCATGCCGGCCTCGACGCATTCGTTGCGGTCCCGCTCGAAAGCCTGGGTGAGTACGCCGATGATCGGGGTGTGCGATCCGCCCCCTTGCTCCGTGCGGCGGATCAATCTTGCGGCTTCGAAACCGTTGAGACCCGGCAGGGAAATATCCATCAGGATCAATTGCGGGCGGTATTCGTTCCACAGCCGCACCGCCTCGTCGCCGCTAGTGGCGATCATGTAGCGATAACCGAGCCCTTCCAGGATCTGCGAGAAGACGATCTGATTGATATCATTGTCTTCGGCGACGAGGATCTGGAAGCCGCGATCCTCGCCGCCCGGCGCGATCTGCCAATCCTCCGCCCTGCCTTCGACGGGCTCGCCTGCTTTGCCGCGGATATTGCGGTTGAAATGCCGTGCAATCAGGAAGGTGAGCTCGGTGGAGAGCTGCGAGCCATCCAACGATAGAGCCGGCACACTCTGCCGTTCGGCCAATTCTAGGCCGCGGTTGCCGAGCTGATTGTCGACGATGACGAGATCGATCTTGATGCCGAGGGAGCTTGCGACATCCAGAAATGCCGCCTCCTCGTTTTCATTGTGGACCGAACATGCCTCGAAGCCGTATTTGGCGAGCATCTTCAACGCCGCCGATTCCGCGGCAAGATCCGCGGTAACCACGAGGATCTTGCGGCCAGAGAAATTCTCGGGAACGAAGGTCTCCATCGCCGGCGGACGACGCGAGGCGGTCTGAAGCGCTGCCATCGGCACGTAGGCGCGTCGATAGGACCGGTCGCCGTTCTCCTTGATCTGCGAGGCGAGAGCGAATTCATCGAAATCCGCGCCGTCTTTCGGCAGGTCCTGCATGGTGGCGACCAGGAAATAGCGGCCGGGCTTACCGATACGCTGTTTCCTGGTGACCACTTCGCGCTCGATACCGTCACGGGCGATCTGCCGCTGGCGCGAGATCGACATTTCGCCGGTTTCCAAGACATGCCGATCGCTCTCCTCGAAGCGGTTGGCAATATCCGTGGAAAAGAGATCGATACCCCTACGGCCCAGCACTGCATCCGCCGAGGTCTGGTATTTGTCGCAGAACGCCTTATTGACGGCGACATAGGCCATGTTGCGGTCTTTGACGAAGAGCGGAAACGGCAGATGGTCGAGTATGTCCTCGGTGAGCTGCACGCGCTCCATGTCGAGGCGCCATTGCTCCTCGCGCTTTTTCACCTCCGAAACATCCGAGAGGATGCAGACGCCGAAACCCGACGGCAGCCGGCGCTTGACGAAGCGGACCCAACGATCCCCGCCGCAATGTTCCGTCGTCTCAAAACGCTCGCGCCAGTGCGAGGCAATCCGCTGCGAGATCCAATCGTCGCGCGTTGCCGATTTCGCACGAGCGTCGTGATGCCGGACGCCGCTGTCGAACACAGCGCCGAGAAAATCGCGGAGCCGTGTCGACGGCTGCAGGAATTGTGACGGGATAGGGAAGAAATTCAGGACCTGGCGGCTGGCGAACAGCAGCAGATCGTTCTTGTCGTAGATGAGGAAAGCACTGGAGAGCCCATCGCAAACGGCATCGAACAGCGCCGCCTGCAGATTGCCATCAGACGGCACATCTTCGGTCATTGCTGTAAAAGCTGCCTTGTCAATCTCGGCAGTCATTCGTCCGATTCCTACATCTATCCGGTACTACGGCATATTGGCTTGAGAGCGACGACGGCTCCCGAGGAAAATTGATGGAAATATCATGCTGGCCTGAACACTTGAAACAAGCGGAAACCGACTGCTGCATGACGGCCGCCAACCTGCCGCCAAAAGCCGAAACGTGCGCACGAGCGCTCCACCTGCAATCATTTCAAGTTTTGTGAATGCAACCTGTCATCATTCCCTTAAGCTTTGATTAAATTTCTAAACAAAGCTCCCGCTGAATCGGGTGGATGACGAGAGATGGTATGCCTTTTCTCTTTCCACCTCGCCACGAATCCACGAAAATGCAGATATGGCCATCAAGCAACTCTCCGAAACCCTGATCAACCAGATCGCCGCCGGCGAAGTCATCGAGCGGCCGGCGAGTGCTGCCAAGGAGCTGATCGAAAACGCTCTGGATGCCGGCGCGACGCGCATCGAGATCGCGACCGCCGGGGGCGGCAAGGCGCTGTTGAGGGTCAGCGATAACGGTGCCGGCATGGAGCAGGCGGATCTGGAACTGGCCGTCAGGCGGCACTGCACCTCGAAGATATCGGACACGCTGGAGGATATCCGCACGCTGGGTTTCCGCGGCGAAGCCCTGCCCTCGATCGGCTCGGTGGCGAAGCTCTCGATCGCCAGCCGGAGGCCCGGCAGCGATGGCGGCGCTGAGATAGCCGTCGCCGGCGGCAGGGTGCTGCACCTGCGTCCGGCAGCGGCCAATCCCGGCACGATCGTCGAGGTGCGCGACCTGTTCTTCGCGACGCCGGCGCGATTGAAATTCCTGAAGACGGAGAAGGCCGAGGCTGCGGCGATCAGCGAAGTCGTCAAACGTATGGCGATCGCCTTTCCGCAGGTGCGTTTCGTGCTCTCCGGCAGTGACCGCTCGACACTCGAATTTCCGGCCACCGGCGACGATCACCTCGCCCGCATGGCGCAGGTGCTCGGCCATGAGTTCAAGGACAATGCCATCGAGCTCGACGCCGAGCGGGAGGATGTGAGCCTGACCGGCTTCATCGGCGTGCCGACCTTCAATCGCGGCAACTCGGCGCATCAATATGCCTTCGTCAACGGCAGGCCGGTGCAGGACAAGCTGATCCTGTCGGCGATCCGCGGCGCCTATGCCGAGACCATACCCTCCGGGCGCTATGCCGTCGCCGTTCTTTCCATCAGGCTCGACCCGGCCCTTGTCGACGTCAACGTGCATCCGGCGAAATCCGATGTCCGTTTCCGCGATCCCGGCCTGGTGCGCGGCCTGATCGTCGGCGCCATCCGCGAGGCTTTGGCGCGCGAAGGCGATCGCGCCGCGACGACGGGTGCCGACGGCATGCTTCGCGCCTTCAGCCCCGGCCGTTCCGGCTTCCAGCCTGCCTGGCGGCCGTCGACACCATCGGCACCATGGACACCACAGGCTTCGCCATCGCGGCCGTATCAGTCCTCGGCCACGAACGGATATAGCTTCGGCGAGCGACCGCAGGCCGCCTTCGATGGCCTCGCCATGCCAACCGCCCGCGCCGAACCCGCGCCTGTTGTCGAGCCCATACGCGCAGAGGAGCCGGCCCGCTTCCCCCTCGGTGCCGCCCGGGCCCAACTGCATGAGAACTATATCGTCGCCCAGACCGACGACGGCCTCGTCATTGTCGATCAGCATGCGGCACATGAGCGGCTGGTGTTCGAAGAAATGCGCAAAGCACTGCACTCGAAGCAACTGTCCTCGCAGGTCTTGTTGATCCCGGAGATCGTCGACCTGCCGGAGGAAGATTGCGACCGGCTGATGGTGTTTGCCGACGAGCTTGGCAAACTCGGCCTTGCCATCGAGCGTTTCGGTCCCGGAGCCATTGCGGTGCGTGAGACGCCTGCCATGCTCGGCGAAGTGGATGCGCAAGGGTTAATCCGGCAATTGGCCGACGAGATCGCCGAGTGGGAAACCGCCTCGGGTCTTGCCGCAAAGCTGGAATATGTCGCCGCCACCATGGCCTGCCATGGCTCGGTGCGCTCCGGCCGAAGGCTGAGGCCGGAGGAGATGAATGCGCTGCTGCGTCAAATGGAGGCAACGCCCGGCTCAGGCCAGTGCAATCACGGCCGGCCGACCTATATAGAACTGAAGCTCTCGGACATCGAACGGCTGTTCGGACGGAGCTGAGAACAGATACCACCGAAAGAACTGGAAAAGTCAGGCTTGCCGGGGTATGGCAAAGAGATGACAGAGATCGGGGACGGCATCAGATGAATCTTTTCGAGGGACACGGAAACCGCGAGGCGAAGATTCGCTATCTCGACGGCGATTTCCAAATCCTCATGCCCGGCTCCTACGTCATCTGCGCCATGACCGGCAAGCACATCGCGCTTGACGAGCTGCGCTACTGGAGCGTCGCCCGGCAGGAACCCTATGCCGACGTGATGTCTTCGCTGGAAGCCGAAAAACGCGCCGGCGCGCTTCCAAACCAGAAGCGCTGATAGCAGCGTTCCCTATTTCGCTTTCTGCCCTTCCCGTAACCGCCGTTCGCGGGCGGCGGCGATCGCTCGGTCGATGATCAAGGCCGCTGCGCGATGATCATCGAACACCATGTCGATCTCGATGACACGGCACGCCGCTAACAGCTCGTCAGCCCGGCCGTGATGGCCGATGAGGCGGACATAGTCCTTGGAGGTGGTGACGATCTCCAGGCCATCCCGAGCGGCGATATCGAGAATGTCGGCTATGTCGTCTTCGCCCAGATGTTCGTGATCGCCGAAGGTACGGCTGACGGCAATGCTGGCCCCCAATGACTCGACCGTGCGGAAGAATTTGGTGGGATCGGCGATGCCGGCAAAGGCGAGGACATTGCGCCCGCGCAGATCCTCCTGGCCGCGCACCTTGATCGATGCCGAGAAGAACGGTTTTCCGGCTCTTGCTGCCATGCGCACGAGCCGGTCGGCGGCGTTACCTTCGCCGACTTTCAACAGAGCCGAGGCATAGCGCAATTGCGTCCGCAGCGGCGCACGCACCGGGCCGCCGGGAACGAGATGGCCGTTGCCGATGCCTCTCGTCGCATCGATGACGACCAGAGCATAGTCGATGGCGACTTGCGCACTCTGGAAGCCGTCGTCCATGATGATGAGATCGGCGCCCTCGCGCACCAGCCGCTCCGCGCCCTCCAAACGGCGGCGCGAGATCACCGTCAATGCCTCACCGGCGAGCAGCAGCGGCTCGTCGCCGACTGCGGTGGCGTGATGGTGGTGCGGATCGACCACGGTCGTCACATCCAACGAACCACCATAACCGCGGCTAAGGAAGCCCGGCTTCAATCCCTTCGCCTTGGCGGCACGGGCGATCGTCAGCGCTGTCGGTGTCTTGCCGGCGCCGCCGACCGTGAAATTGCCGACGCAGATGACCGGTACCGGAACGGAAGCACGGCGACCATGCACCATGCGATGGCCGGCAATGCGGCCGTATAAGAAGGAAAAGGGCGAAAGGCCCCAAGCGCGCCAATCCGGCTTCCGCCACCAGAACGGCGGTGCTTCCGATACCATAATCTAATCCCGCCTTGCGCCCGCTCTTGCCCCTATATCTCAGCAAGGCCGCAAGAAAGGGCAGATCGGACGAAAAAGCAAGCCTTTGCGTTGGCTACACCGGTTGAGCAACCGGCAGCAGGCTTTCCAGCTCGGTGATGTCATTCAGGCAATAGTCGGAAGCCGCAAGCGATTCACGCGATCCGGTGCCGGTCAGCACGCCGACCGTCAGGCCCGCACCGGCATTGTGCCCCATGTGCAGATCGTGATTGTTGTCGCCGACGACGGCGATTTGCGAAGGCGAAAGGCCCGTCGCTGCGCAGAAGCCGAGCACCATGCCGGGCTCCGGCTTGGTGCCGAAACCGCTGTCGTAACCCGCGATAAAGTCGAGATAATCGAGAAAGCCGAAGCGGCGCGCCGTCTGGCGGATGGAGCGCTCATTGTCGCTGGAAGCAACGCCCAGCCTATAGCCGCGCTCGTGCAGGCGGCGGAAGAAACCGGCGAGATCAGTGACCGGCGCGGAGAAGTCGGCGGCATGGGAAAATAGCGCATCGAGCTTTTCCGTCAGCTCCATCACATCCACCATGGAGCCGGCGGCGACAAGACCCTCGGAAATCTGGCGGGTATTGCCGGCGGCGAGCAGGCTGTCGGGCACGATATGGCCGGTGACCGGGTCCATGCCGCAGGCCAGAAGCAAATGATCGGCAAGCGCGGCATCACCCTGGGCCGCAATGCTGGCAAGTTCGCGATTGACCGGCAGCCAGCTCGCATCATAGTCGAGCAGCGTGCCGTCCTTGTCGAAGAGAATGCCCGCGATCGCACCCAGCTTGATCGATGTCATGTAGAGCCCCTTATCCCTGCGCCATCGTCTTCGGCAGCAACCGCGCCTTCACCGTCAGCGGGTTGATGTAGGGTTCCAATCCCTTGATGGTCGCCGCCAGCGCCCCGCGCATCTCGTGCACGGCGACGTAGCCGGCATCGATCATGTCGCGTCGCACCGCATCGTTGGTCAACAGGTAATGCACGCCCCTCGCCAGCATCTCGGTGTCGCGCACCATGCGTGCGCTGCCGCGACGGGCGAGCAGTTGATAGGCGTCGCGGAAATTCTGGACGTGAGCGCCCGTCAGGATGGCGCAGCCGAGCATGGCCGGTTCCAGGGGGTTCTGTCCGCCCTCATTGAGCAGCGACTTGCCCATGAAGGCGACTTCGGTCATGCGCAAATAGAGGCCCATTTCGCCGATCGTGTCGCCAAGGAAGATATCGACATCGGGCGACAACACATCGTTGCGGGTGCGGCGCGCCACCTTCAGCCCCTGCTCGGTCAGCATCGCTTCGATTGCGTCGCAGCGTTCGGGATGGCGCGGCACGATGATGGTCAATTGGCCATTATGCTCCTTCAGCGTCTTGTGGACGATGGCGGCGGCATTCTCCTCGCCTTCGAAGGTCGAGACGGCAGCCCAGGTCTTGCGGGCGCCGATCTGCTTCATGTAGCTGGCAAGGGTCGGCGCGTCATAGGGTGGCGCGTCGGTATCTACCTTGAGATTGCCAGACTTGATCACCTGCCGCGCACTGAGATCGCGATAGCGCTCAGCGTCGAGATCGGATTGCGCGACGACCAGTGCGAGGTTTTCGAACAGCGCTTCCGACAGTGCCGGATGCCGGCTCCAGCGGGCAAAGGAGCGATCCGACAATCGGGCATTGACGAGGATCTGCGGGATGCGCCGGCGGCCGAGTTCCATGATGGTCATCGGCCAGATCTCGGATTCGGCGATGATGGTGCAATCGGGCTGCCAATATTCAAGGAAGCGACTGACGGCCGGCTGCAGGTCGAGCGGCACATATTGGTGGATGACCTCGTCGCCGAGACGCTCCTGCGTCACCTTGGCCGAGGTGATGGTTCCCGTGGTCAGAATGACGTGGATGTMGCGGCGGCGGATTTCGCGGATCAGCGGAATGACTGCCGAGGTCTCGCCGACGCTTGCGGCATGAAACCAGACGAGCGGCCCCTGCGGACGGTTGGCGCTCGCATAGCCGAAACGCTCCAACCGACGGGAACGGTCTTCCTTGCCCTTGGCGGCGCGGACGGTAAGGTACGTCCCGACGAGGGGATAGACTGCAATCCCGCCAAAGCGGTAGGCACCCAAAGCGAGGCGCGCCCTAAGGCTGCTCATCTCGATTGCCTCCGATCCAAGCTGATCGTCATCGATGCCAAATCCCACTCATTCCACGGCCGAAAGTTCGGCCGATTCTTCGTTCTGATTGCGTCAAAAATACTGCGCCATAGCCGGATTAAAAACGAGAACACCGTCCGGACGGGAACATCAAATATTAAATGGGCAAAACGCGACCTTAGGAGGAAGCCTTTTCCTGTGGATCGAGCAAACGATGCAGATGGACGATGAAATAACGCATGTGGGCGTTGTCGACTGTCTGCTGCGCCTTCGACTTCCAAGCTGTCAGCGCACTCGCATAGTCGGGATACATGCCGACAATATCGAGTTCGTTCAGATTGCGGAACTGTACTTCTTCGAGATTTTCCAGTTCCCCGCCGAATACGAGGTGCAGGAGTTGCTTTTTGTCGCTGGTAACAGTCATTTTCGTCTCTTTCTGCTGTCATCCCCCTCTACTCTTCCTCTGAGGGATTTTGACCAAAAGGTCAACCGTTTCGTCTGTGGGAGAGCTGGCGCAGGAATTCCGGTAGCCGTGCCGACGACGCGCCGCAGAGTTCGCCATGCGAGACATCGGCGCGATTGTAGTTGAGCGGATGGCCGAAGAGATCGACCAGCGCCCCGCCTGCCCGCTCCAAAATGAGATCGGCGGCGGCGACATCCCAGTCATGAGAATTGCGTTTGACGATCGTTCCTTCCAACCGGCCATCGGCAACCATAGCCAAACGATAGGCGAGCGAGGGCACATGCTTTGCCCGTTCGACCGTCTTGCGGAAATCCGGATCGAAGCCGCTCAACATATCCTCACCGGCGGCGAGCCTGTGGATATCATGTTCCGGCCTGTCGGACACTGCGATCGGCTTGCCATTTTTCAGCGCCGGGCCGTCAGCCGTTGCAACGAACAATTCCTCCAGTGCCGGCGCATAGAGTACACCCGCCGTCGGGCGCCCATTGGTCACCACCGCGACGCTGACGCACCAGAGTTCTAGCCCGGACAGAAACCCGCGCGTGCCGTCGATCGGATCGACGACGAAGAGGGTCTCATGCGACAGCCGCTCGGCATCGTCGTCGGTCTCTTCCGAAAGCCAGCCATAGTCCGGCCGTGCGGGACGCAGGATGGCGGCGAGCTTTTCGTTGGCCGCGAAATCGGCGGCGCTGACGGGGGAACGCCCCTCGTTCTTCCACCAGACTTCCGGCGATTGGCGGAAAAAGCTGAGAGCGATATCGCCCGCTTGGCGTGCCGCTTCAACGATCAGATCAAGATCGTTCAATTGGCCGACTGCGTCTCTATCGCTCATTGCGAAATTCCAATCTCCGTCTCAGCGCCCAGCGAGCGTCATGCCTTCGATGGCGAGCGTCGGAGCTGCGACGCCGAAATCGCGATCGATATCGCTTGCCGGCGTCACACGCATGAACATGTCCTTGAGGTTGGAGGCGATCGTCACCTCCGACACAGGGAACGTCAGTTCGCCGTTCTCGATCCAGAAACCGGTGGCGCCGCGGCTGTATTCGCCGGTAATCATATTGACGCCCTGGCCGATCAGCTCAGTGACGTAGAAGCCGTTGCCGACATTGCGGATCAGCTCTTCTGGGGAAATATCGCCCGGCTCCAGCGCCAGATTGGTCGAGGACGGGGAAACGGCCGTGCCGCCACGCGATCCGCGGCCATTGGTCTTGAGACCGCCGATCTCGCGCGCCGCCGACGTGGACAGGAACCAATGCTTCAGCACGCCGTCCTCGATCATCACCAGGCGCTTGCCCGAAACGCCTTCGCCGTCGAAGGGACGCGAGGCAGGGCCGCGCACGATCAAGGGATCGTCGGTGATCGACAGGCCGGCCTTCAGCACCTGCTCGCCCATCTTGTCACGCAGGAAACTGGTCTTGCGTGCGACGGAGGCACCGTTGATCGCACCGGCGATATKACCGACGAAGCCGCGCGCCACGCGCGGATCGAAAACGACGGTCACATTCTTGCCGGTCGGAACCTGGCGCGGATTGACGCGCTTGACCACCCGCTCGCCGGCACGGCGGCCAATCTCCTCGGCTGCGTCCAACTCGGCGAAATAGAGGCGGCTGTCGAAATCATAGTCACGCTCCATGCCGGTGCCTTCGCCGGCGATGACGCTGACGGAGCGGCTGAAGCGCGAGCCCATATAATGACCGGCAAAACCATGCGACGTCACAAGCACCATGCCGCCCATTCCGGCGGATGCGCCCGCACCCGAGGAATTGCTGACGCCGGGAACGGCGAGTGCCGCCTCTTCCATCGCAAGGGCTGCCTCGCGCAGTTGAACCGACGAGACCTCGGTCGGATCGAAGAGTTCGAGATCGGGATAGGTCTTGGCGAGATCGGCTTCGTCTGCGAGGCAAGCGAATGGATCTTCCGGCGAGACCTTTGCCATGGCGACGGCGCGTTCGGCCAGGGCCTGCAGGTCGAAGCCGGGATTGGCCGAGACATTGGCAACGCGGTTGCCGACAAACACCCTCAACGAAAAATCATCGCTTTCGGAGGATTCGGTGCCCTCGACCTTGCCGAGGCGGACGCTGACGGATTGCGCCCGCGAGCGCACAACAACGGCATCGGCCGCATCCGCACCGGCTTTCCGGGCGAGGTCTATCAATTGGCTGGCGCGGGAAAGCAGAGTGGCGGAATCGATTTCTGAAGACATGATTTGGCCTTTCCTTCGCGTTCCATTTATTGTGCACTACATAAAGCATCAAGGGCGGCCACGCCGATTCTTGTCCGAATGTCTTCACGCATGGTTGTTTCTGATGGCTATGCGCTGCAACACCGCCTGCCCCACAGAAAGAAACAGACGATGTCCGCGCCCAATGCCCTCTTTACCGAAACCCTGATGCTGCTCGGAGGCGCCGTCGTCACTGCGCCGATCTTCAAGAAACTGGGGCTCGGCACCGTGCTCGGCTATCTCGCCGCCGGCGTTGTGATCGGCCCGGTGCTGCATGGTATTGGCGATGGCGAATCCGTGCTGGCCGTCGCCGAACTCGGTGTCGTCTTCCTGCTGTTCATCATTGGCCTGGAGTTGAAGCCATCGCGCCTATGGCAGATGCGGCGCGACATTTTCGGCCTCGGCACGGCGCAGGTGATCTTGACCGGACTGGCGCTGACGCTCGCCGCCTATCTCGCAAACATTACCGGCTGGCGCGGCAGCATCATCGTCGGCTTCGGCTTGGCGTTGTCCTCCACGGCCTTTGCCATGCAGATCCTGGAGCAGGAGGGCGACGTCAACACGAAATACGGCCAGCGTTCCTTTTCCATGCTGTTACTGCAGGACCTGGCGATCGTGCCGCTGCTGGCGCTGATCACCGTTCTCGGCGGACCGACGCAGGTTTCCAATCCGATTCTAGACCTTGCCATCGCCCTCGGCGCCGTCGCGGCGATGATCATTGCGGGCCGTTATCTGCTGACGCCGCTGTTCCAGGTCATCGCCCGCACCGGCGCGCGCGAGGCGATGATTGCCGCCGCCCTGTTCGTCGTCATGGGATCGGCAACCCTGATGCAGCTTGCCGGCCTTTCCATGGCAATGGGCGCCTTTCTCTCCGGCGTGATGCTGGCCGAATCCTCCTATCGCCATGAGCTGGAGGCGGATATCGAGCCGTTCCGCGGCGTGCTGCTCGCTATCTTCTTCATCGCTGTCGGCCTGTCGCTGAAGCTGGATGTCATTGCCGACAATTGGCTGCTGATCGTGCTCGCCGTGCCGGTCGTCATGATCATCAAGGGCGTCATCATCTATGCGCTCTGCCGCGCGACCGGCTCCTCGCATAACGACGCCATTCGGATCGCCTGCCTGCTTCCTCAGGGCGGTGAATTCGGTTTCGTGCTCTTCAGCGCGGCCAGCATCGGCGGGGGGCTCTTTTCCGCCAGCACGGCATCGCTGCTGATCGCGATCGTGACGCTCTCCATGGCGCTGACGCCGCTCGGCGCTGCACTTTCGAAGCGCATGCTGACCGGCGATGCGCATGAGGAGCTGGACGAGGATTTCGAGGGGGCCGGCTCGGACGTGCTGATGATCGGCTTCTCGCGTTTCGGCCAGATCGCCGCGCAGATCCTGCTTGCCGGCGGCCGCGACGTCACCGTCATCGACTTTTCCGCCGACCGCATCCGCCAGGCCTCCAACTTCGGCTTCCGCATCTATTTCGGCGATGGCACCCGCAAGGATGTGTTGCGTTCGGCCGGCATCGATCGGGCCAAGCTCGTCGTGGTCAGCACGCATCAGCGCGAAATCACCGACAAGATCGTCGAACTGGTGCAGACGGACTATCCGCATGCCCGCATCTTCGTCCGCTCCTACGACCGCATTCACTCGATCGCGCTGCGCAACAAGGGCATCGATTACGAGCTGCGCGAAACGCTGGAATCCGGCCTGCTCTTCGGCCGCCGCACGCTGGAAGCCCTCGGCGTCAGCGAGGCCGAAGCTTTCGAGATCGGCGAGGATATCCGCAAGCGCGACGAGCAGCGGCTGGAACTGCAGGCAAGCGAAGGATTGCAGGCCGGGCGCGACATGCTCTACTCACGGCCTGTCAGGCCGGAGCCGCTGGTCAAACCGAAGCGCGCCGCCGATATTTTCAGCGACGACGACGATCTCTCCGCCATGCCGGCGGAGGAGCCGGAGCGGGCTTAGTTCTTCGCGGTCATCACGCGGTCGAGGGCGAATTTCAGTTCGTCCTTGACGCCGGCCGACATCGCGAGAATGTCGCGGGCCTTCAGGAAATCGAGCACGCCGGTGCGGCCGATAGTCGGGCGCAGGAAGATTTGGGGTGCAAGCAGCCGCAGCTTCAACGCGATGTTGGACTGCATCGTCAGTTGTCCGGCACCGAACAGGCTCTCGATGCGGTTCGGGATATGGGTGCCATCACCTTCCGGTCCGCCGACGACGTCGATGCCGATGAGGATATCGGCAAGTCCGGCCAGATGCTCGTAAGGAACCGGATTCATGATGCCGCCATCGATCATGACGCGCTCGCCGACCTTGACCGGCATGAAGACGGCGGGAATGGCGGCTGAGGCGGCCAGCACCGGAAAAAGCTCGCCTTTTTCGGTCACCACCTCGTTCTGATCATAATAATCCGTCGTCACCACCTTCAGCGGGATATGCAGCTCGGAGAAATCCTCCGGAAAGGTGGAGGGCAAGAAAGCGCGCAGGATGCGTTCCAGATTGAACTGGCCGATCCGGAAGCTACGCATGTTCGGGGGCCGCAGGCTCCAGATCTTGTTCAGCACAGCCGGGCGGTTGCCGACGGTGGCGAGCGTATAGTCGCGGATCTCCGCACCGCTCATGCCGGCTGCCATGGCAGCGCCCATGATCGAGCCGATGGAGGCGCCGGCGATCGCGACAGGACGGATGCCGAGCTCGTCCAAGGCTTCGATGATATGGATATGGGCAAGTCCACGGGCACCACCGCAGCCGAAGGCGACCGCGACGCTCGGCGTGCTCGATGTCGCGAGCGTATAGTCGCTCCCAACAAAATCGGCGTAGTCGCCCATGTTCCTCTCCCTCCGCCGCTAGGCTTGCCGCGGCTGATAACGGAAGAAATGCATTTTACTGTCGCCGAAAGTCCGCTCTTCGAGAAAAAGAAAATCCGGTGCGACGGCAACCGTGACATCGGCGCGTTCTTCCAGAATCGCCAAGGCTCCCGGCACCAGCCAGCCGCCGGCAGCGGCAGCGGCGAAGGCCTTCTCGCCCAGACCCTTGCCATAGGGCGGATCGGCGAAGAGAAAATCGAAAGGCTCCAGATTGCCGACGCTGCCCAGATCTGTCGCGTCGCGCCTCAACATGCGCGTGCGGCCGTGCAGGCCGAGGGCATCGATGTTTTCCCAGAGCAGACCACGACCCTCGACGCTGCTTTCGACGAAAAGCACATGGCGGCAACCGCGCGACGCAGCTTCGAGCCCGACCGCGCCGGTGCCGGCAAAGATATCCATCATCCGCGTGCCGTCGATGGCCGCAGAATAGGCATGGCTCAATATATTGAACAGACTTTCGCGCGTGCGGTCCGCCGTCGGACGAATGTCGTTCGACTTCGGCACCGCAAGCGACCGACCGCGAAATTCACCGCCGACGATCCGCACCGCGCGTTAACCTCTTCCGCCCTTGGGGCCGCCCTTGCCGGAACCGCCGCGATTTGGGCCGCCGCGGCTGGGACCGCCACGACCGGGACCGCCGGACGGACGACCGCCGCCACCGGGCTTACCCGAGAAGCCGCGTGCACCGCCGGGCTTTCCACCCGGCTTGCCGCCAAAGGACTTTCCTCCACCCGGCTTCTTGCCGAAGGGCTTACCTGCGGGGCGGTCACCGTAAGAACGCTCGCCCTGCGGACGGTCACTGCGAGGACGTTCGTCTCCCTCAGCGCGCGGTCGACGATCACCACGAGGTTTGTCGCCAAAAGGCCGATCACCACGCGGCGGACGATCACCGAAGGGGCGATCACCGCGAGGACGCTCGGAGCGCTGCTCACCATCGAAAGATCTGGCGCGCGGACGCTCGTCCCCTTCGGCGCGCGGGCGACGATCACCACGCGGTTTGTCACCAAAAGGCCGATCACCACGCGGCGGGCGATCACCGAAGGGACGATCACCGCGAGGACGTTCGGAGCGGGCTTCGCCCTGGAAGGATTTTGTGCGGGGGCGGTCACCGCCCTCCGACCGCGAGCCACGTTCGCCGCGCGGACGGTCACCAAACKACCGATCGCCGCGGGGTTTGTCGCCAAAAGATCTCTCGCCACGTGGACGGTCGGAGCGCTTGCGGTCAAAACCCTCATCATCGCCACGCGACCTGCGCGGAGCTTCTTCGCTCGAACGAATCCATTCGCCGTCACCCTCGTCGACGCGGTTGATCCGAACGCGCGGGCCTTCATCCGGGCGGTCGAAGCCGCTGCGCTGTGGGCGCTCCGTCTCGCCACGCTTGGCGGCGGTTTTTGCATTCTTGGCGGCCTTCAGCGCTGCCTTTTCGCCGAGCGGACGGGCGCCGGGCGCCATCCAGACATTGGCGCTGCGGCGCGGGGCGAGCGGCTGCCGCTTCGGACGGTCGTCCTCGCCATGGCGCGAACCTTCGCGACGATCGTCCATACGGCGGCCACTTTCGCGGCGGTCGTCGCGCTTGGTGTCGAGACGGCTCAGCGCACGCTCGCGCTTGTCCTCGGGCCGCTCGCGGCGCGGACGTTCCTCTTTCGCGGCGCGGGCTGGCTTAGCGTCCGCCTCGTCGTCGGCKGCGGCAGCGGCCGACGTATTGTAAAGCGGCGCATCGAAATTCGCCTTGGCGTCTTCCACCAGACGGGGGCCGAGCTGATCGCGCAATGTGCGGCCGCGCACTTCCAGCACCCGGCCTTCCGGCAGCTCGCCGAGCTGGAACGGGCCGTAGGAAATACGGATCAGGCGGTTGACCTCCAGGCCAAGCGCGCCGAGCACGTTCTTGATTTCGCGGTTCTTGCCTTCGCGCAGGCCCATCGTGATCCAGACGTTGGAGCCCTGCGTGCGGTCGAGCGTCGCCTCGATCGAGCCGTAGAGCACGCCATCGACGGCGATGCCTTCCTTCAGCTTGTCCAAAGCTTCCTGATCGATCTCGCCATGGGCGCGCACGCGGTAGCGGCGCAGCCAGCCGGTGGTCGGCAGTTCCAAAACGCGGGCAAGGCCGCCGTCATTGGTCAGCAACAGCAGGCCTTCGGTGTTGATGTCGAGACGACCGATCGACATGACGCGCGGCAGCTCTTCCGGCAGATTGTCGAAGACCGTCGGACGCCCTTCCGGATCGGCATTGGTGGTCACCAGGCCGGCCGGCTTGTGATAAAGCCACAGGCGCGTGCGCTCGATGCCGCGGATCGGTACGCCATCCACTTCGATCTTGTCGGCGAGCGTCACGTTGACGACCGGCGTATCCAGCAGCACGCCGTTCAGCGTCACGCGGCCGTCCATGATCATGCGCTCGATGTCGCGGCGCGATGCCACGCCGGCGCGCGCCATCACCTTGGAAATGCGCTCGGCTTTTCCATCTCCGCCGTCTGCCTCTGCCGCCACTTTGGCGGGCGCAGCCTTCATCGGCTTGGCGTCGTCGCGTGACTTCGCCGGCTTCGTCTTGGCATCGCGGGTAAAGGGTTTGGACCCAGGCCGCTTGGGCTTGTCATTCATTGTCATTTGTTGTTTGCCTGAATTTTTAAGGCGTGTTCCTATCAGGTCACGCCCCCGCGGTTAAGTGGAAAATCTTAAATGGTGAATACAAATCACTTCATGGAGCTGGCGCTCGCCGAAGCGCGAAGCGCCGGCGCGCGTGGTGAAGTGCCGATCGGGGCCGTCCTCGTGCTCGACCATGCCGTCGTCGCCAAGGCCGGCAACCGCACCCGGGAACTCAACGACGTCACCGCACATGCCGAAATCGCCGTGATCCGCATGGCCTGCGTGTCACTCGGCCAGGAGCGGCTGACGGGTGCCGATCTTTATGTGACGCTGGAGCCATGCACCATGTGCGCGGCCGCCATCTCATTTGCTCGCATCCGCCGCCTCTATTACGGCGCGGAAGATCCGAAGGGCGGCGGGGTCGATAACGGCGTGCGCTTCTATCGCCAGCCGACCTGCCACCACGCACCGGACGTCTATTCGGGCATGGCCGAGCAAGATGCGGCCGACATTCTCAGGGAATTCTTCCAGCAAAAGCGTATAGAAGACTAGAGTGGCTCAGCGTTTCGCGGAATCGCTTTCCCGCTCTATTCCTTTGCTTTTACGCATTCCGGACGGAAAACCGATTCGCACTTTTCCTGGAATTGTTCTAAAAAGCGGCGGTTTTGACCGCCGCCACAGCTAGAAAAGACTTATTGGAAAGGCTTCCACCAACTGCTGTTGTTGGACTGCTGCGCGGCCTCGGCGTCCTTCTTGCGCTGCTTTTCCTTCTTGCTCTCGGGTGTGCCGAGATCGTTCAGCGCTGCCTCATCGGTGACCTGACGATATTGCTGCGGCGGGTCGATCAGGTAGCGGCGCTGATCGATATAGGTGCCGTCCTGATCCTGGCGCGCGGCGCGATAGGCGGCCGTCTGCTGCGCTTCGCTCACACGGTTGCGGCCGCTGTCGGCCTGAGCGAGCGGAGAGCGATAGTTGACATTGTTCTTGTTCTGATCGGCTTCGTCCGCCAGACGCTTGCGCGAATCTTCCGGCGATTCCAGCCAGGCCGGATTATCCTTGCTGGCGAGCGACTGCTGCGGCGAGGTCAGGCTTTCCCTGTCCTTGTCGGCGGGAAGCACCAGGCCCGGACGGTTCGGATATTTTACACCCTTGTCCTTCGGCGTGGCGGCCGAAACGGAAGCGATGTCGCTGATGTCGTCGAAGAGCTGCTCGCCGGCCGTCTTGTCCGTGCCGTAACGCGGGCTGCTCATGCAGCCGGACATCAGACCGCAGCCAATCACGAGTGCCGCCAAGCTGACGCCGACACGAACCCTATGCATCGCTCTCATGAATACCCTTCCCAGCCAAGCCGGTACAACTATCGCAGAACCCCATTCACGGCAACTGCCGCCAAAATCGGGCCATTTTCAGGCAGCTTTTACCGGATGAACGCCCCAAAGGCAATTCATCCGGTAATTTTCTTCAGTTGACAGCCATCAACTCGCGCAAGGCGGCCGCATCGCGCGCCGAAACCTCGGGATATTCCGGGTCGGAACCGACATCGGTGGTGATGCGCCAGGAGCGTGCGCACTTGCGGCCTTCGGCCAGCTTCGGCACGACGGTCACCCTGGCGGCGTCATCCAGACKGAACGCATCGGAGGGGCCTTCGCCGCCCTTGATGGTGATATCGGAGGTGATGCAGATTTCCGCGAAATCCTGACCTTCCAGCACCTTCAGCAGCTCCGGATCGGCGATATGGACGACGGGCGCGGCTTCCAGCGAGGAGCCGATGCGCTTGTCCTTGCGCTCGATTTCCAGAGCGCCGGTGACGACGCTGCGCACGGCGCGGATCTTCTTCCACTTCTCGGCCAGCACCTCGTTCTTCCATTCGCTGGGAATGGTGACGAACTGTTCGAGATGCACCGAGACGGCCTGTGGATTACGCGACAGCCACGCTTCTTCCGTCGTGAACGGCAGCATCGGCGCCAACCAGGTCACCATGCAATCGAAGATCGTGCGGATGACGGCCAGCGCTGCACGGCGGCGCAGGCTCGACGGCGCGTCGCAATAAAGCGTATCCTTGCGGACATCGAAATAGAAGGCCGAAAGCTCGACATTCGAAAAATCGATGAGAGCACGGGCGATGCGCTTGAAGTCGAAGGCGTCATAGCTTTCGCGCACCAGCTCGTCGAGTTCCGCAAGACGGTGCAGCATGAGCTGTTCCAGCTCCGGCATATCGGCAGGGGCTATCACCTCGCCCTTATCATGCGCGAGTGTGCCGAGCATCCAGCGGATAGTGTTGCGCAGCTTGCGGTAGGCGTCGATGTTGGTCTGGATGATCGTCTTGCCGACGCGCAGATCCTCGGCATAGTCCGATGTCATGACCCACAGGCGCAGAATGTCGGCGCCGGCATCCTTCATCACCTCCTGCGGCGAGGTGACGTTGCCCTTGGACTTCGACATTTTCTCGCCCTTCTCGTCCATGGTGAAACCATGGGTGAGAACGGTGTCGTAAGGCGCGCGGCCGCGCGTTGCAGCGCTTTCGAGCAGCGACGAATGGAACCAGCCGCGATGCTGGTCCGAGCCTTCGAGATAGAGGTCCGCCGGCCATTTCAGGTCCGGACGGTCTTCCAGCGTGAAGGTGTGGGTCGAGCCCGAGTCGAACCAGACATCGAGGATGTCCATGACCTGCGTCCACGGCTCATTGGCCTTTTCGCCGAGGAAGCGCTCGCGCGCACCTTCGCCAAACCAGGCATCGGCGCCTTCCTTCTCGAAGGCCTCGAGGATGCGGACGTCGACGCCCTCGTCCTGCAGGATCTGGCCATCGTCATCGACGAAGATGCAGATCGGCACGCCCCAGGCGCGCTGGCGCGACAGAACCCAGTCCGGGCGCTGCTCAATCATAGCGCGCAGGCGATTCTGGCCGGCGGCGGGCACGAAACGCGTATCGTCGATCGCCTTGAGGGCGCGCGAACGCAGCGTCGTGCCATCGGCAAGGTCCTTGTCCATATAGACGAACCATTGCGGCGTGTTGCGGAAGATGACCGGCTTCTTCGAACGCCAGGAATGCGGATAGGAATGCTTCAGCCTCCCCCGCGCGAACAGCGTGTTCGTCTCGATCAGGGCCTTGGTGACCAGCTCGTTGGCATTGCCCTTCTTGCCATTGTCATCCATGACGCGGCCGCCTTCGAAGCCGGGGGCATCGGCGGTGTAGAAGCCGGCGTCATCGACCGGGAACGGGATGCGGGAGGAGATGCCACGCGCTTCAATCTGGCGGGCATGGCTCGTCCAAGCATCGAAGTCCTCGCGGCCGTGGCTGGGAGCCGTATGCACGAAACCAGTACCGGCATCGTCGGTGACATGATCGCCGTCGAGCAACGGAACTTTGAAGTCGTAGCCGAGCGAGGCCAGCGGATGGGCGCAGGTGATCGCAGCCAGATCGTCGGCAGTCACGTCGCGCAGGCGCTTGTACTGCAGCTTCGCCTTGGCAAAGGATTCCTCGGCAAGCTTGTCGGCAAAGATCAGCTTTTCGCCCGGACGCGGGCCGAAATCGTTCGCGGCTTCCGTCACTTCGTAGAGGCCGTAGGACACACGCGACGAATAGGAGATCGCCCGGTTGCCGGGGATCGTCCAGGGCGTGGTCGTCCAGATAACGACGAAAGCACCGGCAAGTGCGGCCGGACCTTCGACGACTGGGAACTTCACCCAGATCGTGTCGCTCTCGACATCGGCATATTCGACTTCGGCTTCCGCCAGCGCTGTACGCTCGACCACGGACCACATGATCGGCTTGGAGCCTCGATAGAGCTGGCCGCTGCGGGCGATCTTCAAGAGTTCGCCGGCGATGCGGGATTCCGCATGGAAGTTCATCGTCAGATAGGGATTGTCGAAATCCCCTGTGATGCCGAGGCGCCTGAACTCCTCGGACTGGATCTTGATCCAGCCGGCGGCGAAGTCACGGCATTCCTGGCGGAATTCGTTGACCGGAACCTCGTCCTTGTTCTTGCCCTTCTCGCGGTATTTTTCCTCGATCTTCCATTCGATCGGCAGACCGTGGCAGTCCCAACCCGGAACATAATTGCTGTCATAGCCGCGCATCTGGAACGAGCGGGTGATGACGTCCTTGAGGATCTTGTTGAGCGCGTGGCCGATGTGGATGTTGCCGTTGGCATAGGGCGGGCCGTCATGCAGCACGAATTTTTCGCGCCCGGCGGCCGAAGCGCGCAGCTTCTTGTAGAGGTCCATTTCCTGCCAGCGCTTGACCAGCTCCGGCTCCTTTTGCGGCAGGCCGGCGCGCATCGGGAAGTCGGTCTCGGGCAGGTAAAGGGTTTTCGAATAGTCGATCTTTTCAGCGGTATCGGTCATTGTTCTGACAATTGCCTCGGCGTCTCGGGCGTTTTGCGCCGGAAAGGCGCAGCCATATGGGGATTTTTCGGCGGCGGAAAGCGCCTCGGGAACAGGCGCCCAAAACCCGGACCTTCCGGCAACTTACAGCGCGCGGAAGGCCGGGCCAATAATTCGTATCGATGGGCTCAGCCGAAATTGGGTCATGGTTGGCGGTTCATAGGCGCTTTTTGCATGGAAAGAAAGAGGGATCAGCCGCCGCAAGGTATAGAAAAGCCGATCGGAGCTGGCCCAACAGGCTGTGCTGCTGCCCTGCGAACGTGGCGCTCAAGAAAAGGCGATGAACAGGTCGATGTCCCCAAGTGGCCGCACGCCGGCGAGGAGCGCCCTCGCCTCTTCCTCGTCCTTCCTGATCTGGGCGACCAGCGGGTCGAGGCCGTCGAACTTCAGTTCGGGCCGGAGATAGCCGAAGAAGGAGACGGAGCAGACCTGGCCATAGAGATCGCCGCTGAAGTCGAACACGAAGGTTTCGAGCAGCGGCGCGCCATTGTCGGTCACCGTCGGGCGCCGGCCATAGCTGGCTACTGCATCGCGAATGACGCCGTCGGCGGCGCGGAAGCGCACAGCGTAGATGCCGGCCTTTAACTGCACCTCGGGTGGCAACCGCATATTGGCAGTCGGGAAACCAAGCGAGCGGCCGAGTTTTTCGCCGCCGATGACCTCTGCTTCGACTGTGTAGCGATAGCCGAGCAGACCTGCGACCTCCGCCACCTCGCCTTCCGCCAGCAGTTCTCGGATGCGGCTTGACGAGACCACCTCGGCATTTTCATCGCGGTAAGCATCGATCAGCGTGACGCCGAAGCCGTTTTTGCTGCCGGCGTTCATCAGGAAAGCCGGGCCGCCCTGGCGGTCATGGCCGAAATGAAAATCGAAGCCGGTGACCACTTCCGACGCATGCAGCCAGTCGATCAGAATCGAATGGACAAATTCGTCGGCGGAACGCTGCGAAAAGGCACGGTCGAAGGGATATTCGATGACGGCATTGAAGCCGATTGCCTCCAGGAGGCGCGCCTTCAACGGCGCCGGCGTCAGGCGAAAAACAGGCTGATCGGGCTTGAAGACGGTTCGCGGATGCGGCTCGAAGGTCAGAACCAGCGCCGGCACGCCGCGCTCCCTGGCGATTTCCAGCGCGCGATCGAGTACGGATTGATGGCCGCGATGCACGCCGTCGAAATTGCCGATGGCAATGACGCCGCCTTTGAGATTATCCGGCAGCGGTTCGCGGGTCTCATTGCGATGGAAAACCGTCATCGGCTACCACTCTCCTCAGACAAGGCGCGGCATCCACCACTTCGGCGACGCCTGTTCGCGCGCCAGAAAGGCGCCAAGCGCTGCCTCGTCGGTGTGACCGTCGACAACATATTCGCGGGCATGAATGCCATGGCTTATATAAAGAAGATCGAGGCCGTAATCGAGCGCGCCGCGCACATCGGTCGGCATGCCGTCACCGATGGCGACAACGCGCGACAGCGGGAACTCGCCGCGCGCTTCGCGGGCGGCAGCAATCGAGGCATCGTAGATCGGCTGATGCGGTTTGCCGGCAATCCGCGTCTCGCCGCCGAGCCGATCGTAATAAGCGGCCATGGCGCCGGCGCAGGGGATCATGCGGTGGCCACGCTCGACAACGAGATCGGGATTGGCGCAGATCAACGGCACATTACGGGCCGACCAGGCCTTCAGCATGTCGGTATAGTCGTCGGGGGTCTCGGTTTCGTCATCGAAAAAGCCGGTGCAGACGATGCTCTCGGCCTCTTCAGCCTCGACGCGCACGACATCCAGCCCCTCGATGATGGCGATGTCGCGCTCGGGACCGAGCAGAAATACCTTTTTCGGACCCTCGGCAATTAGGCGGCGGGTAACGTCGCCGGAGGTGACGATGCGGTCATAGGCACTGTCGGGAACGCCGATCTCCCGCAGTTGCTGGACCACCTTCGGCGCCACGCGGGGAGAATTGGTGATGAGGACGACCGTCAGTCCTTCGGCCCGTGCAGCTTCCAGCGCAACCGGCGCGTCCTTATAGACGGAGACGCCGTTGTGCAGCACACCCCAGACATCGCAGAGCGCGACGTCATAAAGTTTGCCGATCTCGCGGAAGCTTTCGATACGCTGGCCCATGCAGTCCTCGTGGTCAAAGAAATCACGGGCTGACATCGCAAACCGGCCGGCAAATTACAAGAGCGGAGCTCAGGTTTTTGCATCGCACACAAACTGCGTTCGTTTCATCCCGCGAAGCGCAGCAGGCAACCGACCAAGGCAGATATGCCAAGCACGGTTGCCACCCCTGCCCGCTGACGGAAGACCAGCACAATGGCGAGAATGAAAAGCAAAAGCGCGGAAATATCCAAGGTAACCCAGGCTGGCCAGGCGACGGCAGCGATCGGAACATTCGCATAGTCGCCACCCTGAATCTTCACGCGATGGCTCAAAAGAATGAGCCGCCCGGTATCGGCGAAGAGCACATGCAGGCCGAACCAAACCGACAGATTGGCCATGACGCCGACGATCGCAGCCGTGATCGCGGCAAGAGCCGCCGACAGGCCAGAATGACCGCGCAGCCGCTCGATGAAAGGGGCGCCGGCGAAAATGAAAAGGAAGCTCGGCGTGAAAGTCGCCCATGCCGTGAGGCCGGCGCCGAGGAAGCCAGCGGTCAACGGATCGAAGCCGAAGGGGTTCCGGAAGCCGGCGATGAAGCCAACGAAACAGAGAACCAAGATCAGCGGTCCCGGCGTCGTCTCCGCCAGCGCCAAACCATCCAGCATCTCTCCCGGCCGCAGCCAGGCGTAATGCTGGACGGCGGTCTGCGCGACATAGGCAAGCACGGCATAGGCACCGCCGAAGGTAACGACGGCCATGCGGGAAAAAAAGGAGAAGATGGTGCCGAAGACATTGCTTCCGCCGCTGAGCGTTTCGGCGATGATGTCCCTCGGACCATCTATGGCTTGGATCAGCAACAGCGGCGCCTGCCAGATCACCAGCCAGCATAAGAGTGTGATAATGGCGGTCCGCAGGCGGTCACTTCGCAGCGCTCCAATGCCGATATTGGCGACGGCAGGCCGCGGCAACCGCGGCCGCCAGTGGTCATCCTGGTAAGCCCGATAGAGCACGCGGCTATAGCCCGAGAGGCCGGCCAAAAGCACCACCAACGGAAATGGCAGGTCAAAGACGAAGAGCAGAACGAAGCTTGCGATCGCGACCGCGATATGGAACCGCGTCTTCAAGGCCCGGCTGCTCAGCCGGATCAGCGCCTGCAGCACGATCGCCAGCACGCCGGCCTTGATGCCGAAAAAGACGGTCGCAAGCAGGGTTGTATCGTGAAACACGGCGTAGAAGGCCGATAGCGCCAGGATGACGGCGAAGCCCGGTAGGATGAACAGGAGCCCGGCTATCAGACCGCCGCGGATGCCGTGCTGCAGCCAGCCGATATAGGTGGCGAGCTGCTGTGCCTCGGGGCCCGGTAGCAGCATGCAATAGCTCAGCGCATGTAAAAAGCGCTCTTCATCGATCCAACGCTTCTCATCGACCAGGATGCGATGCATCAACGCGATCTGCCCGGCCGGGCCGCCGAAGCTCAATACGCCGATGCGCGCCCATATGCGTGTGGCCTCGCTGAGGGAGGGAGGCGCGGCGAGAGCGTCAACCAAAACGGTTTCGCTCACGATCTTTTAGCTCCATGCGAGACCCAATCATGCTTTTCCTGCGTCGCGTCGCGCGCCCAGCGATAAAGCGCGTCATAACACAACATGCCTGCATCCAACTGTTCGATGTCGTCAGCGTACATACGCGACAGTCCGAGCGAAATCGCAAGCAAGCCGGCCGCCTGCGGTTCGAGATCGGGCCGGTTGGTATCGGCGCCCCTGACGATGCGGGAAAGATGATGAAGCGCCGGGAGTTCGAGCCGGAATTCCTTGACCATCGTATCGAAAGTGCATTCCTCCTCGCGATGGCTCCAAAATACCCCCTCCACGTCGAAGGGCGTCGCGCCGAAACGTTCGGCAACACCGTCGACTTCCTGCGGCGTGACAAAGAGAAACGACGCGCCGGGATCAATGAAACGGCGGATCAGCCAAGGACAGGCGATGCGATCGATCTTCGGCCGGGCGCGGGTCACCCACACGGTTGCACCCGACGCATTGGCCCCGGGCAGGATCGAAACAGGGATCAATGGCAATCCGGCTGCCCGCCAGGCATCGAGGCCACCATCGAGGATTTCCGCCGCAGCGCCGGCCAACCGCAGCCAGGCGGCGACGCCTTCGCTGAGCTTGCCGCCATGCTGACAGAGGCAGACGACATTTCGGTCGCGAAATTCGGCGGCCCAAGCCTCGACGTTCTCATGATCCCGGCGTCGCGAGGCCGGCAGCAGATAAGGATCGGCATCGAAATCATCGGTGTCGCGAACGTCCAATATGGCGGGCGCTTTCGGCGTACCGAGCAGACGAAGAAGCTTTTCGGGGGTGATGGCGTTGAACGAAGTCATGTTACGTCCCTTCCAAAAGAGATGGACGCGAAACTCCGGCATGACGCCTCGTGGGGTATTCGCAAACCCCATACTTCAGATTTTCCGGCAAAAGCCGCGGCAAGTCAACGAAGAGCTGTCCGAAAAAATTCACGGACACATTCTTGACTCGTTTAGCGGCCAATCCTAAATCACCGTCCGCTAGCACTCGCTAAGGCAGAGTGCTAACAAAGCCCCATACGGATCCCCCGCTGATCCGTGAATGTCATTTGATCGAGGGATTAGACAATGGCAAGCACCAATTTCCGCCCCCTTCATGACCGTGTCGTCGTTCGTCGCGTCGAGTCGGAAGAAAAGACCAAGGGTGGCATCATCATTCCGGACACCGCCAAGGAAAAGCCGCAGGAAGGCGAAATCGTCGCCGTCGGCTCTGGCGCCCGCGATGAATCCGGCAAGGTCGTAGCACTCGACGTCAAGGTTGGCGATCGCGTTCTGTTCGGCAAGTGGTCCGGCACCGAAGTCAAGCTCAACGGCGAAGACCTTCTGATCATGAAGGAAGCCGACATCATGGGCATCATCGGCTAATCCGGCCGATTTCCCCTTTTCCGATAAAGCTGACGGGCCATAAACCCGGACAACGCGAATTCAGGAGTTTCAAACATGGCAGCTAAAGAAGTAAAATTCGGCCGCAGCGCCCGCGAAAAGATGCTTCGTGGCGTCGACATCCTCGCTGACGCAGTGAAGGTCACGCTCGGCCCGAAGGGTCGTAACGTCGTTATCGACAAGTCCTTCGGCGCTCCGCGCATCACCAAGGACGGCGTCACCGTCGCCAAGGAAATCGAACTCGAAGACAAGTTCGAAAACATGGGCGCTCAGATGGTCCGCGAAGTTGCTTCGAAGACCAATGACATCGCCGGCGACGGCACCACGACCGCAACCGTTCTCGCCCAGGCCATCGTTCGCGAAGGCGCCAAGGCTGTTGCAGCCGGCATGAATCCGATGGACCTGAAGCGCGGTATCGACCTCGCCGTTGCTGAAGTCGTCAAGGATCTCCAGGCCAAGGCCAAGAAGATCAACACTTCGGAAGAAGTCGCACAGGTCGGCACGATCTCGGCAAACGGCGAAAAGCAGATCGGTCTCGATATTGCTGAAGCCATGCAGAAGGTCGGCAACGAAGGCGTCATCACGGTTGAAGAAGCCAAGACCGCTGAAACCGAACTCGAAGTCGTCGAAGGCATGCAGTTCGACCGCGGCTACCTCAGCCCCTACTTCGTGACCAACCCGGAAAAGATGATCGCCGACCTCGAGGACGCGTTCATCCTCCTGCACGAGAAGAAGCTCTCGAACCTGCAGGCCATGCTCCCGGTTCTCGAAGCCGTCGTTCAGACCGGCAAGCCGCTGCTCATCATCGCTGAAGACGTCGAAGGCGAAGCTCTCGCAACGCTCGTCGTCAACAAGCTGCGCGGTGGTCTGAAGATTGCTGCCGTCAAGGCTCCGGGCTTCGGCGATCGCCGCAAGGCCATGCTGGAAGACATCGCCATCCTGACGGGCGGCACTGTCATCTCCGAAGATCTCGGCATCAAGCTCGAGTCTGTCACCCTCGACATGCTCGGCCGCGCCAAGAAGGTTTCGATCTCCAAGGAAAACACCACGATCGTCGACGGCGCTGGCGCCAAGTCCGACATCGAAGGCCGCGTTGCCCAGATCAAGGCTCAGATCGAAGAAACCACCTCCGACTACGACCGCGAAAAGCTGCAGGAACGTCTTGCCAAGCTCGCTGGCGGCGTTGCCGTTATCCGCGTTGGCGGTTCGACGGAAGTCGAAGTGAAGGAAAAGAAGGATCGCATCGACGACGCTCTCAACGCGACGCGCGCTGCTGTTCAGGAAGGCATCGTACCGGGCGGCGGCACAGCTCTGCTGCGTTCCTCCGTCAAGATCTCCGTCAAGGGTGAAAACGACGATCAGGAAGCCGGCGTCAACATCGTCCGTCGCGCTCTGCAGGCTCCTTGCCGCCAGATCGCTGAAAACGCTGGTGATGAAGCTTCCATCGTTGTCGGCAAGATCCTCGACAAGAACGAAGACAACTGGGGCTACAACGCTCAGACGGGCGTCTATGGCGACATGATCTCCATGGGCATCGTCGACCCGGTCAAGGTCGTTCGCACGGCTCTGCAGGACGCAGCTTCGGTTGCTTCGCTGCTGATCACCACCGAAGCCATGATCGCCGAGCTGCCGAAGAAGGACGCTCCGGCTATGCCGGGCGGCATGGGCGGCATGGGTGGAATGGACATGATGTGATAAGGCATTAGCCTTATTACGACTGTTCAATCCGGCATCCGGAATTGACGAAGGGCGGCTCTCGGGCCGCCCTTTTCATTTATGTTGAACCGGCTGCCACGCAAGTTTCAAAAGATATTGCAACTATGCAAATTTACGCAAATTGCCCCATTGCCGTTTTTATAAAAGCCCCTATAAATCGCAGCGCAATGATGTTCGAGGGATTGTTGCAGAGCACGTAAATTTTACTTGTTTTTGTTTCGCGTTAGCCGCAACAAAGCGTGATCCTAACCTTTTATATAGATTGCGCGCGTAGCTTCATTACTTGAAATGACTTGATAGATTGAATTGACGATCCGGAAGCACGCCTGGGCGTGAATGGATTCGGCGAAGGTGGGGTTTTGCCGGTCCATAGCTGTGCAACATGCAGAGCGGCGCTCCGCCCCATAATGCATGAAATTCGGTTGAAGCGCGCGCAGGGGAACCCGCGCCTCAGGGTGGGGAATATCTTGTTCAAGATCGCCAAAGCCAATCTTGCCGCGCCTTTCGCTCCGGGGTCGTTGGAGTTTAGCGGACATGGCCCTGATCTTCTGGCGCAGTTCTGCGTTTCCGAAGGTTGGACCGGCGATTTATCGAGCGGCGTCATCAAGCTTGGTCAATGGGGCACCATGCTGCATGGGTTGACCTCGTCCGAATGCGGCCTGTTGAGCCTGATGCATTGCTACGAAGCCCATGACCGCGCCCGCATCCTCGACCTGTTCGAGCAGGCAGCAACCGCATCCTCCAGCTTCTGCTACTCCA
This sequence comes from Rhizobium sp. BR 317, assembly GCF_047445835.1. Classification (NCBI taxonomy): domain Bacteria; kingdom Pseudomonadati; phylum Pseudomonadota; class Alphaproteobacteria; order Hyphomicrobiales; family Rhizobiaceae; genus Rhizobium; species Rhizobium sp. BR 317. Next base: position 107,816 of record NZ_JARWLB010000015.1, on the reverse strand, counting down.
CCACCGCACTCGGCGTCGGCGGGCATCGCCAACCTATCTTCTGCGTCGGTGAATCTATCGGCGCGGAAGGAAAACATGCCGGTAGCATGGTGGGCGTCTTCCTGTTTCCGCGCTTCAAACTCGAGCCKGGCAGCCAGTTGGCGAGCCGGCAATAGGGCATCGTTGTTGATGACAGTCAGGTGAGGTCTGTCACCGCCTCATCTCTGTGCCTGGCMCCTCACCCCCACCCCCTCCCCGCTCGTGCGGGGAGAGGGAGCCCATCGGCTTCGTATCTGTCGAAGAAACCCTATTGAAAATTCGGATCGATCCCCTCGCCCCGCAAGGCGGGGAGAGGGTTAGGGGCCAGGCACACAAGCGCGGCAAAGTTGGACGCGCCTGACCTGCCTTAAGCCCATCAATCCCGCTTCGGAATATTCAGCCCGCGCTGGCTCGCCGGGCGGGCGATGGCACGTTCAAGCCAATCCATGACCGCGGGGAAACTTGTGAGTTCGAGAACCTCCCGGCCGCCATAAAAGACGTCGACGCCCCGGACCCACGGGAAGGTGGCAATGTCGGCGATGGTGTATTCGTCGCCCATGATCCACTGGCGGCCCTGCAAGCGGCTTTCCAAGACGCTCAGCAGGCGCTTGGCTTCATCGCGATACCGTTCGACCGGATAGGGATTGTTGGCGACCTTGTCGGCGGCGAATTTGAAGAAGTGGCCGAACTGACCGAACATCGGACCAATGCCCGCCATCTGGAAGAATACCCATTGCAGCGTTTCATAACGCCCGGCCGCGTCCCTGGACATCAGCTTGCCGGTCTTTTCGGCGAGATAGACGAGGATCGCACCGGATTCGAACAGGCCGATCGGCTTGCCGTCAGGGCCGTTGGGATCGATGATCGCCGGGATGCGGCCGTTCGGGTTGAGCGAGATGAATTCCGGCGACTTCTGGTCGTTCGTGCTGAAGGAAATCAGATGCGGCTCATAGGGAAGGCCAAGTTCTTCGAGCGCAATCGATACTTTGACGCCGTTTGGTGTTGGCAGCGAGTAAAGCTGGACGATATCCGGATTGCTGGCAGGCCAGCGCTTCGTGATCGGAAATGAAGACAGATCGGCCATAGGGCTTCCTTCTGAAGATCATGATTTGGCGAATAAATTCGCGCCAACATAGCCGATATCGGGCATATGGGAAGAGTGCCAGCCGCAGGAGATTGTTCAACAATTGTGAACTAATCGTACGCTTTTGTTTATCTTTCCAATCTCACGAAAATCGCAAATAAGGGATCCCAGGAATTGTCACTCGGCACCCGCCACCTTTACTGGAGACCGTCATGTCCAACACCAATAACATCATCATCCTCGTGGCGCGCATCCTGCTCGCCTTCATGTTCATCTTCGCTGGCTTCGGCAAGCTGACCGATCCGACTGGCACCGCTGGCATGATCGCCGGCGCCGGCATGCCGGCCGCTACGCTGCTCACCTATCTTGCCGGCGCCTTCGAATTCGTCACCGGCGTCTGCGTTCTCATCGGCTTCCAGATCCGCATCGTCGGCTGGCTGCTCGCCGTTTTCTGTGTCTTCACCGGCATCGTCTTCCATCTGCCGACCGTCAACGTTCCGGATTTCCCGGCGGCCGCCAATGGCTGGATCAATGGCCTGAACTTCGTCAACTTCCTGAAGAACATCACGCTCGCCGGCGCCTACGTCATGCTCGCCACCAACGGCCCGGGCGTCTATTCGCTCGACGCACGCCGCGGTGCCTACGCAGCCGCCTGATTGCGCAAGACCTCCCAAGCATGAAAAGCCCGCCGGTTCCCCGGCGGGCTTTTTCGTATCATTGAACAGAGCAGGAGATATCAGAGCGCGGCGCGCACGGCATCGATGATGCGCTGAACCAAGGGATCGCTCTCGTGGCTCTCCTTGCGCGCGCGGACGAGGCAGGCCTCGGAGCGCAGGATCGTGCCGTCGGAAAGCACCTTCAAATGGTTCGCCTTCAGCGTCGAACCGGTCGAGGTGATATCGACGATGATATCTGCAGAGCCGGCGGCAGGCGCCCCTTCCGTGGCGCCGAGGCTTTCGACGATGCGATAGAGCTGGATACCGTGCTGGCTGGAGAAGAACTGCTGCGTCAGCCGCCAATATTTGGTGGCGATCGTCAGCCTGCGGCCGCGCCGCGCGCGGAAATCGGCAGCGACGTCGCCAAGATCGGCCATGGTATCGACATCGAGCCAGATATCCGGAACGGCAACCACGACGTCGGCATGACCGAAGCCGAGGCGGGCGCAGAACTCGACGCGCCGATCAGCATCGGCCAAGCCCTCACGCACCAGATCCTCGCCGGTGACGCCGAAATCGACGCTGCCATTGCCGATCTCGCGCGAGATTTCGGAAGCAGAGAGGAAAGCGACCTCGACATCGTCCCAGCCTTCGACACGACCGCGATAGGAGCGGTCATTGCCGACGGCAATGATGGGCATGCCGGCGCGTGCGAAGATATCGGAGCAGTCGTCCTTCATGCGACCCTTGGAGGGAAGCGCAATGGTGATGGTCATCAGGCGGCCCTCGCAGTTTCGATCCGGTCGAGCCAGAGCGCGAAGCCGACGGCTGGGATGTGGTCCTTCGCGCCGAGCAGTGTCAGCAATCGGTCAAAACGGCCGCCACCAGCGAGCACTGCCGGCGATCCTTCCACCATCACCTCGAAGACGAGACCGGTGTAATAGTCGAGCGGACGACCGAAGGCGGCGCGATACTCGATCCGGGAAGCATCGACGCCGGCATTGGCAAGAGCCGCGACGCGGGCATCGAAACGCTCAAGCGCCGTGCCCAGTTTCAGCCCGGCCGCATCGGCAAAGCCGGCCAGCGCCGAAGATGCATCGGCGAGCGGCAGGCTGAGCGACAGGAATTCCTCCAGGACACCGAAAGCCGCATCATCGAGATGGGTTTCCGAAAGGACCAGCTTTTCGCGGAGACGGCGAGCGATCTCCAATGGCGAGCGGCTGGCATTGGTGGAATAGCCGGTCGCCTTCATGGTGCTGTCGATATGCGTGACCAGCCCCTGCTCGTCGCCGCGCGTCAGAAAGTCCAGCACATGCGGATCAAGGCCGGTCACCGGCTGCGGGCTTGCGAGCCGTGCCAACAGCGTTTTGAGATGCGTCATATTGCCGAAAGCATGGATCAGCCGTTTCTGCCAGCCGGAGGGCAGACCGAGCGCCTGTACGACCGCCTCGAACACGGCTTGATCGCCGAGCGTCACGGAGAGCGCCTTGCCCGGCACAAGCCGGTTGAGAATGCCGATGGCATCGCCAATGAGGCGGGCGTCGGCGCCGGCGATATCGCGGTCGCCAAGATCCTCTATCCCCGCCTGATAGAATTCATTGCCGCCTTCGCGACGCTGGCGGAAGATTTCGCCGAGATAGGAATAGCGCTTCGGTGTGCCMGTCGCGGTCTCGATATGGCGCAGGCAGACGGGGATCGTAAATTCCGGACGCAGGCAAAGGCTGGCGCCGGTTTCGCTTTCTGTCATGAAGATACGCCGGCGAAGATCTTCGCCCGCCATGTCGAGGAACGGTTCGGCCGGCTGGATGATCGGCGTATCGACCCGTTCGGTCCGGCGGCCGGCAAACTCAGCCAGGAGATCGCCGGCGAAATCGGGGAGGTTGATCAGGGGCATTTATCCCGCCCTCTTCCGATCTTCCGCCTGCGCTGCCAAAATCTCTAGCACCTTGGCCACCAGATCGGCTTCCGGCACGGTCTCCTGCGCAACGCGGGCCTCGCGCCAGCTTGCATTGTCCTCGATCTCGCCGGAGAGACGCTTGCCTTCGATCAAGTCCTTGAGCTGTACGACGCCCTGGGCGCGCTCGTCGCCGCCCTGGATGATGGCAATCGGGCAGCCGCGGCGATCGGCGTATTTCAGTTGGTTGCCGAACTTCTTCCAATTGCCCTGGAACATTTCGGCACGGATGCCGGCGGCGCGCAGTTGCTGCGTGAAGCGCTGGTAGCGGCCCATGGCCTCGACATCGCCATCCATGACGGTGACGAGCACGGGTTCGATCACCTCTTCCGTGCCGAGCTTGCCGAGATTCTTCAGCGCCGTCATCAGGCGCGACACGCCGATGGAGAAGCCAGTGGCCGGCACCGGCTGGCCCATGAAGCGCGAGACGAGCCCGTCATAACKACCGCCGCCACCGACGGAGCCGAAGACGACCTTTTCGCCCTTCTCGTTGGTCACGTCGAACAACAGCTCGGCCTCATAGACCGGGCCGGTGTAATATTCGAGGCCACGCACGACGGACGGGTCGATCTTGATACGATCGGAATGATAGCCAGCGCTGGTGACCAGCGAACCGATCAGGTTCAGCTCCTCGACGCCTTCGCCGCCTTTGGATGTGCCGGCGACAAGCTCAGCGAGCCGGACAGCACTTTCGGCATAATCCTTGATGCCGACGAAGAAGAGCACTTTTTCGATCTGATCCGCGTCCAGCCCGGCACCCTTGGTGAAATCGCCGGACTCGTCCTTGCGCCCCGGTCCAAGCAGCAGTGCAACCCCTTCCGGGCCGAACTTGTCGAGCTTGTCGATGGCGCGCAGAACGTTCAGCCGCTGGGCGGCCTTGTCGTCGCCGCCAAGACCGATCGCTTCGAGCACGCCGTCGAGGACCTTGCGGTTGTTGACGCGGATCACATAGTCGCCGCGCTTGATGCCCAAGGCCTCCAGCGTGTCGGCCATCATCATGCACATTTCGGCATCGGCCTGCACGCCCGGCGCGCCGACCGTATCGGCATCAAACTGCATGAACTGGCGGAAACGGCCGGGACCCGGCTTCTCGTTGCGGAAAACATAGCCGGCACGATAGGTGCGGTAGGGAAGCTGGATCTCGTTGAAATTCTCCGCGACATGACGGGCGAGCGGCGCCGTCAGGTCGTAGCGCAGCGACATCCACTGCTCGTCATCGTCCTGCAGAGAAAACACGCCCTCGTTCGGCCGATCGCTGTCAGGCAGGAATTTGCCGAGCGCATCGGTATATTCAAACAGCGGCGTTTCGACGGGATCGAAACCATAATGCTCGTACACGGCCCGGATCTTGGCGGTCATTTCGTTGACGGCGCGAATATCGCTCGCCGAACGATCGACAAAGCCACGCGGCAGGCGGGCTTTGAGCTTTTGCGGTTTCTTTTGTTTATCGCTCATTTGCAGGATAATCCGGTACGAGAACAGTGGCGGTTAACTAGCGGATAGCGCGGGATGCGGCAAGGATTGTTGTATGCTGCTGTCCGTCAAAACCGACAAAAGCAACAGAAGCAGATGACTGGGACGTGGAAGCCATGCCCTACGCGATCAGCCTGAAATGCACCAACAACACGGCGCTGCCCGTCTTCGATCTGTGGCGGCAAGCCGGCGCCTTCGAAACTGTGCCGTCAATGCAAGGGCTGAGCTATCCTCCGCATCTGACTTTTGTCATCTACGAAGATATCTTGCCTGAGCACCTCTGCGAGGCCGTTGCCAAGGCTTTTCACAATATTCCGGCGATTTCGGTGGAGTTCTCAGGCATCCGGCACTTCAGGAACGATGTGCTGGTGCTTTGGGCGAGTCCGGTCGACGACAGCGCTTTGCGCCACGCCCACCATGCCATTCATCAGGAAATCGATCCCACCCTCTGTGATGAGCACTACCGGCCCGATCATTGGCAGCCTCATTGCACGATCGCGATGAAAATACCGATGGCATCGGCGGAAACAGCGCTGACATGGGCTGCGGAAACGCCGGCGAGATTTACCGTGACTTTCGACGCTGTCGATTGCGTGAGATTTCCTCCCGTCGAAATTCTGAGCGAGATCAAATTGGCGCCACGATATGCTGCCAACCATCGCTAAGCGCGATTTCCGCTTGCCTTTTGCGACCACAAATTTAGATTTTTGCTCATGCGCTTCTTCGCGATCCTGACAATGCTCATTGCCTGGCTGTTCTACGGCGCCATGCCGGCGCTGGCGAAATGTCCCATTTGCGATTCCGCGATGACGATGCCGGCTATTTCCAGCAAGAGCATGCATACCGCCATGGCTGATATGTCCGGCATGACGGATCACGGTTCCATGGCCATGCACACGGACAAGAAACCGGACAATCCCTGTGCCGACGGTATGGCGCATGTGCCTTCCTGCGCCGCCTGCCTTGCGGTCGCGCCGGCGCTTGCTGCGGATAATGGCAAGGCTCTGGCATTCTCCTATCCCGCGCCCACGCATGGCCAACGGCTGCATGATTCCCGACCGGCTCCCACAGCGCCGCCCCCCCCGTTTCGCCTGACGCTCCTGATTTCCATTCAACAACGCAGCGGACTTTTCCGCACACGACTTCAGATGCCGTTCAAAAACGGAAAGGAATTCTCATGCCTGTTTCAAAGTCCATCATTCTCGCCGGCGCTTTTGCTATCGCCCTTGCCATCCCCGCTTTCGCCGACGACATGTCCGGCATGGATATGAGCAAGCCCATGGGTAACCAAGGCGCATCCAGCAAGGCATTCAACGATGCCATGGGCAAGATGCATAAGGATATGATGATCACCTACAGCGGCGACGCCGACGCGGATTTCGTCCGCGGCATGATCCCGCATCATCAAGGCGCCATCGACATGGCCAAGATCGAACTCAAATACGGCAAGGACCCGGAACTGCGCAAATTGGCGGAAGGCGTCATTAAGGCGCAGGAGGCCGAAATCAAGGAGATGAACGCCTGGCTGAAGAAGCACGGTAAATAAGTCGGGTAAAAGCCGAGCCAGAGGCGACATCCATACCGCCTCTCGTCGCGATTAGAGCTTCTTGGACTGTGTCAATCGAGCCGCGATGAATGGCGCCACCGCCTCACCTATGCGAGACGGCGGCGTTTCATTCATGAACCGGCTCAAGCCTTCGGTTCGAAGGGCTGCGGCACGCGCTGGACACCCTGGCGGGCGAGCATCCAACCGGGATATTCCGCAGCCAGCGCGCTAACCTCGTCGAGCTTGGCGAGATCGTCTGCATCGAGCTTCAGCTTGACGGCGGCCAGGTTCTGATCGAGTTGGTMGAGACGCTTGGCGCCGATGATGATGCTGGTGACGAAAGGCTTTGTCAGGATCCAGGCGAGCGCCACGGTGGCGACGCTTGCACCGTGTTTCTCCGCCACGTCGCGCATGGCGGCAACGCAGGCCCAGGCGCGGTCCTTGTCAACCGGCGGGAAGTCGAAGCTGGCGCGGCGCCCCTCGCCATTACCGGGTGCGCCCGGGCCGTACTTGCCGGAAAGCAGACCGCCGGCGAGCGGCGACCAGACCATCAGGCCKAGCTTTTCTTCCGCCATCAGTGGCACGATTTCGCGCTCCAGATCACGGCCGGCGATGGAATAATAGGCCTGCACCGTCTCAAACCGAGCAAAGCCGCGGCGTTCGGAAACGCCAAGCGCCTTGGCGATGCGCCAGGCCTGCCAGTTGGACACGCCGACATACCGCACCAGTCCGCGAGAGACGAGATCGTCAAGCGCACGCAGCGTCTCGTCGATCGGCGTCACTGTGTCCGTGGCATGGATCTGATAGAGGTCGATGTGATCGGTCTGCAGCCGCTCCAGGCTGGCTTGGACCGAGTCCATGATATGGCCGCGCGACGCGCCGCGGTCGTTCGGCTTGTCGCCCATGACGCCATAGACCTTAGTGGCGATGACGACGTCCTTGCGTGGCACGCCGAGGTTCTTCAGGGCCTGGCCGAGCAGCTTTTCCGAATTGCCGAAGGAATAGACGTCGGCGGTGTCGATGAAGTTGACGCCGGCCGCGAGCGAGCCTTCTACGATCTTGTCGGCCAGCGCCTGATCGACGTCTGCTATCGAGCCCCAGAGGCTGTTGCTGGGATTGGCTTCGCCGAAGGTCATCGTACCCAGGCAAAGTTCTGAGACGAACATGCCGGTATTACCGAGTTGGTTATAACGCATTTGAAGAAATCCCTTGTGATCCGCCGGAAGCGGCTTCCGGCCGGTGAATTCTTGTCTCTTGGCTATTGGCCTCGGCATGACAGCCGCTCGTCCGCGCTGCCTTGGGAGGTCCGGAGAAGGTCATCGAAGAGCGATCTTGGCACCGCTTTCATCGAGACAACATCGACATAATGCACCGGAATTCGATTTCAACGCGATACCCGGCACCGATCACGATGCAGTTACCAGCGCTTCACCCTTGCCTCCGTTTCGGCGCGCGATAGACTCTCGCATCCATGCAATCCGCAAGAGCACGAAATGTCCATGACGCAACGCCCCTTGACCACCATCGGCTTCGATGCCGACGATACGCTCTGGCAAAACGAACAATTCTATCGTCTGACGGAACGACAGTTCATCGAACTGCTTGCCGATTATGCCGAGAGCGAGAACATTTCCCAAGGGCTGCTGGAAGCCGAGAAGCGCAACCTGCATCATTACGGCTTCGGCATCAAAGGTTTCACGCTGTCCATGATCGAGACGGCGATCGAGATCACCAAGGGCGAAGTGCCGACGACCGTGATTGCGCAAATTCTCGACATCGGCCGCGATCTGCTTGCCCATCCMGTCGAAACGCTTCCCAATGTACGGCAGACATTGGAAGCTCTGACGGGCAGCTACCTGCTGGTCCTGATCACCAAAGGCGATCTTTTCGATCAGGAGCGCAAGCTTGCGCAATCCGGCCTCGGCGACCTCTTCGATGCCATCGAAATCGTCTCCGACAAGAATGCCTCCACCTATCGCCGCATCTTCTCCAAAGTCGGCGACGGGCCGGAACGGGCGATGATGGTCGGCAACTCGCTGAAGTCAGACATCGTGCCCGCGCTCGCCGCCGGCAGCTACGGCGTCTTCGTACCGCACGAACTCACATGGGCCTTCGAACATGTCGCCGAACCGACCGAGGCGCCGAGATTTCGAAAGATCGAGCATCTGGGGGAGCTGCGAGGGGTAATCGACGGGTTGGGTTGAAGGTCTTCAAAACCTGCGAATGAAAAACTTACTGCGGTTGCGAAGATCTTTTGGGAAATAGCGACGGCGCCTGATCCGCCGGCTGGTTCGATTGCTGTGTGGCCGACGGATTGGGATCGATGAGGATTTCATAGGGTGCGCCGAGGCCGCGGCGGCGGGTGACGCGGGAGTAATAGGGCTTGATCAGCCATGTCGTGTCCTCATTGACGGTGACATCGGCGACCATGCCATCTTCGTCAGTGCCGAAGAAGGATTCGTCATCGTTCGAGGAGAGATCGAAGATCGCCATATAGGCGTATTTGCTCTTTGAGCTGAAGGTGATCCGCACATGCTGCCCCTTCTTGAGCGGCAGCGTGTAGACCTTGCCCTTGCCGAACTTCGTCCAGCCCGTCAATTTCTCCAGGACGGCCGGGAAACCAAGCTTTTCCACGGTCTCGCCGCGATCGACTTGCGGAAGCGCCGTCTGCTGGGCACCCTGGCTGCTGTCATCGTTCTGGGTGTCCTGCGCATGGGCGAACTGACCGCCGAGCAGGGCGAAAGTGAGCAGGGAAAAAGCAAGCACCAGACGTTTCATGGCCGTACCAATGCACTGCGCATCGCCTCCACCTCTTTCCGGCAATAGCAGCCTTCGATGTGATCGTTGACAAGGCCCATGGCCTGCATGAAGGCATAGACCGTGGTGGGGCCGACAAAGGTCCAGCCGCGTTTCTTCAGGTCCTTCGAGATGCGCACCGAGACCGGAGTCGTTGGATTGGCGACGAGGGTCGGATAGTCGACAAAGGCCGGCCGCTCCTCGGCTGATGGCTCGTGGCTCCAGAAATACCGGGCGAGCGAGCCGAATTCCTGGCGCAACTCGATGGCGCGGCGGGCATTGTTGATGGTGGAGACGATCTTGCCGCGATGCCGGATGATGCCGGCATCGCCCAGGCAGCGCTCGATGTCAGCCTCACCGAACTCCGCCACTTTCTCGAAATCGAAATCGGCAAAGGCCGCGCGGAAATTCTCGCGCTTGCGCAGGATCGTCAGCCAGGACAGGCCGGATTGAAATCCCTCCAGGCAGATCTTTTCGAAAAGCCTGATGTCGTCGATGACGGGCCGGCCCCATTCCTGATCGTGGTAGCGCTGATACTCCAGCAGATTGCCGTGCCAGAAGCAGCGGTCCTTGCCATCCTCACCGGTGATGATGCCTGTTCCGGCCATTGTTGCAGTTCGTCCCCTGTTTCAGAACCCAATCCCGAAAACTGGCGGGCAGCTTTCGGATAAGATCATGCCAATCAAATACTTAAGATCGAGAGAACGATTCGAAGGCAAGTCATCCCGATTCAAGGTTTACCACTTGCAAACCGTCTTTCCAAACCAAGCGGTAACCCTGACAAAGGTTTATCGGCTTCGCGGCATTTTGATGAATAGATGTTTACCATTCGCTGGCGCGCAAGTGGCACCATGTTCCTGACCGGGCGCAATTACGCCCATCCTCGGCCCGTTTGTAGAGAGTTTGTCCGATGATGAAACAATGCATTTTATTTGCTGTGGGCGCTTTGAGCCTGCTTGCTTCCAGCGCCTTCGCCGACGATCGTTACCAGTCGCGTCCGCCTGTCATCGTCAGCCCCGATCTGACCGCCCCTTGGGTGATGCAGCTCGGCGGGGCCAGCGTACAGCCGGCCGTCTATCCCGGTCGCCCCATGGCGCGTCAGGCCGTCAACCCGATGAACGATCCGGCGGATAGCCAGGCCGCCAATCCGCAGGTACGGCGGGTGGTCCAGCCGCGCGGCCTGTTTTCGCGTCCCGTCGTGCAGCAGGTCGCTGTCGTCCGGCCGCAATATCCGGCGGTCCACGGCCAAATCGACCCGCAGTTCCTGCCGCAGATCGTCGACTACCAGACAAAAGAGAGGCCGGGCACCATCGTCATCGACACCAACGATCGCTTCCTTTACCTGGTGATGGACGGCGGCAAGGCACGGCGCTACGGCGTCGGCGTCGGCAAACCCGGCTTCGAATGGGCCGGTGCCCATACCATTACCCGCAAGCAGGAATGGCCCGATTGGACGCCGCCATCGGAAATGTTGTCGCGTGAAGCCGCGAAGGGGCACTATCTGCCGGCCCACATGGAAGGCGGCGAAGCCAACCCGCTCGGCGCCCGAGCCATGTATCTCGGCTCTACCCTCTACCGTATCCACGGCACCAATGCGCCCTGGACGATCGGCAACGCCGTGTCTTCCGGCTGCATCCGTCTGCGCAATGAAGACGTGATCGATCTCTACAATCGTGTAAAAGTCGGGACACGCGTTATAGTGATGTGATTGCTACCAAGATTGCTGCGCACGGCATAATCGGGCGCAGCAACCCCATTGTAAGCATTGATATAAATCGACAATAACGCTCTTTTGGACGCGGAACAGACAGCCGCCCAACCGGCTCGATCTTTGTCTTTCAGCGATTTCATCTTGATCCTCTCGCAAGTTTCGTTAGTTTCTCGCCGAGTAAATCGAGAGGGGAATGACGGATGAAATCAATACTACCGGTCGCGGCGGCGGCGGGAATGGTGATGTCGTGCCTTTTGGCGGCATCGGATGCGGCAGCCTTCAGCGCTTCCGCACCTAACGCTGCGCAAGTTGCGCACACCGATGTGGTCCGCGTGGCAATGCAGCCGCAGGGACAGATCAAGCCGCAGTTTCAGCGACGGGTCGTGCGATTGGTGACCAATGAAGCACCAGGCACGATCATCATCGATACCAACAACAAATATCTTTACCTCATTGAAGGCGACGACCGGGCGCGGCGCTACGGCATCGGTGTTGGCCGCGAAGGCTACGGCTGGTCCGGCGTCGTCAAGATCGGCCGCAAGGCGGAATGGCCCGGCTGGACCCCGCCGCCGGAAATGATCGTTCGCGAAGCCAAGAAGGGCCACAAGCTGCCGGCCTATCAGGAAGGCGGTGAGGGCAATCCGCTCGGCGCGCGCGCCATGTATCTCTATCGCAACGGCAACGACACGGCGTTCCGCATCCACGGCACCAACCAGCCCTGGAGCATCGGCCTGAACATGTCGTCCGGCTGCATCCGCATGATGAACAAGGACGTGATCGATCTCTACGATCGCGCGCCCGTCGGCACCAAGGTCATCGTCGTCGGCCCCGGCAACAAGCAGGGTGAGGTCAGCTACCAGGATCGCGGCATCGACGTGCTGCGGACGATATTCGGCGGCTGAGAAACCGCAGGCTTTCCCGACCAGGACGTTCGACCATGACGAACGTCTGATACCTCTCTGTCGCTATCGCACCGTCTCCCCCATCTTGGGGGAGACAGATAATGTATGCCGCCTTCTTTATGGCTGCGGCGCATCTGTCTGACCATGCACTGTGGCGCAGGTGTAACATCTCCAAACTTATCGCATCTGGCGCCCGGCAAACTCCCCGTTTTATTCAGTTTCGTGTCAGCTTTCCCACCTAAGCCAGTCCAAACACGGAACGCTGCAATAGAACTGTCACAAAAGCACGCTTAGATAGCGACACTTTGCCATTTGGGGCCACTTGGGGATTTCATATGCATCGGGCATTTCGCATTAGGCAGCCGGCCGTCGCCGCGCTTGCGGTTTCAGCTTTTGTCTTTGCAGCCGGTTCGGCCTCAGCAGAGATGCAGTTTTCGGTTTACGGCGGCTTCCAGGGCGCGACCGGCGACAACGTCAAGACGTCTGACGGCGCTGACTTCGATCCCAACTGGTCAGGCAAATCCTTCAAGATGCCGCCCTATTTCGGCGTTCGCGGCATCTGGTGGCTGGACCAGTTCGACAAGTCGAACTGGGGCGTCTCGCTCGACTACACCCATGCCAAGGTCTATGGCGATCTTGGCAACACGCCCGGCTGGTCGCATTTCGAGTTCACCGACGGCCTGAATATGCTGACGCTGAATGCGCTCTATCGCTTCCAGGATCCGAGCCGCAAGTGGACGCCCTTTGTCGGCCTCGGCGCCGGCATCAACGTGCCCCACGTCGAAGTAACCCGCGCCTCAGGCCGCACCTTCGATTACGAATTCGGCGGCGCATCGCTGCAGGCGCAGGCTGGTGTCAGCTATCAGTTCAGCCAGCGCTGGTCGACCTTCGTCGAATACAAGGGCAACTACAACTTCGTGAACGTCCCGATCGATAGCGGCGCTAACCTGAAGACCGATGTCTTCACCCATGCCATCGATTTCGGCGTGTCATTCAGCTTCTAAGAGTCGCGGCCATTGTCGTTGCCGGTGCCCCTAAATCAGTTTCGATTTAGGGGGTTAGCCGCAAGACGGAACTGTTTCCTACTTTTCCCCGGACCGGCCTTAAGAGGCTGCCACCTTGAGCCGGCGCACCTTAGCCGGCATCTCGCCGCCATAGGCCCAATCCAGCAATTCGACCGTGTGCAGGATCGGCATGTCGGTTCCTGTCGCGATCTGCGTGATGCAGCCGATATTGCCGGTCGCGATGATATCGGCCTTCGTCGCCTCGAGATTCCTGACCTTACGCGCCCTCAGCTCGCCGGAAATTTCCGGCTGCATGATGTTGTAGGTGCCGGCCGAGCCGCAGCAAAGATGCCCCTCCGCCGGATCGCGCACGGTGAAGCCTGCCGCCTTCAACAGCAGTTTCGGCGCCATGGTGATCCTTTGGCCATGCTGCATCGAGCAGGCGGAATGATAGGCGACGGTGATGCCACGCGGCATATGCGATGGCAGATCGAGGCCGGCGAGATATTCGGTGATGTCCTTGGCGAGCGCCGAGATTTTTGCAGCCTTGTCCGCATAGGCCGGATCGAGCCGCAGCATATGGCCGTAGTCCTTGATCGTCGTGCCGCAACCCGATGCGGTGATAATGATCGCGTCGAGCCCTCCGGCTTCGATCTCGCGCATCCAGACATCGACATTGGCGCGGGCGCTGGCCAGCGCCTGTTCTTCCCTTCCCATGTGATGCACCAGCGAGCCGCAGCAGACCTCGCCTTCCGGCACCACCACTTCGACGCCCAAGCGGGTCAGTAGCCGGATGGTCGCCTCGTTGATGGCGGGATCGAGCACCGGCTGGGCGCAACCGGTCAGGATCGCTACCCGTCCACGCCGCTCCTCCTGCGGCTGATGCCGGCCGGGCTTGGCGAAGGACGACGGCGCCGGGATGGAGCGTGGCGCGAGATCCAGCATGGCAACAAAGGGGTTCAACGCCGGAATGCGCTTCATCAAACCCTTAAAAGGCTGCCCCCAGCGAGCAAGGTTGAGCGCAAAGCGAAACCGGCCGGGATAAGGCAGGACCGCAGCCAGCACGCTGCGTGTCAACCGGTTCATCAGGGGTCGTTTGTAGGTCTCTTCGATATGGATGCGGGCGTGATCGACCAGATGCATATAGTCGACGCCGGAGGGACAGGTGGTCACGCAGGCGAGACAGGAAAGGCAGCGATCGATATGCGTCACCACCTCCGCGTCGGCAGGCCTGCCGTTTTCCAGCATGTCCTTGATCAGATAGATCCGTCCGCGCGGACTGTCGAGCTCATTACCGAGCGTTACATAGGTCGGACAGGTGGCGGTGCAGAAGCCACAATGGACACATTTGCGCAAAATCGCCTCGGATTCCGCAACGTGCGGATCGGCAAGCTGGGCTGGGGTGAAGTTGGTTTGCATCAGGCTCTCCCTACCTTCGCCACAGCAGGGCCCGGCGCTTTGCGCCACCCCCTCATCCGCCCTGTCGGGCACCTTCTCCCCCTCGGGGAGAGGGTGAGCGTGAGGGGGGCCTGAGCAAAAGATTCCATCCGCATCACCCCATCTTCCCCGGATTGAGAATCCCAGCAGGATCGAACTTTTCCTTCACGCGCGCCGACAGCAAAGCCACGGCCTCGGGCTGCGGCTGGAAGGCGGACGTCGTGGCGCGAGCGGCGGGCGTAGCACGCAGCAAAGTGGCGTGACCGCCGCCAAGCACATGGATATAGCGACGCAGCAATTCACCCTCCGGCTCTGCCTCCATGCGCATCCAGACCAGGCCGCCCTGCCAATCATAATAGGCGTTGACGCCAGCCTCGAGGCGCAGCGCTGCGACGAGCTGGTGACCAATGCTAGGGGCGACGGAAACGCGCCAGACAGGGCGCATCGTGTCGTCGGCGTAGGGCTTCACATTGCGGATTTCACGCCAGAGACGGTGGCTTTCGGCTTCGGCAAGTCGCGCGACTGGGCCAAGTCGACGCATCGCGGCGGCCAGCTTCTCCGCCCTCACCGAGACGGAGCCAGCCAAACCTTCGACGCGCAACGCCGTCGCCGCTCCGTCCGGCAACCCGCCGTCCAGAAGCGTCCAAGTGACGGTCAGCGGCAAATGCGCAGCACCCGACACATCGACAGGCAACGCCATGGCGGCCGCCATGACATTTGCCGCCTCGGCATCGTTGAGGCCGGAAACGATGATCGTCTCCTCCGTCTTCGGTCGCGGCGGCACCCGGAAGGTGACTTCCGTCAGGAGACCGAGCGTACCGTGCGAACCGGCCATCAGCTTGACAAGATCAAGGCCGGTGACATTTTTCATCACGCGCCCGCCGGCCTTGATGATTTCGCCCTTGCCGTTGACGAAGCGAACGCCGAGCAGGCTGTCGCGTGCGGCGCCGCTTACGAAACGCCGCGATCCGGAGATATTTGCAGCGAAAACGCCGCCAATCGTCGGCTCGCCATCGGTCGCCATCAACGGCCGGTGGTCCATCGGTTCGAAGGCCATCATCTGACCGTTCTCAGCCAACACCGCTTCGATATCGGCAAGCGGCGTCCCCGCTCGCGCGGTCATCACCATCTCGCCCGGATTATAGGCGATGATACCGGTAAGTTCACACGAACATAGCGTGGCCTCCGCGGCAACGGCATTGCCGAAACCGGCACGGGTGTTACCGCCGACTATGGCCAATGCCGCGCGGCGCGCAGCGTGATCGCGGATGATGGCGGCCGCCTCGTCTTCCGTCTTCGGCAAAAATTCTCTCATACGGCGTTGCGACCATCCAGCGGGAAGACTTTAGAGGGATTGAGGATCCAGCCGGGATCGAAGGCAGCGCGCACCGACATCATCTGGGCGAGATCGGCCTCGGCATATTGGTGCCGCATCAGGTCGCGCTTCTCGATACCGACGCCATGCTCGCCCGTCAGGCAGCCGCCGGCATCGACACAGAGCCGGAGAATATCGTTGCCGGCTGCTTCCGCCTTGGCGGCATCCTCGGGATCATTGGCGTTGAACAGGATCAGCGGATGCATATTGCCGTCGCCGGCATGGAAGACATTGGCGACACGCAGGCCGTAGCGATCGACGATTTCGGACGTCTTCTTCAGGACATAGGAGAGCTGGCTGAGCGGCACCGTGCCGTCCATGCAGATATAGTCGGCAATGCGGCCGGTGGCGCCAAAGGCGGATTTACGTCCCTTCCAGATCAGCGCCGCTTCAGTCGCCGACTGGCATTCGCGCACCGTCTTCACCTGATGAGTACGGGCGATCTCGACGATACTTTTCAGCATGTCGTCCATCTCCGCTTCCGACCCCTCGACCTCGACGATCAGCAGCGCGCCGACATCCAGCGGATAGCCAGCATGGGCGAAAGCCTCGCAGATTTCGATCGCCGGCTTATCCATGAACTCGATGGCGACGGGGATGATGCCGGCGGCAATGACATCGGCAACACAGGCGCCCGCTTGCTCCGATGTGTCGAAACCGAAGAGAACTGGCCGCGCGCCTTCCGGCTTGGCGATCAACCGCACTGTCGCCTCAGTGATGATGCCAAGTTGCCCCTCAGAGCCGCAGACGAGCCCCAGCAGGTCATAACCCGCCGTATCCAGGGCCTTGCCGCCGAGATCGATCACCGTGCCATCGGTCAATACCAGCTTGACGCCCAGCAGATTGTTGGTGGTGACGCCGTATTTCAGGCAGTGCGCGCCGCCGGAATTCATCCCGATATTGCCGCCGATGGTGCAGGCGAGCTGCGAGCTCGGGTCGGGCGCGTAGAAAAATCCGTCCGCTGAGACGCTTTCGGAAATATGCAGATTGGTGACACCGGCCTGCACGGTCGCCGTGCGGTTGGCGAGATCGACGTCGAGAATGCGGTTCATCTTGGAAAGGCCGAGCACGACGGCATCTTCCTGCGGAATGGCGCCGCCGGAGAGCGACGTGCCGGCACCACGCGGCACGACGGGAATGCCGTAGCGATGGCAATATTTCATCACAGCCGCGACTTCGGCCGTCGAGCGCGGCAAGGCGACGGCGAGCGGCATGCGGCGATAGGAAATGAAAGCGTCCGTCTCGAAGGGCATGAGTTCGCGCGGCTCATGAACCAGACATTCCGGGGGCAAGAGATCAATAAGATCTGCGACGATCTCACGGCGGCGGGCAAGGACATCGGCGCGCGGCGCCAGAAATGAAATGGCCTCTGCCATGGCGTTCTCCTCTTGCACCCGAATATGGACGCCCCTCTTTTTAACGCCATATCATGCTTACCACTTTCCCGAAATTGGCGTAAATGACAAGCATTTATGCCAAAATAGGAATAAATTGCACCATGACCAATCTTGGGGATCTCGAAATCTTTGCCAGTGTCGTTACGACCGGCAGCATGTCGCTCGCCGGCCGCATACTCGGCTTTTCGCCGGCGGTGATTTCCAAGCGAATCAAACGGTTGGAAGATCGGCTCGGCACACGGCTTTTGCAGCGCACGACGCGGCAGATTTCGCTTACGGAGGCTGGCCAGGGCTTTTATGACCGGGTGCTTGCCATCCTCGCGGGACTGGAAGAGGCTGAGGCCTATATTGCCGGCCGGTCCGCGCAGATGCAGGGCACGCTGAAGATTTCCGCCCCCACATCGTTCGGCCGGCTGCACATCGCCCCGCACCTCAAGACGTTCATGCAGGCGCATCCGGATCTGGCGATCAATCTGACGCTGACCGACGAATTCACCGACATCGTCGGCGGTGGCTACGATCTCGCCATCCGCATTGCGGAGCTCACCGATTCCAGCCTTGTTGCCCGGCGCCTGGCGCTGGTGCGCCGCGTGCTCTGCGCCTCGCCAGCCTATATCGCTGCCCATGGCATGCCGGAGGATATCGATGATTTGCGGCGCCACACCTGCTTGCCGCCGCACAATCATGACCCCTGGCGGCTGGACKGACCGAAGGGCCCGCTGACCTTTCGGCCGGAAGGCAAGCTGATCACCAATTCCAGCGAGGTGATCCGCGAAGCCGTCATTGCCGGCCTCGGCATTGCGCTGCGCTCCACCTGGGATGTCGGCCCCGAACTCAAGGACGGGCGTCTGGTGCAGGTGCTGCCGGCCTATGAAGGCTCGCACAGCGTCACGCTCTCGGCCGTCTATCCCAGCCGCCAGTTCCTGCCGGCAAAGGTGCGCGTCTTTATCGATTTCCTGGCGGAACTTTATGGACCGGTTCCCTATTGGGAACGATAGCCGGCCACAACCTCACCCTAGAGATTGGAGAGTGTCATCATGCCCGCTTTTGAAACCATCCGCTCCGATCTTTCCGCGGTCTCGAATACACGCTTCACCATCATCCTCGGCGACATCACCAAGCTGGACGTCGATGCCATCGTTAATGCAGCAAACAGCAGCTTGCTTGGCGGCGGCGGCGTGGATGGCGCCATCCATCGTGCCGCCGGGCCGGAACTGGTGGCGGAATGCCGGATGCTGAATGGCTGCAAGACCGGACAGGCCAAGATCACTAGGGGATATCGCCTGCCGGCAAAACATGTGATCCATACGGTCGGCCCCGTCTGGAATGGCGGCGGGCGTGGCGAGCAGGATTTGCTCACAAGCTGCTATCGCAACAGCCTCAGCCTTGCCATGGATCACGGTCTCAAGACCATCGCCTTTTCGGCCATCTCTACCGGCATCTATCGTTTCCCTGTCGAGCCCGCAGCGATGATCGCGACACGCACCGCTGTTGCCGAGAGCATGCGCGGCGGTTTTAGTGAGATCATTTTCTGCTGCTTTGGCGATGAAATGGCTGGCATCTACGACCGGCTACTACCTGGGGCGCTGGCGAAGGCTTAGTCAGTTCGCCAACCGTTCAATCACCAGATCCAACAGTGCCCGCAGCCGTGCGAGCCGCTTGAGATCGCGGTGATAGCCGACCCAGGTATCGCGACCGGGCGGGGTTTCGCCGATGTCCACCCGCTCGATACCGGCGATCGCGTCGCCGAGAGGGCGGGGCAAGACGGCGAGGCCTGCGCCCCGGGCACAAAGTGTTGCCTGGACATCCCTGTTGTTGCTGCGCATCGCCACTTCTGCCTTTGGAAGCACGCGCTTCAACCAGGCAACATCGGGCATGCCGCCGAAGGCTTCATCCATGGTCACCAGCCTTGCGCCCCCGCCATCGCCTCGACGCGGATGCTCGGACCCGCTCGGCCGGCAAGATCGTGCCCAGGCTCGATCCCCACCGTTTCACGCTCGCCGATGTCGACAAGGCGCATGCCCTGATCGAGAACCGCCAGGCGCACGGGAAAATCGTTGTAGATGTGAATGGTTGATGCGGGAGGTGCCGTGTGTCGGCGAGATCACATGCGTCCTTGCCTACCCCGCCCTTGCGAAATCTAGCACTTAGCCTGCCGGCCAAATGCTGATTTCGCTTTCCCACTCGCCAAGGGCGGGATCGGCTTCGGGCTCATCTCGCCAGATCGAGATAGGCCGATGCCACCATGGCGTCGATATCCGCCGGTACGGGAATGACGCAGGACTCTTTGCCGAGACCGCCCTTTGCCACACGCTCCAGGCAGCGGGATTGCAGCGCAAAGCCGAGATCCATGGATTCAACGGTATTGCCGAGCGGGCGCGGGCCGGCGAGGTTGGCCATGTGGCCGGCGCCGAGGATGTGGAAAGAGCGTCCGTCCCGCATGCGGATGGTCTCGATATGCTCGGCCTCATAGCGATCGATGCCTGCAACATCCGGACTGTTTCGGAAGGCGGCGACATCGATCTCATGCGGGAAATGGCCGCCGTTCATCAGGATCGCGCCATCCTTGATCAGCGGCAGGTCCGCCGTGGTCACGATACCGGGATAGCCGGTGACAGTAATGAGGATATCGGCGGAGCGGATCGCCTCGGCGCGCAGCGGCGTGACGAAGCCGTCCAGATGCGCCTCCAGCGTCGTCACGGGATCGATGTCGACCACGCTGACCGTCGCATAAGCGTTGCGGAAACAGGCCGCCGTGCCCTTGCCGCAGGCGCCATAGCCGAAGACGGTGACGCGCTTGCCGTTGGTGGAGCGGTTGGTGAAGCGTAGATAGCTCTCGAACAGGCTTTGGCCGACCGCGTGCTTGTTTTCGGCGAACTGCTTGATCGGACTGTCATTGATGACGAGGATCGGCATGGCCAGCCTGTCGCGCATCTGCAGCAACCGCGTGCGGCCCGAGGTCGTCTCTTCGGTGCCGCCCAAGAGGTTGGCATAGGGCCTTTCGGCGGCGCGCGCAAAGAGATCGCCGCCATTATCGAGCAGCAGATCCGGCTTTTCCGCCAGGATGGCATCGAGGCTGGCGCCGTGCTCGGCGGCATCGGTGGTCTGGGTGGCGAAAACGGCGATGCCCTGCGCTCGCAAATAAGAGACGGTTTCCGGCTGGGTGCTGTTGAGATTGCCGGTGCAGACGAGGCGTGCGCCGCCGGCCCGCAGCGTCGTCAACAGCGCCACCGTCTTCGGCTCGAGGTGAATGCCGGTTCCGATCGTCAGACCGTCAAAGGGTCTGGTCTCGCGGAATTCCGCTGCCGTCGCCGCCAGCAGTCGGCAGCTTCGGGCAACCCAATCAATGCGGGAAAGAGAGGAAGGCTGGTCCATAACGCACTCCTGGCGGCGGTCTGTCATGCCTTGATCTCACATAGGAAATGACAGGCCGTCTATGGACATTAAAATGAGCGATAGGGCAGAAAAAGTGCCATAGGCACGAGGCTTATCTCGCCCTTGGCGGGATAGGCTCAGCGCCTGCCTTGACTAGCCAATCGGCCAGCCTGACAAAAGCCGCGTCCTTCGCATCGCCGCTGCGGATGCTGAGGCTGTATCCGGCGGGTCTTTGGATGAAGCCAAAGGGCGCCACCAGCAGGCCGCGATCGATATCGTCACCGATGGCCGTGCGTGGGACGATGGCGACGCCGACGCCGGAGCGGGCGGCGCCGATCGCCAGAAGCAGATCCTCGAATTCGCGAGTACGGGCGAAGCGGATGGGCGCGTGGCCGCTCTCGGCAAACCAATCATCCCATAGGCGGGGGGCGGAACGGCTGGTGAGGGCGACGGCGGTCGCAAGGGCCTCCACCCCTGCGGCAAGGCCGAGACGGGCGGCGAGGTCCGGCGTCGCCACCGGGCCGAATTCGTCTTCCATGAAACGGATAGCAGTGATGTCAGGCGTTGGCCGATATTCTCCGCCCATGATCACGGCGTCGAGATCGGGATGGCGCTCCAGTGGCTCAACCACCGCCATCGGGATGATATCGACATCGACGTCGGGAAGCGCTGCTTGCAAATCCGCAACACGCGGCATCAGCCACCAGACGGCGAAGGCGGAAGGGACGCCGAGGCGCAGTGTCCGGCGCTCACCGGCCACAAGCTCGGCCGAAGCTCGCGCCAAGATGCCGAAAGCGATTCCGACTGAGTCGGCGAAGGCCCTGCCCTTCTTCGTCAGGACGAGGCGGCGGCCATCGCGTTGGAACAAAATTATACCGAAAAATGTTTCAAGCACGGCAAGTTGCTGGCGTACGGCGCCACGCGCGACGCCCAGTTCGTCAGCCGCTTTTAAAATGCTACCACGACGGGCAACGGCATCAAAGGCGCGCAGTGCGTTCATCGGCGGAAGGCGTAGCAGCGGAGAACGTTCGGACATAACGGAGATTTAGCTTATTTTCCGGTAAGATAGGAAGAAGGTATAGGGTGACTGCGCTATCTGCGGCATATTGAAAGCATTCGATGTCGCTATCAGCATAGTCGCTGGCGAATATCAGAGACCGCTTCCTCACATTTTTATCTATTGAGCACTGAACGAAAGTGTGTGGAAATACCATATAAAGTCATATGGAATGCACAATTTTTCCATGTAATGCTAATATGAGACTGATTCTAAACTCGAACTTTTAAAGGTGACCCGACCCTTGGCCATTCTCGCCCGTATCGCAAATGATGTGCAGCTCATGTTTCGGCGCCCGCCGCGACAGCAATATGCAGCGCTCTGCTATCGAGTGAGAAAGAAGACGGATGAGTTGGAAGTGCTGCTGCTGACCAGCCGCGATACCGGCCGCTGGGTCATTCCCAAGGGCTGGCCGATGCCGGGCAAGCTGTCGCATGAAGTGGCCGCCCGGGAAGCCTTCGAAGAGGCCGGCGTACGCGGCACCGTGGAAACCGATCCGCTTGGCGCCTTCAGCTACGACAAGGTGCTGAAGGACGGCATCCAGGTGCCTTGCCGGGTTCAGGTCTATGCGCTCGACGTCAGCGATCTCGCCAAGAATTTCAAGGAAAAGGGCGAGCGCACGATCGAGTGGGTTTCCTGCAATGAAGCGGTCAAACGCGTCCGTGAGCCGGAGTTGCGCGACATCATCCTCGCCTTCGAGCTGCGGATGACGACAAGACTTGTGACAGCAGCGGCCAAATAGGCCGTAACATACTCCCATCACACTATACTGAAATAATTACCAGACATTGCGCGGCCTGCCGGGCAGCGTAAAATTATATATTTCGACTCAGAGAATGGCATGCCCGACCGACCGGCGAAACTGACAAAAAGGACGCTAGACAAGGATCTCGACAAACTCACCTATGTCGAGGATGCGGCCTATCATGTCACGAAACGGCTGGTCGCTCCCGGTATCGGCCTGGTCTTCCTTGGCCTTGCAATGATCTTCGCCGGCATCAACGTGCTGAACCAGCCGGGCGCGACGCTGGCAATCGCCGCCGTGGCACTCGCCGGCTACATGGCCATGAATATCGGCGCCAAGGACGTCGCCAACAATGTCGGCGCGGCGGTGGGGGCGCGTGCCATCACCATGACGCAGGCCCTGGTCATGGCGGCGATCTTCGAAATTCTCGGCGCCGTCATCGCGGGCGGACCGGTCATCAAGACCATCTCCTCGCATATCATCGATACCGACCGCATCATCACCAGCGGCAAGCTCGCCTGGCTGATGATGGCGGCACTGCTGGCCGCCGCGCTCTGGATCAACTTCGCGACTTGGCTGAAAGCACCGGTTTCGACCACGCACACGATCGTCGGCGCCGTCGTCGGCGCAGGGGCTGCTGCCGTCGGGCCGGAGATGGTCAATTGGCGCGTATTGGGAGCCATCTCCGCCGGCTGGGTCGTCACCCCTTTCCTCGGCGGCACGATCGCCGCCGGCATTCTGTTTTTCATCAAGACCTTCATCATCTATCGCAACGACAAGATCGCGGCCGCCAAATACTGGATTCCCATTCTGATCGGCCTGATGGCCGGCGCCTTTACCGCTTATCTGGTTCTGCAACTMGCGCCCAAAGACACCGTCGCGGGCTTCTCGACCATCGCGATCGGCGTCGTAGTCGGTTTGGCGATCTGGTTTGCTGCCAGGCCGCTGGTGGCGGCGCAGTCTGTCGGTTGCGAAAACAAGAATAGCTCGCTGCGTAAGCTGTTCCGCCTGCCGCTGATCTGTTCGGCGGCGCTGATGTCCTTTGCGCATGGCGCCAACGACGTCGCCAACGCCATCGGCCCGCTGGCGGCGATCATACGCAGCGTCAGCCTGGGAAGCAGTCTCAGTGTCGTTGGCGGTGCAGCGGGATATACCGCGCCCTATTGGGTCGTACTGATCGGCGGCTGCGGCATTTCCGTCGGGGTGCTGCTTTACGGTCCGCGCCTCATCCGCCTCGTCGGCGAGCAGATCACCAAGCTCAATCCGATGCGGGCCTATTGCGTGGCGCTCTCGGCGGCTCTCACCGTCATCGTCGCCTCCTGGTTCGGCCTTCCCGTCAGCTCCACCCATATCGCCATCGGCGCGGTCTTCGGCGTCGGCTTCTTCCGCGAATGGTACACCAGCCACTCGAAGCGCCGCCTCGCCTATATGCGGATGAAAGCCGAGGCTTCAGGCATAACATGGGCCGAGATGGTGGAAGCCGACGAGCACAATCCGGACGAAATCCATCGCCGACGCCTCGTACGCCGCTCGCATTTCATGACCATCATCGCCGCCTGGGCCATCACCGTGCCGGTCTCGGCCATGCTTGCAGCCGCGGTATATTGGGCTATGGTCGCGCTCTTCATTTAAGGGATTACCCATGCGCGCCAATTTCCGCATGCAGCGGCTGTTCGTGGTTTCGGATATCAAAGCGAATATCGGCATCGAGGCCGATCGCGATCAATTCAACTATCTCGCCAATGTGCTGCGCATGGAGGACGGCGCCGAGCTGTTGATCTTCAACGGCCGTGACGGCGAATGGAAAGCCAGCGTCTCCTTTCCCTCCCGCAAGCGCATCCTGCTGACGCCTAACGAGGAGACGCGGCCGCAGCCCGCCCCTTCCGATCTGCACTATCTCTTCGCGCCGCTGAAGGTCGGACGGCTCGACTATCTCGTGCAGAAGGCGGTGGAGATGGGCGCCGGCCTACTGCAGCCGGTGATGACGCAGCACGTGCAGGGCAAGATCACCAATCTCGACAAGCTCAAGGCCAATGTCATCGAGGCGGCCGAGCAATGCGGCATTCTCGGCGTCCCCGACGTGGCGGAGCCCGTAAGGCTTGCCGATCTCCTGGCACGCTGGCCGAAGGAGCGCCGCATCATCTATTGCGACGAAGGCGATGCCGGCCAGAACCCTCTGCCGCTCCTGGCAAAGGTCAAAGAGAAACATCTGGCGCTGCTGGTCGGTCCGGAGGGCGGGTTTTCGGAAGAGGAACGCGCTCTGCTGCACAGCCTCGATTTCGTCACCGCCATTCCCTTGGGGCCACGGATATTGCGCGCCGATACGGCAGCGGTGGCGGCCATGGCCGTCATTCAAGCGGCGATTGGCGACTGGAACTAGCTCGCTCGCCTGTATGACTGTGAACGTGCGCCGTCTGTTTTTCAACCCGCTAGCGCGAGCGCGGTCGTGATGACCAGCATAGCCGCCAGGGCAACGTTTACGATGCGCGAAATGGTTGGGTTCTGGAGGAAGCGGGACAGCGAGGTCCCGACCAGAAGCCAGCATAGGTGAATGACGACAATCATCCCGCTGAGCAGCGTTATCTTGATGACCGCATCCAGCGTGCGCTGATCCTTGAAAAGGCTGACCCCCGCGAAGACGGCAGCGATCGCCAGATAGGCCTTGGGATTGGTGACCGCCAATAGGAAACCGCCGGTAAAGGCGGGCGTCGCGACTTGATCACCGCGGCCAGCGAGCGGCGGAGCCGTGGCGATCCTCAAGGCCAGGTAGGCGATATAGGCTGTAGAGACGGCGGTAAGCGCCGACGCGCCGTACGGCACTGACAACAGGATTGCGACGACGCCGACCGCAACAGCCAGCAGCACGACAACCGTACCGGCGATGAGCCCGCAGACGTAGCCGATCGACCTACGGAAACCATAGGCGGCGCCAACCGCCGTGGCGCTGATGGTGGATGGACCGGGGCTGCCCATGATGACCAGAGATGCCAGAAGCAGCGTCAGGATCGGATAAAATACGGTCTGCTCGAACATCGATATGCCCTTCCGTCATCAGTGGAACGGCAAGACTATTTCGAACGCCGGTTGGGCGTCTTGAACGCTTGTGCAAGCGTGCAGGCATCAGCCGCCACTACAGCGTCGCTTCCAGGTCCCAAATCCTATTTTTTTGAACTGCTCTTGAAAGAAATTCACTTGCACCGTACCTCATTCCGCGTCAATCACGCTTCCTATTGGCTTGCGGCTTGCGCGGGCCTCCTTCCGAGATCAAGGTAATACCATGGCGCGCGATACCACCGACCAGACTCCGCTCTCTTCGGTCTCGGACATGACGGCCTATTTGGCGGCCGGCAGCAAGCCGAACGAGCAATTCCGCATCGGCACGGAACACGAAAAATTCGTGTTCTTCCGGGCCGACAACCGCCCTGTGCCTTATTTCGGCGATGCCAGCATTTCCGCGCTCTTGAAGGGCCTGCAGGAAAAGTCCCACTGGGAGCCGATCATGGATGGCGACAACATTATCGGGCTGGGCGAGCCGACCGGTATGGGCGCGATCTCGATCGAACCCGGCGGCCAGTTCGAACTGTCGGGCGCGCCGCTCGAAACCATTCATCAGACCTGCAAGGAATCGAACCAGCATCTGGCGACATTGCGCGAAATCGCCGAGCCGATGGGCATCCGCTTCCTCGGCATCGGCGGCAGCCCGAAATGGACGCTGGCCGAGACGCCGCGCATGCCGAAATCGCGTTACGACATCATGAGCCGCTATATGCCAAAGGTTGGCACAAAGGGCCTCGACATGATGTACCGCACCTGCACCATCCAGGTGAACCTCGACTTCTCTTCGGAAGACGACATGCGCCGCAAGATGCGCGTGTCGATGAAGCTGCAATCGCTGGCGACCGCGTTGTTTGCCTCCTCGCCCTTTACCGAAGGCAAGCCGAACGGCCTCTCCTCCTGGCGCGGCGACATCTGGCGCGATACCGACAACCGCCGCAGCGGCCTGCTCGACTTCACCTTCCGCGACGATTTCGGCTTTGAAGACTATGTGAAGTGGGCACTCGACGTTCCCATGTATTTCGTCGTCCGCGACGGCCGTTATCACGACTGCACTCACGTCACTTTCCGCCAGTTCATGAATGGCGCGCTGAAGGGCGAGATCGCCGCCTGGGAGCCGACGATGGGCGACTGGACGAACCATCTCTCCACCCTCTTCCCCGATGTGCGCCTCAAGCGCTTCCTGGAGATGCGCGGTGCGGACGGCGGCCCCTGGCGCCGCATCTGTGCACTGCCGGCCTTCTGGGTCGGCCTGCTCTATGACGACGCTGCACTTGCCGCGGCCGACGAGTTGACCAAGGATTGGACCTTCGATGAGGTCAACGCACTGCGCGATATCGTGCCGGTGCAGGGCCTGAAGGCGGACATCAAGGGCCATAAGCTGCTCGACGTGGCGCGCGAGGTTGTCGGCATTTCCCGCGATGGCCTGAAGAACCGCGCCCGTGTGAATGGCGACGGCCAGGACGAAAGCGTCTTCCTGGCGCCGCTCGACGAAGTGCTCGCCAAGAAGGGAACGCTCGCCGACGATCTGCTGATGCTCTATCACGGCCGCTGGAATGGATCGGTCGAGCCGGTCTTCGAGGAATATCAATACTGACAGCCGGCTTCGGCCTGGATTGTTGCGGCGCACACTGTCAGAAACCGGTATGCGCCGTTTTTTTTCCCGCTATACTACCAGAATTGCACGCTTTCTGATTCCAAAGCGGCATGATTGCGGGGAAAGGAACTTCGATGCTGCCACTCTTCGACATGATGATGCAGGCACAGAACGGTGCTGCCACGGAGGCGATGGCCAAGCAGTTCAACCTCGCGCAGGAACAGGCGACGAAAGCCATGGCGGCGCTGATGCCCGCCTTTTCCTCGGGGTTCAAGCGCAGCGCGACGAACCCCTATAATTTTATGGGCGTGATGCAGGACATCACCTCCGGCAACTATGCCAAATATTTCGAGGATATGAGCAAGGCCTTCACGCCCGAGGGCATTGCCGACGGCAATACCGTACTGGCCCGTCTGTTCGGCTCCAAGGACATGTCTCGCGCCATTGCCGCGCAAGCAGCGCAGATGACCGGCATCGGCCAGGAAATCTACCAGCGCATGCTGCCCGTCATGGCCGATACGCTGATGGGCGGCCTGTTCAAGGAAACCAGCGGCCAGATGCCTCAGATGGCCAATCCTTTCCTCAACACCGCAATGGGCGAGATGATGCAGAATTGGCTGCAGACCATCGGCTTTGCGCCGAAACAGCAGCCGACGCCGCAGGCGAGCATCTTCGATAACCCGTTCACCCAGGCGATGGAACTGATGTTCGGCACGCAGCCGGTCGAGCGCGAAAAGCCCGCTGCTGCCAATCCTTTCCTCGACAATCCCTTCGCCAAGGCGTTCCAGGATATGATGCGCAACTTCCCCATGCCCGCCGAGCCGCCGAAGGAAGCACCGAAAGCCAAACCCGCCGCTGCGCCTGGTGTCGATATGGCCGCCTATACCGAGATGTTCAACGCCATGTTCGACAGCGGCCTGGAAGTGCAGAAGAGCTATCAGAAGAACATGGAATCGATCTTCGATAGTTATATGCCGACGGGCGATAAGCCCGCTCCGAAAAAGGGCTGACCGGGACATATTTCCCGAGCCGCGAGCCGGTCCGCGCGATTTTGCCAACAAGTCGACTGTTCGTGATTCCGCACAACCCGTGCGGATTACACCCCGTTTTCATACACTCCGACGGCCTCTATCTCTATTTCATCTTCAAAGGAGATAGTCATGTCCAACATCGATCAATCCAGCAGCTTTACCCTCGGCGATCGCCGCGTCAAACGGCTCGGCTACGGCGCCATGCAGCTCGCAGGTCCCGGTGTGTTCGGCCCGCCAAGGGATCATGATACAGCCATCGCGGTGCTGCGGGCAGCGGTTGCGGCCGGCGTCGACCATATCGACACCAGCGATTTCTATGGTCCACATGTCACCAACCGGCTGATCCGCGAGGCGCTCCATCCTTACAGCGACGATCTCGTCATCGTCACCAAGATCGGCGCCCGCCGCGGCACTGACGCGTCATGGCTTCCGGCCTTCTCCCGCGAAGAGCTGATCCAGGCCGTGCACGACAATCTCCGCAATCTTGGTCTGGACGTGCTCGACGTCGTCAACCTTCGCATCATGCTCAATCCACATCATCCCACCGAAGGGTCGATCGAAGCGCCTTTGACGATCCTGGCTGACCTGCAGCGGCAGGGCCTGATCCGTCATATCGGGCTGAGCAACGTCACGGCCAAACAGGTGGCGGAAGGCCGGAGGATCGCCAAGATCGTCTGCGTGCAAAACCAATATAATCTGGCGCATCGGGCCGACGACGCCCTGATAGATGAGCTTGCCCGCGACGGGATCGCCTATGTGCCGTTCTTTCCGCTTGGCGGGTTCACCCCGTTGCAATCCTCCACCCTCTCGGATGTCGCCGCCCGCCTCGGTGCCACGCCCATGCAGGTGGCGCTCGCCTGGCTCCTACATCGTGCCCCGAACATCCTGCTGATCCCCGGCACCTCCTCTATCGAGCACCTGCAGCAGAACCTTGCCGCCGCCGGGCTCGGGCTGCCCGATCACGAGATCGCGGAGCTCGACCGGATCGCAGACGCCAGCGCCGACTGAACTGATATGCCCGCTCTTGGAAGGGAACTTTAGAGAGCGTCGAGAAAGCGGATGACGCGGCTCCATGTGAGATCGGTCGCCTTGGCATCGTAATCGGGCAGGCTGGCGTCGGTATAGAGGTGTCCGGCGCCTGGATAGGTAAAGACATCGGCTGCGATCTTCGACCGTACGGCTGCCGATCGCCATGCGGCGACATCTTCCGCAGGCTCGAAACGATCCGGATCGGCAAGATGGACCTGCACGGGCAAGCCCTCACGAGGGTTTTCCGGGATTTGGGCAATGCTGTGAAGGAAGAGCACGCCGGCGGTCTGGGGCCGCTTCGGCCAAAGACTTGCCGCAACCGCCGCGCCCATGGAAAATCCACCCAGGACCGTTGATGGCGGCAGGCCGGCCATCGCCCATTCCGCCCGCTCGCAGATGGTCGGCCAACCGATCTCATCCTTCAGTTCGAAGCCTTCGTCGATCGAGCTTGCAACCCAACCATCATAAAGATCGGGCGCGAACGCCTTGTGACCCGCCGCCTGCAAGCGCTCGACAGCGTCCAGTTCGAGAGGACTCAACCCATAAACGGAATGGAAGAGGATCACCGTCGCCATTGTCACAGACCTCGCATCTCAGCCAGGTGCTAACATAAGGCATTTGAAAGACATGGCAATTTCCCGGCCGTCCTTCGTCTCCCAAAAAGAAAAAACCCGGTGTCGGTTGGGAACCGAACACCGGGTAAGAGGCAGGGCTTATTGGCTATCACCCTGCGGGGAAACGTTTAGTCGGCCTCAAAGACGGAAGCTGGTAAGGCCGAAGGAGCGCGTACGGCGACGCGCAGAGTTGGTCAGATGGCTGGACGGGTCCTCGAAGAAGGTCGAAGTATTGAGCGCCGCCGTGACGTCGAGGCGGGTCAAGCCGATGTCCTTCAATTGGCTGTCATTCAGCTCATGCAGATAATTGATCTCGCGGCGGTTGCGGAGTGCTCGCCAGACGGATGCCATCTTATCGAAAGCAAGCGTCAGACGTGCCGTCAAGGGCAACGACGGCCTTGCGTGGCCGAGATGTAGTGTCCGATCTGTCGTGCGCATTTCAATGGTCCTTTCTTTCAGGCACACGCTGGCCAAGCCCCTTCCCGGAAGTCCGGAGAAGGAGCGTGGTTTGGGAGGAATTCGGCAGGAGTTCTGTCGATTGGTATGCTGATTTGCATTAGGAAGATGCCAAAGCCCTATTGATCAGTCCAACGAATGTTTCTAATGATAATTATCAAACTCCTTTATAGGTGAGATCATGGCCGCGCCGCTTGATATCGATCAGTTGCAGACCTTCATCGCCATCGTGGATTCGGGCAGCTTCACCAAGGCCGCCGACCGGGTCTTCAAGACGCAGTCGGCGGTCTCCATGCAGATGCGCCGGCTGGAGGAACGCGTCGGCAAACAGCTTTTCATCAAGGACGGCCGTGGCAACCGGCTGACGGCGGAAGGCGAAAAGCTGCTCAACTATGCGCGCCGCATCATCCGCCTGAACAATGAGGCGATTGCCGCCTTCGACGACAACAGGCTGGAAGGCACGCTGCGCATCGGCACGCCAGACGATTATGCCGATCGCTACATGCCAGAAATCATCGGCCGCTTCGCCAAGACGCATCCGAACGTCGAGCTCTATATCGTCTGCGAACCCTCGGTCGATCTCGCCGAACGCATGCATCGCGGCGAGCTCGATATCGCGCTGGTCACCCACAATCCGCGCGAAAGAATGTCCGATGTCGTGCGCACCGAGCCGCTCTGCTGGGTCGGTTCGGCCAATCATCCACTGCGCGACGATGCGCCGATTCCGCTCGCCGTCGGGCGGCGCGACTGTCAGTGGCGGCAGCTTGCCTGCGCAGCACTCGACGCCGGCGGCCGCGACTACCAGATCCTGTTCACCAGTTGGTCCTGCACGGTGGTTGCCGCTGCGGTGCTTGCCGGCATGGCGGTATCGGTCATGCCGGAATCGGCGCTCCGCACCGGCATGAAGGTGCTGAGCCAGGCGGATGGCTTCCCGCCACTGCCGCCAGTGCAGATCGGCATCATGAAGCGGCCGGGCCTCTCGGTATCGCTGATGAACGCTATCACCGCCCACATCTCCGCGTGCCTCGACAACATCACGCCGGCTGTGGTCGACGACGATCTCGACGGCGATGTAAAGACCTTCGCGCGCTACCATCCGCGCCTGCGCGCGGGGCATATCCTGCCGGGTTGGTGATTTCAGAAGTCGGGCGCGAACCCTGCGCTCGGCTTAGCCCATGGAACGGATGTCTCGCGCGACGTCGCTCATATCGTTGTTGAGCTGGTGATCCCTGTGGTCGAACACGCGGATCACAGCGTGCGGAATTGCTTTCGCATAGAGCTGAACATGGGCAGTCGGCACCACGTCGTCATCAGCGCCATGATAGAAATAGATGGGAACGCTGGGCGGAAGGCGTTCTGAAAAGTCCTTGCGACCATCGATGTCATCGCTCGGCCAGCCACCTTCACCGATGAAGGGTGCAGCGATGATAAACAGCCCTCCGAGCCCGGCTTTCGGTGGATGTTCGGCAAGCACATGGAGCAAAATAGTCCCGCCGATCGAGTGGCCGACGAGGAGCACCCCGTCCTCCAGCGAACCGAACTCCCTTATCAGCGCAGCCCTCCAAGCCGAATAGTGGGGATCGTCCTCGCCGGGCATTTGGGGATAGCGGACGGCATAGGTTTCGCCGAGTTCGCGCTCAAGGCACGCCACAAGCTTGCTGTCCCAGCGGGCGTGAGCGCCTTCGCCGGCTCCTTGAACGAAGAGGACCTGCTTAGCCATGGAGGCATTTTATTCTATGGATAGAGACCGGTGCAAGACCAGCGCTGTTCTAGGCGCACCTAGTGCCTGTTGCCGATTGCCACGCTGCTCGGCTCGGCAAACAGCGTCGTGCGGATCACCTGTTTCCATTCATTGAGCATGCGGATGGCAAGGCTCCTCTCGCTCATGATCGCGAGGCGGACGGAGGCGCCGATGAGGTGGCTGAAGAATTGGGCGCGAGCCTGCAGGTCTATTTGACTGTCGGCGGGAATGTGGGCTTCGATGCCCTGCAAGAAGATTTCGGCGACGCGATTGCTGTGCTGAATGTTCAGCTTCATAAGATCCTGATCCATCTCCGTCCCCAGCCACACGCCCATATAGGTCGGATCGCCGCGGAATTCGCGATAGTACCAGTCGACCATGCCGCAGACGAGATCGATGGCATGATCGAGGGATTTGACGGCGACGAAGACTTCCGCCGTCTTTTCCTGGACGAGAACGGCGTGGCGGTCGAACAGCGCAGTGACGATCGCAGCTTTCTCAGGAAAATATTGGTACACGGAACCAATCGGCACGCCCGCCACCGCGGCGAGTTCCGTCATCTTCATGGCGCTGACGCCTTTTTCGGCGATTAGTCGCGCGGCAGCCGATAAGATGACATCGACACGGTGGATGCTGCGTTCCTGCTGGGGCTCCTTGCGGAATTTGATGCGGTCGGGTTTGTCCGGGCTCATGAATTTCCCATTTTATTGTTCACTCGGAGCGACGCCGGGGCGTAAGGCAGCTTATGTCATAGGCATATTCAATGCGCGTAAAAGGGAAAAGTTCAATTTTAAGTGTTAAGTATTGTTAAGGTCGCAATAGAGCAACAACGGCTGGAGGATACCTTCCGCCGTTGTCACGTCCAGTCCTTGCTACCCGCGCTCTAGGCTAGATACTTTTTCAGGAAATCAACCGTCCGGCCCCAGGCGAGATCGGCGGCCTTCTTGTCGTAGCGGGCAGCCGAGGTGTCATTGTTGAACGCGTGGTTGGCGCCGTCATAGACGAAGATTTCGAAGGTCTTGCCGCCGGCCTGCAGCTCTTTCCGATAGGCGTCGATGCCGGCATTGGTGCGATCGTCGAGGCCGGCATAATGCAGCATCAGGGCGGCTTTGATGTCGGGCACATCGGCCGCGGCGGGCTGCATGCCGTAATAGGCAACGCCGGCCTTCAGCTCCGGTGATTTGGTGGCGAAACGGTTGATGACACCGCCGCCCCAGCAGAAGCCGACCGCGCCGACCTTGCCGCTGGAGCCGTCGAGCTTGGCGAGATAGGTTAGGCTTGCTTCGGCATTGGCAACCGTTTGCGCGGCGTCGAGTTTGGTGAACATCTCGCGCGCCTTGTCCTCATTTTCCGGCGTTCCGCCGAGCGGCGACAGGAAGTCCGGCGCCAGGGCGATGAAACCTTCCAACGCCATGCGGCGGGCGACATCGCGGATATGCGGGTTGAGGCCACGATTTTCATGAATGACGATCACGCCGCCGAGCTTTTCGCCCTCGCCCTTAGGTCGGGCGAGATAGCCCTTCATTTCACCGCCGTTGCCAGCATAGGTGACGTCTTTCGTCTCCAGACGGCTATCATCGGCGGCAATGATCTCGGCGCTTGCCTTGTTGGCCGCAAGCAACGGCGCGATCACGGCTGCGGCCCCCGCCGAGCCTGCGAGCTTCGTCAGCTTTTCCATGAAACCACGGCGATCGAGCGTCAGATGCGTGTATTCGTCATAGGCATTGATCATCGCCTGCGTCACGATGGGCTTATCTATGCTCATGGTGTGTTCCTCCTTATCTTTCCCCGGCAGCCAGCGTCCCAAGGCTCGGCTTCCGAGGACAAGATAGGTCAGCGGAGCGAGGTACGAGGGTCAAGGAAGAACACAAATACGTTATCGCAGGTTGCTTTCCGCGACAATGCAAGTCCGATCAGGAGAACACCATCCAGACGGCAAGCCAGGCCCACATGCCGGCAAGGGCAATATAGCCGAGCGCGAAGAGCGGGCTGCGGTAGCGCAGATCGTTGCTGGTGACATGGACATAGGCATGAGCATAGCGCGAGGCGACGAAGATCCAGGCCAGGATGACCGCAGGCAGATTATCGGCTTGGGCGACGAACAGCGCGATCGAGCAGGCATGGAAAAGGACGGGGAGTTCGAACTGATTGGCGATGCTGTTGCGCACAACCAGGCTTTCGGCCGGCTCATCGGCGGCATGGTTCTCGCGAAACTGCGAGCGTTTGATCTTGCCCGCTTTCACCGCACTTTGGCGGCGCAGGCCTAGCAGCGCATAGAGAATATAGACAAGCACCGCATGGGCCACCATGGGCCAGAACATTTCATAGCCGGTCACGCCGCCAACTCCTTAGAGCAATTCCCGGAAAAGGGCGAAGCGGCTTTCCGTCCGGAATTGCGTAAAAACAAAGGGATAGAGCGGGAAAGCGATTCCGTGAAACGCTGAAACCGCTCTAGGGATTGCTGAACGGCAGAACGCCCGCTCAGGACGGCTTGGAACCGTCCGCAGACAGGTAGCGAAGAATCGCGAAACGGGCCAGTAGAATGATAGTGATGACCAGCGAGAGGAACTTTAGCCGCACGACGATCGGCAGCAGGCCGGCGAGCAACGTCACTGTGGCATCCGATGGCGCGGCCGGCGGATAGAGCAACAGGCCGGCGATATTTTCGGCATAGTCCATGACGCCGTAGAAGACCGGCAGGCAAAAGATCAGGGCAATCACCGCAGGCGAGATCGGCCGCTTGAAGAAAGTGCCGCCGGGGCCAACCAGCCGCAACAGGCAAAAGAGCAGACCGGCCAGCACCAGCGGAAAGATGAGTTCCGGCCCGAGATACATGGAATGCAGGATAGCGGCCGGATCGGGATGATCCTTGAGGTAGCGCTGCATGGCGATGACATCATCGCGCTCATAGCCGCCGATGCGCGCATCGAGCATCTGCTCGCCGGCCGCGGCATCCCTGAAGGCTCTCACGAAGCCGGCATAGATCCAGGCAAAAAGCGCCAGGGAAAGAGCCGCAAGGATCGCCGTCAGGCCCTGCAAGGACCTGACGTCACCCTGAGCGTGATCGGCCATCGATCAGCCGCCAGCGCCCGGATAGTTCGGGCTTTCGCGCGTGATCGTGACGTCGTGGGCATGGCTTTCGCGCAGGCCCGCGCCGGAGATGCGTACGAAGGTGGCGCGCTCCTGGAACTCCTTGAGATCGGCGCCGCCGACATAGCCCATGGCAGCCTTGAGGCCGCCCGCGAGCTGATGCAGCACGCCCGAGACAGAGCCCTTGTAGGGCACTTGGCCTTCGATGCCTTCCGGCACCAGCTTCAGGGTGTCGCGCACCTCGGCCTGGAAGTAGCGATCGGCCGAGCCGCGCGCCATGGCGCCGACGGAGCCCATGCCGCGATAGGCCTTGAAGGAGCGGCCCTGGTAGAGATAGACCTCGCCCGGGCTTTCATCCGTGCCGGCGAGAAGCGAGCCGACCATGGCGGCCGATGCGCCGGCGGCGATCGCCTTAGCGAGGTCGCCCGAGAACTTGATGCCGCCATCGGCGATGACCGGGATGTTCTGGTCCTGCGCGGCCTGAACTGCCGACATGATGGCGGCAAGTTGCGGCACACCGACGCCGGCGACGATACGGGTCGTGCAGATGGAACCCGGGCCGATGCCAACCTTGACGGCATCCGCACCGGCATCGATCAGCGCCCGCGTGCCGTCATAGGTGGCGACATTGCCGGCCATGACGCGGACGGAATTGGAGAGCTTCTTGACGCGCGTGACAGCGTCGAGAACACGCTGCGAATGGCCATGGGCGGTATCGACAACCAAAAGGTCGACGCCGGCCTCGATCAGGCGCTCGGCGCGCTCATAGCCGTCGTCACCGACGCTGATGGCGGCAGCGGCGCGAAGGCGGCCCTGCGCATCCTTCGAGGCGTGCGGGTTGAGCTGCGACTTCTCGATATCCTTGACCGTGATCAGGCCGACAAGACGGCTATCGCCATCGATGACCAGCAGCTTTTCGATGCGGTGCTTGTGCAGCAGGCGCTTGGCCTCCTGCTGCTGGACGCCGTCCTTGACCGTGACCAGGTTTTCGCGGGTCATCAGCTCGTAGATCTTTTGCGAAGGATCGGAGGCGAAGCGGACGTCGCGGTTGGTGAGGATGCCGACGAGGCGGTGCKACTTTTCGACGACCGGGATGCCGGAAATGCCGTGCGCCTTCATCAGGCTGAGTGCTTCGGCAAGCGTCGCATCGGGGCCGATCGTGACCGGATTGACCACCATGCCGCTTTCKAACTTCTTGACCTGCCGGACCTCTTCCGCCTGTTCGATCGGCGTCAGATTGCGGTGGATAACGCCCATGCCGCCGGCCTGGGCCATGGCGATAGCGAGACGGCTTTCCGTCACCGTGTCCATGGCAGCGGAGAGGATCGGCAGGTTGAGTTCGATGTCCTGGGCGATGCGGGTGGCGATATTCGTCTGGCCCGGCATGACCTCGGAGTGCCCCGGCTGCAGGAGCACGTCGTCGAATGTCAGAGCATCCAACCCGGTTGACGTTTCAATGATGCGTGCCATGGCCAATTCCTTCGTCTGTGAAAAACAGGAAAGCCCGGAACGAATCGTCTACCGGGCGATCTTGCAAGTGTTGCTTGGAAGTTGGCGAGGGCTGGTAACACGTCTATGACAGGAAGGGAATAGGGAAAACGCGCCCGGCCAAGATGCCAACGCTTTCAGAAAGAGATGACCGGATGCCATTCATCCCGCTTTCCTTTGTCGTCGCCATCCTGCTCCTCATCTTGTTCGTCACAGTGATGAAAAGCAGCGATGAGTCAGCGTCGATTGGGAGAGCACCTAACGCCCCCTTTCTTGTATTGATCCTGCTGAGCGCTTTCCAAGCCTTTCTCTCAGGGTTGCGCTGGGGATACGGCATCGAGGAAGTGATGTATGTCGCCCCGGTGGGCGCCGCCCTCGTGCCACCATTGGTCTATTGCGGTGTAGCCAAGCTGGTCCAGAAAAGCGGCGTCTCCTCCGGCGCCCGTCTCGGCCTGCATGCGATCCCTGCCATCCTTGTCGTTTTGCTGATGACTGTCTGGCGAAGTGCGATTGACGTGGTGCTGCCTGCAATCTTCATCGGGTATGCCGGAGCGATCCTGCTTTTGATGCGATCAGGACCAGACGCTCTGAGGCGAACCCCGTTCGAGAGTGCGACATCAGTCTATCGGGCGCTGATTTTCGCCGCTGTGACGCTACTTCTGTCGGCCGCCCTGGATCTGTTGGTGTTCCTGGATTTTTCCTGGACCCAGGGCAGGCATGCCCCAGCCATGGTGGCGATCGGCAACCTCCTCGCGCTGATCATACTGTCGATCGCCAGCGCCGTGGCCGTACGCGGCCGGGCACCCGCCGAAACCGACGACGTGAAGCCTCCTGTCGACGAGCCGACCGACAAAGAAACACTCGGCGCAATTCGGTCTCTGATGGAGACAAAGCGGGTCTACCGCGACCCAGATCTCAATCTCGATCGCCTGGCGCGCAAAGCTGTCCTTCCGGCCCGGCAGATTTCGACGGCGATCAATCGCACCACCGGCAAGAACGTTTCCCAGTTCGTCAACGATTTCCGCATCGCCGATGCATGCCGGCTACTTGCCGACACGGACAAATCCGTAACCGAGGTGATGTTTGAAGTCGGTTTCCAGACCAAATCCAATTTTAATCGCGAATTCCGCCGAGTGACTGACATGACACCGGTGCAGTGGCGACAGACCCGGCCAAATCCCACCTGAGCCGGCCATCCTGACGTACAAGATCGCGATTCGGTACGACCAGAAACGTGTTCGAGGTCGAGATCAGGGCCGAAGCCGCCCTTGGTGACGCTATGAAAGCGCTCACAAAGGAGATTTCGATGAGAGTCCGGGCCATGCTTTGCGTTGTTGCAATCCCCATGATGATGCAACACGCAGCCGGCGCCAACGAATACGTTGGTGTACATCAAATCGTGGTGCCATCCAAAGAACGCGGCAACAATCTCAACGTAACAGTTTGGTACCCGGCAAAGTCGGGTGGTGAGCCCGTCGTGCTTGGCGAGAGCGTGTTCTTTGCAGGAACGCCGGCCATGCGCGATGCGCCAATCTCCGACGGAAAATTTCCGCTCATCCTTCTTTCCCATGGTGCTGGCCTGGCCGGAAACCCGCAAGCTATGAGTTGGATTGCAACGCCCTTGGCTCAGCAGGGCTTCGTGGTGGCAGGTCCGACGCATCCGGGAAATTCGGGTGAGAACAGGTCCGCAGCCGAAACGATGAAGATCTGGTTGCGACCTGGCGATCTCACCGAAACCTTGAATGCAATGGAGACGGATTCGTTTTTCAAAGCCCACCTTGACCAAGGCAAGATCGGTGCGCTCGGTCTTTCCATGGGTGGCAACACGGCTTTGGCAATAGCGGGTGCCCGCATAGACCCAAAACTCCTGGCAAGCTATTGCGATACGGACGCGCTCAATTCCTCTCTTTGCGAGTGGGTCAGGCAAAGCGGCGTTGATCTTCACACCATGAATTTACAATCCGCCGGTCGCGACAATGAAGACAAGCGCATTCGCTTCGCAATGGCGATCGATCCTGCCCCGATCGATATCTTCGAATTCAAAAGTTTTTCTGGCATTTCTATCCCGGTCGACATCGTAAATCTCGGTCAGCCAGGGAAAATTCCGCCGACAGCAGAGGCTTCCGAGGTGGCGAAAGCCATTCCAACGGCGAGTTATACGGCGATCGGGGATGCGAGCCATTACAGCATGTTTGCCGAATGCAAACCCGGTGCGTCAGAGATCGCGGCATCTGAAAAGATCGGTGATCCAATCTGTACAGACGGCGGAGGGCGGTCACGAAACGAGATTCATGCGCAACTGATTGACATGACCACCGTTGCTTTCAGCCACGCGCTAAAGACAGACCCGTAAAGCCGCGCAGTCGTTTCACAAATCGAACTGATAGGTTTTCGGGACATAGCGGAGCCCTTCCGGCTGCTTCTCGACGAAGCCGACGGCGGGGAATGGCATGTGGAAGCCGAGGAAAGGGATGCGGTCCGTGGCGATCATGTCGAAGATGCGGCGGCGGGTCTTGGCGGCCTGCGCCTTATCGATATCAAAACGTACTTCCCAATCCGGACGTCCGAGCGAGAGGATGTAGTGATTGGCCGTATCGCCGGTCATGACCAGCTGCTTGCCGTCCGATTCGAGATGGAAGACGAGATGACCGGGCGTGTGGCCGGGAGCGAGCATGGCGGTCATGCCGCTGACKATCTGATCGCCATCTCTGAGGAAAGTCATCTTTTCGGCAAAGGGCACGACATTGGCTAGCACGGCTTTGTGACCGCCTTCGGCGGGCGTTCCTTCGCGTGACTTGTCAGTCCAGAACTCATATTCGATCGCGCCTGTGACATAGCGCGCATTCGGGAAGGCCGGAGCGCCGTCCTCCATC
Organism: Rhizobium sp. BR 317; assembly: GCF_047445835.1. Classification (NCBI taxonomy): domain Bacteria; kingdom Pseudomonadati; phylum Pseudomonadota; class Alphaproteobacteria; order Hyphomicrobiales; family Rhizobiaceae; genus Rhizobium; species Rhizobium sp. BR 317. The sequence goes on along the minus strand of NZ_JARWLB010000015.1, from coordinate 68,313 downwards.
AGGCCGTTGATATGGTCGCCATGCAGATGTGTCAGGGCGACGACGGTCACCTGCTCCGGCGTGTAGCCGACAGCCTTCAGGCCTTCGCGAAAGCGGCCCAAACCGCGGGGGCGGCCGGCAGCGCCAAAGCCGGTGTCGACGACGATCACGTCTGAACCGGTATCGATGATCGCAGGTGCATAGCTGTTGACTAGCTTTTCGGTCGGCAGGAAGTTCTGCGCCAGAAGCTTCCGCACCGTTTCCGGAGCCTGGTTCGACCCGAAGGTTTCCCAGGGATTATCCAGAATGCTTGCGCCATCCTTGACAACGGTGATGGTGCAGGACCCCAGCTTGAACTGATGGGTCTCGGGCGGCAGAACAACGGCTGTCATGATCTCATTTTCTCCAATGGTGGCAGCGTAAGCTGCGCCTGTCACCGTCTTCGGCGGCGGCAATACGAGCTTTCATGGCCGATAATTCGCCATGACATCTCGATCCAAATCCGCTAATACGCCAAACGACGTTTTATGCGCTTAGCATTTCTATGCGTTTAGCATATGTCGAACTTGGTAGCCTATACCGTGCGGCAACGGCATCACCAAGACGTGATCTCCAGGAAGCCAAAGGGCGGAATCGGAGATTGGCAGAGGCCGCACATAGGACTACAGAGCGGGTGCCCGTCTCATGCGGACCCCTTCCCCGAAGACACGACTCACCCAAGGCATATGCCTATGAATCGCATCGTTCCCCTGATCCTTGCCGTCGCGCTTTTCATGGAGCAGATGGATTCCACCGTGATTGCGACCGCCTTGCCGGCCATCGCGGCGGATCTCCATGTTGGTCCGATCACGCTGAAACTGGCGCTGACATCCTATATGGTGTCGTTGGCGGTGTTCATTCCGATCAGCGGCTGGATGGCGGATCGCTTCGGCGCGAAGAACATCTTCCGGCTCGCCATCTGCGTCTTCGTCATCGGTTCGATCATGTGCGCCTTCTCGGGCGGCCTCCTGGAATTCGTCGCCGCCCGCTTCCTGCAAGGTCTTGGCGGCTCGATGATGACGCCGGTCAGGCGCCTTGTGCTGGTGCGCACGACGCAGAAAAGCGATCTGGTCTCGGCCATGGCGCTGCTTTCCATTCCCGCCCTCGTCGGTCCTCTCGCCGGGCCGCCGCTCGGCGGTTTCATCACCACTTACGCATCCTGGCACTGGATCTTCCTGATCAATGTGCCCGTCGGCGTTCTCGGCGTCATCCTGTCATCGATCTTCCTGCCGGATGTCGAGGCGACCATGCCGCCGAAACTTGATTTCATCGGCTTCCTGCTGACATCCTTCGCCGCCGCCGGCGTCGTCTTCGGTATGTCGGTCATCAGCTTGCCGGCCCTGCCGCCGTTCATCGGCATATCGGCCATCGCTATCGGCTTCCTCTGCGGCTTCCTTTACGTCGGCCATGCCCGCCGCCATCCGGCGCCGATCCTCAACCTGTCGCTTCTGAAGAATGCCACCTTCCGCGCTTCCGTCACGGGCGGCACGCTGTTTCGCATCTGCATCGGCGCCATGCCGTTCCTGACGCCGCTGATGCTGCAGCTCGGCTTCGGCCTCAATCCGTTCCAATCGGGCCTCATCACCTTCGCCGGTGCTATCGGCGCCATCAGTACCAAGTTCATCGCCCGCCGCGTCTTCACTGCCGTCGGCTTCAAGACGGCGCTGCTGTCGGCGGCAGGCATCACGACGCTGACGACGATCTGCACCGGCCTGTTCCAGCCCTGGACGCCGCATCTCATCATCATCGGCGTGCTGCTGATCGGCGGTTTCTCACGCTCGTTCTTCTTCACGGGGATCAATGCGCTCGCCTACGCCGATATCAGCGACAAAGAGGCAAGTCAGGCCACATCGATGAGCTCGGTCATGCAGCAGATCAGCCTGGCGCTCGGCGTTGCTGTCGCCGCCATGATCCTGGAAACGTCGACCTTCTTCAACGGCACGGAGCTGCAGGTCCGCGATTTCCACATCGCCTTCTTCTGCATCTCGGTCCTGACCGTGCTTGCCACCATCCCGTTTATCCGCATGGACCGCAGCGCCGGCGCCTTGGTCTCCGGCCACAAGGCCAGCCTGAAGCGCGTGGCCGCGACGCAGCCGCAGGTGCCGATGGTGAAATGATGCGATCCTACCTTCTCCCCAGCGAGGAGAAGGCAAAAAACCTACTCAGGCCGCTCGCAGACGGCGCTGAGCTTGTTGCCGTCGGGATCGCGCACGTAGGCCGCATAGAAATTGGCATGGAAAGAGCGCAGGCCCGGCTTACCCTCATCGGTGCCGCCATGGGCAAGGGCTGCGGCATAAAAGGCGTCGACATCGGCGCGGCTTTCTGCGTGGAGAGCCACCATGGAGCCGTTGCCGATCGTGGCCTTGCGGTGATTGTAGGGAACCACGACCCAGAAACGGCATCGTGTATCGCCATCGGCCGCATAGCCGATTTCCTCATCCGATTCGCGTTGGCGCCGGTAGCCGATGACCGGCAGAACCGCGTCATAGAAGCTGCGTGCACGCGGAATATCGTTCGAGCCGAGAGTGACGTAGAGAAGCATGAAGAATGCGCTGCCTGCTGCCGATGGGACTGTATCATCGGACAAAAGCGATGGCTAAATCAAGCACTCGTTGCTTCGTCGTCTGTCTTGCGGCCCTTGAAGCCCTTCGCCAACAGGAACATCTCCACCGATTCGGCCCTGGATGCGCCCGGCTTCACATGAACGACCTGGCGGAAATTCTGCTTCAGGAAGGCCAGCAGGTCACGCTCCGTACCGCCCTGGAAGGTCTTGGCAAGGAAATGCCCGCCTTCGGCCAGGACTTCGACGGCGAAACGCGCCGCGACTTCGCAGAGATGCATGGTCCGCAGGTGGTCGGTGCGATGATGGCCGGTGGTCGGCGCTGCCATATCGGATATCACGAGATTCGGCGTGCCGCCGACGGCATCGATCAGCCGCTGCGGCGCTTGCGGATCAAGGAAATCGAGCTGCAGGATGCTGACMCCCGGGATCGGCGCCATTTCGAGAAAGTMGATGGCGGCAACGCGGATATCCTCTTCGGTCGAATCGGTCACCTTGGCGGCGATCTGCGACCAGCTCCCCGGCGCCGCACCCAGATCGATGATGCGGCGTGCGCCCTTGAGGATCTGGTGCTTCTCGTCGATTTCCAGCAGCTTGAAGGCAGCACGGGCGCGATAGCCCTCAAGCTGCGCACGCTGCACATAGGGATCGTTGATATGCCGCTCCAGCCATTGCCGCGAGGAGGCCTTCAGCTTCTTTTTCTTGACGCGTTGGCCGAGTTTGCGGCCCGTACGGTTACCGGCGATGGTTGGCTTGGTCACGTCTGCGGCCCCTTCATATCCCTCGGTCGATGACCCCGGCGCGAGCGGCCCCGCCGCCACACGCCATCGTCTGCCATCATGTCGGTCAGCAATCCTTCACGCAGGCCGCGATCGGCGACGCGCATGCGCGGGCTCGGCCAGCGGCGGCGGATCGCCTCGAGAATGGCACAGCCCGCCAAAACGAGATCGGCGCGGTCCGGCCCAATGCAGGGATTGGCGGCGCGGCCGGCGAAATCCCAGGAAAGCAGCTTCGCCTGCATCGCGGTCACTTCGTCGTCTGACAGCCAGACACCATCGACACGGCGCCGATCGTAGCGCGGCAGATCGAGGTGAACGCCAGCAAGCGTCGTCACCGTGCCGGACGTGCCGATGAGATGGAAATCGCCGCTGTCGCGGGCAGCGCCCTGAACCGGCGGGCAATCGAAGCGTTCGAGCATGCCTTCGACTTCACGCACCATGGTCTCGAATAGATCCGGCGTGACGTCGCGGCCGCCATGGCGTTCCGAAAGCGTCACGACGCCAACCGGCAGCGAGGTCCAGTGGGTGATGTGATTGGCGAGCCGACTGGAGCGGTTTTCGCCAATGCGGATGACGGCGATTTCCGACGAGCCGCCGCCGATATCGAAGAGCACAACCGAGCGCGCCTCGGGACCGACCAGCGACGAGCAGCCGGAGACGGCAAGCCGCGCCTCGGTCTCCCGATCGATGATTTCCAGCCGCAGGCCGGTTTCTTCCGTCACGCGGGAGAGGAACGCTTCGCCGTTCTCCGCCGCACGGCAGGCTTCGGTGGCGATCAACCGCATGCGGCGGATCTCACGCGTCTTCAGCTTGCCGGCGCAGATGCGCAAAGCCTCGACGGCCCGATCCATGGCATCGCTCGACAGCCGGCCGCTGGCGCCAAGTCCCTCGCCGAGACGAACGATGCGGGAAAAAGCGTCGACAACGCGGAACTGGCCAGGCCTCGTCGGCTGCGCGATCAGCAGACGGCAATTGTTGGTGCCGAGATCGAGTGCCGCGTAGAGATCGACGGGACGGTAGTCACCATCGGCATGATGATGCGGCGCGTGGCCGTCACGGCGCTGCTGGGGTGGATGCCGATTATCATGTTCATTGCGGGCAGGCGCCTGTTCGGCGGTAGCAGCAGCGGCCGGGGCGACGATCTGCGCCGTCTTCTCATGCACCAGCGGGCGACCCTGCAAACCGCGCTTGCTACGATGCTTGCGCCTGTTCTTGCCGTTCTTGTGCGACGGCCCGGCCGCAGCGCGCTGTTCCGGCGCTGAAGAAGCCTGTTGCTGCTGGGTTGAGGAAGCGTGCTGCGCACCATCATGCGCCCCGCCACGGGAACGCCGGCGACGCTTGCGCTTTTTGCCCGGAGAACCGGTGTCGTTGTCTATCGGGCGTGTCGCCGCCGGGCCGGACGTGCCGGTCTGGTTGGCCTCCGCAGAAAAAGCGTTCGGACGGGCGGGACCGCCACGCTTACGCTTACCGCGCCGGGAGGATTTACCCTTCCTGCGCTCTGCTACCGACGCCCCGTTTGCCTGCGGCGCTCTGCCGCTGTCGGGGTCACTCACGTATCTTTTCCACCGCGCCGCGCAAGGCCCCAGGGCATGCTGCAGGCGCTCATTCGATTTTCGTTGGGCGGAGAATATCAGCAGGAAGAGTTTTCGCCAAATTCTTTTTGAATCGCGCGATTTACGGAGCGCTAACTCTTCCTACGCGTTGGGAAAAAGGCTCGATCTCAAACCGCCAGGCTTCCCCGAACGCCATCCGCCAGCGCCTTCATCCGGTCGATCGGCAGATGGCCGATCAGCATGAAGGCGTGGGTGGCGTTCGACCAATAGACGACATTCATGCCGCGGCGGTTTTCCATGTCCGGTGCGGCAGCGCCTTTGGTCGAGGGGATGATGCAGAGCGCCATCGGACCGCTTTCGGGATCGAGATAAGCGATCTGCGCCAAGGGTTTACTGTCGTAATTCAATAGCTGGGCGCGCTTGAAATCGATGCCCGGCAGAGCAACGGTTTCGGGCGTCAGCGTGAGGCCGAGCTTGGAGCCTACTTCGCTCAATTGCGCGGCTTGTTCTGCATGATCGCCAGCCGGTGCGCTGAGCGTATCCGGCGTATAGAGCGAAAGATATTCGGCGACGACGGCGCGCCAGTCACTGCCCTCTTCCGGTTTGTCGATGCTGCGGCGGATACCGATCGCGGCGCGGTCGATGGCGACGCCCACGACAAGGCACGCCGCGATTGCGGACAGGAAACCACGGCGGCTAACGCCGGAAACGGCCTTCTTTTGCTCGTTTGTGAAAGGAATCGCGGCAAGCATGGCGGTAAGCTTGGCGCTTGGGGCGGCGGCAAGCACGGGCTCGAATGCCTCACGGAAGGGCAGATCACCGCGCGACAAAAAATCGAAGCGTTCCGCCACCTGGGCGTCGCTGGTGATCAGCTTTTCGATCTTTCCGCTCTCGGCGGCATCCAGCTCGCCGTCGATGAAGGCGGTGAGCAGCTCGTCCGAGGGCATGTTGCTGTTGTCCAATTCACTCATTCCCGTTCCCCAGTCGCCCACCCCCAGAAAGTCGCGCGCCATCCGCCGATCCCGCACCATCGGCAAGCTTCGCCCGCGCCGCCGCCAGCCGGCTCATCACCGTTCCGATCGGCACATCCAAAACCTCCGCCACCTCGCGATAGGAAAGCCCTTCCACATAGGCGAGGAACACGGCGGTGCGCTGCGCTTCCGGCAGCGCCTGCACCTGCTTCAGCACCTGACCGGCGAGAATATGCGTCTCCGTCTCGCGGGCGCCGTCAAAGACCAACGTCTCGTCGGCATCGACAAAACCCTGGCCCATGCGCACGCGGCGCGCCCGGATCTCGTTCAGCCAGATCGAATGCAGGATCGAAAACAACCATCGATCGAGCCGCGTACCGGCTGCGAACTGACCAGCCCGCTCCAGTGCTCTAACGCAGGTCGCCTGCACCAGATCGTCCGCGACGTCGCGTTGGTGCGACAGCACCACCGCATAGCGCCAGAGCCGCGTCAGATGCTGCGACAGACCGGCCCTGATATCCTCTTCGCTGGCTATGGCACCCTCCGCGAGGTTCGCGTTTTTGGGAATCGCCGGTCGTGCCGGCGGTTCCGATCTTACCCGACTATAAGCAGAAATTGTGGAATGAGCGACTGACACTCGTATATCCCTCTAAATGCTGACTGCTTATAGATCCGACGCCTGAAATCAGAGGCTCGACGGATGCTGGATGGCCTGGTTCAGGTCCTGGTATTCCTCACAGGACGTGTTGCCGCAGAGCGTCTTGATCGTGCTCAACTGATCCTTGGCGAGGTCGATCTGGCCCTTGATGACGTAGGCTTCGCCGAGATATTCGCGAACAAGCGAATATTTCGGGTCCATTGCGACCGACTTCAGGTAATAGGAAATGCCTTCATCCGTGCGGCCGAGCTTGCGGGTGGCGTAGCCGCGATAGTTCAGTGCTTCCGCCGTGTTCGGGTTCTGCATGGTGTCTAGAACTGCCAGCGCTTCTTCATAGCGGTGGTCCTCCTTAGCGAGCGAATAAGCATAGTCGGCGCGGTTTTCGTCGGTGATATTGGCGCCCTGCTGTTTCACGCACTTCTTTGTCTTCGTGTCGTAGATTTCGCCCTTCTTGCAGGTCGGCGTCGTGCTGCTGTTGTCGCCAGCCGCGAAAACCGGAACGGTGAAGGCACCGAGGGTGAGGCAGGCGCCGAGAGCGACAGAGGCCAGGCGGAAAGCGGTAGTCGTCATGGGATTGCTCCTTGGCAAATGAACGTTGCGATGGGAGAACACGCCATCCGTTCATTTTATTCGCGGGCGACAAAGATTTTTCTCGCGCTCTCACCCGCAACCTGCCGTCACTCTTTCGTGACCGCTGCCACGCCGAATAATTTCTGGTGCTGGCGTGTTTCTACCTGCGTACCCGCCGAGGGTCGCAAGGAGAAACAAGTGACCGATACCGTCAAGCTTGTCAGTCTGGCTGTCGCTACGCCCGACAACATCATCTACCAATCGGAGGCCGCCGAGACCGCCGGCCGCCTGTTTTCCGATCGCTTCCGCGATTTCAAGCATCTCGCCCGCGTTTTCGAAAGCGCCGGCATCCGCAAACGCTATGTTGCCCGACCGCTCTCCTGGTTCGAGCAATCGCATGGTTGGCAGGACCGCATGGAAGCCTATGCCGAGGTCGCAAGCCAGCTCTTCACGAAGACCGCGACTAGCGCGCTGGATCGCGCCGGCCTGAGGGCGGAAGAGGTTGATTGCATCGTAACGGTGTCGTCAACCGGCATGACCACGCCGAGCCTGGAGGCTCGGCTCTCGCGCGAGCTGGGCTTCCGCTCCGATATCGAGCGCGTGCCGGTCTTCGGCCTTGGCTGTGCGGCCGGCGTTTCCGGCCTTGGCATCGCCTCGCGCATGGCAAAGAGCCGGCCCGGCGCTGTCGTGCTCTTTGTTGCCCTCGAACTCTGCTCGCTTGCCTTCCGGCTGGACGAGCTGACGCGGCCGAACATTGTTGCGACAGCATTGTTCGGCGATGGCGCGGCCGCCTGTGTCCTGCGCGCCGGCAAGGATGGTCTCGCGGAGATCGAATCGACGGGCGAGCATCTCTTTCCCGATACGCTCGGCATCATGGGTTGGAAGATCGACGATACCGGTTTCGGCATCATCCTGGACCAAGCGCTGCCGCCCTTTGCCGAAGCGAATATCAAGCCCGCCGTCGCCGGCATTCTCGAACGCGCCGGCCTAACGATATCCGATGTCGATCGCTTCATCTGCCATCCCGGCGGCGCCAAGGTGCTGGTGGCGCTCGAGACCGCCTTCGGTCTCGAACCCGGCTCGCTGGATATAGAACGCGAGGTGATCAGCGATTACGGCAACATGTCGTCGCCGACCGTACTCTTCGTGCTGGAGCGAGCGATCAATGCCGGCCTGCCACCGCGTTCGGCTCTCGTCGCCATGGGTCCCGGCTTTGCGGCAAGTTGCGTCACGCTGAAGAGGGCAGCCTGATGGTCTGGCCATCGATCGCACTTTTGACCTTCGTCACCCTGCAGCGGCTGGCCGAGCTGCTGCATGCCCGGCGCAACACCGCCGCCCTCCTTGCGCAAGGCGCCCGGGAGATTGCCCCGGAACACTATCCCTATATGGTCGCGATGCACGCGGCCTGGCTCGTCGGTCTGTGGCTTCTGGCCGCAGACCGACCGGTCAGCCTGATTTGGTTTCTCGTCTTCATGGTGCTGCAGAGCTTACGCGTCTGGGTGCTGGCGACCCTGAAAGGGCGCTGGACGACGCGGATCATCGTGTTGCCGAGCGCAGCCTTGGTAACACGCGGACCCTATCGTTTCCTCAGCCATCCGAACTATGCGGTGGTCATCGGTGAGATCGCCGTGCTGCCGCTGGCGTTCGGCCTTCCGCTCTTCGCCTTGATCTTCTCCCTGCTCAATGCCGCCATTCTCACCATACGCATTCGCGCTGAAAATGCGGCTTTGAAACAGGTCGTGGCTTGATTGCATTTTTCATTTGCGCCGCAGCATTTTGGCAGGCATTTTCGATGCTTGAAGCGTGGTTCTTGAATAAGATCATGCGCAAATACAAGAAGCACGCGGATAGCAGGGAACATGACAAAAGACGCAATCGTGCTCGGTGCAGGCATCGTCGGCATCTCGACGGCCATCCATCTCCAGCGGCGCGGGCGCCAGGTCATCCTCGTCGACCGCAAAGCCCCAGGTGGAGAGACCTCCTTCGGCAATGCCGGACTGATCCAGCGCGAAGGCGTCGTGCCCTACGGCTTTCCGCAGCAGTTCGGTCTGCTCCTGCGCTATGCCTTCAACAACCGCATCGACGCGCATTATCACCTGCGCGCGCTGCCGGGGCAGATTGCCTTTCTCGCCCGCTATTGGTGGAATTCCAATACCAAGCGGCATGAGATGATCTCACGCGCCTATGCGCCGCTGATCGAGCATTCGATCAGCGAGCACAACGACCTCATAGAAGCGTCTCACGCCGAGGAACTGATCCGCAAGAACGGCTGGATGGAGATTTTCCGCACGAACGAGAAACGCGATGCGGAATTCGCCGAAGCCGAACGTCTCAATCGCGAATTTGGCGTTACTTACGATGCGCTGACCGGCGCCGATATCGCGACATTGGAGCCGCATATCAGGGGCAGCTTCTCCGGCGGCCTGCGCTGGCGCGATCCCTGGTCCGTACTCGATCCGCATGGGCTGACCGCTGCTTACCGCGCTTATTTCGAGAGCATTGGCGGGCGTTTTGCGATCGGAGACGCCGCCTCGCTCGGCCGGTCCGGCTCCCACTGGAAGATGGTGACGTCGGAGGGTTCGATCGAAGCCGAGGATGCGGTCGTCGCTCTCGGCCCCTGGGCCGATCTCGTGACGAAGCGTTTCGGCTATGCGTTTCCGCTGGGCGTCAAGCGCGGTTATCACATGCATTACGGCGCCGAGGGCAACGCCATCCTCAACAATTGGACGCTTGATGCCGAGCGCGGCTATTTTCTGGCGCCGATGAACCGCGGTATCAGGCTGACGACCGGGGCGGAATTCGCCCTGCGCGATGCGCCGAAAACACCGATCCAGCTCGACCGTGCCGAAGCCGTCGCCCGCACCGTCTTCCCGCTCGGCGAGAGGCTCGATCCGGAGCCCTGGATGGGCGCCCGCCCCTGCACCCCGGATATGATGCCGATCATCGGCAAGGCGCCGCGTCACGACGGCCTGTGGTTCGCCTTCGGCCACGCCCATCATGGGCTGACGCTGGGGCCTGTGACCGGGCGCGTGCTCGCCGAGCTGATTACCGGAGAAAAGCCGTTCATCGACATCTCGGCCTACGCACCGAACCGGTTCGCACCCTGATACATTGAATTTAGCGGATTGCGTCGAGACCCTTGAGCGCGGCCTCGACGATGCCGTCGACCGTGTMATCGATGCCGACCGTCACGACGCCGGGTTCGCCGGTCGGCACTTCCAGCGTTTGCAGTTGGCTTTCCAGCAGTGAGGCCGGCATGAAATGGCCCTTGCGCTCGCCCATGCGCTTGGTCAGCAGTTCCTTCGAGCCATCGAGATAGACGAAATAGAGGTGCCCGCCGGCGGCGGCGCGCAGACGCTCACGATAGCTACGCTTCAAAGCGGAACATGACACGGCGATCGCTTGGCCTTTCGCAAGACTGGCGGCGATCTGCTGGCCGATCAGGTCGAGCCAGGGCCAACGATCCTCATCCGTCAGCGGAATGCCCTTGCTCATCTTCTCGACATTGGCCGCGGGATGCAGCGCATCACCCTCGACAAAATACTGACCCCGCAGCGCCGCCATCTTTTCGCCGATGGACGACTTGCCGCTGCCGCTGACGCCCATGATGATGACGGCGATCGGGGCTTTTGACATATCGCTCATGGTGCTTCCAGCCATCAATCGAGCGGATAGAAACAGGAGAATTTATGCGTTCCCTCGCCGAACAATTCCGGCGTCACCTGGCGGCATTTATCCTGCGCACGCCAGCAACGCGGATTGAAGTGACAGCCGGTCGGCGGATTGAGCGGAGACGGCAATTCACCCTGCAGGCGGATGCGGTTCTTCTCGCGCTCGGGATCGGCGATCGGCGTCGCCGACAATAGCGCGGCGGTATAGGGATGGCGCGGGCGGGTGAACACCTCTTCCGCCGTACCGGTCTCGACCGGCCGGCCGAGATACATCACCATCACGTCGTCGGCGATATGGCGAACGACCGAAAGACCGTGGGAGATGAAGAGATAGGCTAGCCCCATTTCCTTCTGCAGGTCCATCAGAAGGTTCAGCACCTGCGCCTGGATCGACAGGTCGAGCGCGGAGACCGGCTCGTCGAGCACCAGCACCTTCGGCCGCAGCATCAGCGCACGGGCAATGGCGATGCGCTGGCGCTGGCCGCCGGAGAACATGTGCGGATAACGGTCGTAATGTTCCGGGCGCAGGCCGACACGCGCCATCATCTCCTCAGCCTTGCGGCGGCGGGTGGCGGCATCATCGTCGGTATTGATCTTCAGCGGCTCCTCGAGAATGGAGCCGACCTTCTGGCGCGGATTGAGCGAGCCATAAGGATTCTGGAAGACGATCTGCACGGCGCTGCGCAGGCTGCGGTCGCCGAGCTTCGCCGGCTTACCATCGATCAGCAGTTCGCCCGCCGTCGGGTCCTCGATCATCGTCACCAGGCGGGCGAGCGTCGACTTGCCGCAACCGGATTCGCCGACGACAGCAAGCGTGCGGCCGGATTGGAGGCTGAAGCTGACGCCGTTCAACGCCTTGACGGTCGCCTCCGGCTTGAAGGCGCCGCGCTTGACGGTGTAGAAACGGGCGAGATCGCGCCCTTCGAGAACAGCGCCCGTCATTAACGGCCTCCTGCTGCTTGCGTGGCGGCAAGGCCGGGATGGCCGTGCGGCTTGCCGTGTTCCAATGGATAATTGCAGAGTGCCACGCCGAGTTCCGCGCCCTGACGCTTGACGCCACGGTCGCATTCCGGCGTCGCAAACGAGCAGCGCGGCGCGAAAAGACAGCCCGTGGGGCGATCGTGCTGGCCGGGCACGACGCCGGCGATCGACGGCAGGCGCTCGCCGACCACGGCGCGTTCTGGCAGAGCTGAAAGAAGTGCTGCCGTATAGGGATGATGCGGATCGCGGAACAGGGCCTTCACCGGCTGCTCCTCGACCTTCTGGCCAGCATATTGCACCTGCACGCGCTCGGCGGTTTCTGCTACCACGCCCATGTCGTGGGTGATCAGCACCAGCGCCATGCCCTGCTCTTTCTGCAGCCGCGCAAGCAGATCGAGGATCTGTGCCTGGATGGTCACGTCGAGCGCGGTGGTCGGCTCGTCGGCGATCAGAAGCTTCGGATTGCAGGCAAGCGCCATGGCAATCATGACGCGCTGGCTCATGCCGCCGGACATCTGGTGCGGGAAGTTCGACAAGCGATCCGCAGGCGCCGGGATACCGACAAGATTCAAGAGCTCGATCGAGCGCTCACGGCGCGCCTTGCGGTCGAGACCCATGTGGATGCGCAGGGTCTCGCCGAGCTGAAAGCCGACCGTGAAGCACGGATTGAGGCTCGACATCGGCTCCTGGAAGATCATCGCCATGTCCTTGCCGATGATCTTGCGGCGCTGGCGCGAGGAGATGCCACGCAGGTCCTTCCCATCGAACGTCATGCGGTCGGCGGTGATCTTCGCCGTCCAGGGCAGAAGCCCCATCATGGCCAGCATGGACACAGACTTGCCGGAACCGGATTCGCCGACGATCGAGAGTATTTCTCCCTTATCGCAGGTGAGAGAGACGCCATCCACCGCACGGAACAGGCCGGATGCGGTCTGGAATTCAACGGTGAGGTTTTCAATATCGAGAAGCGGCATCACGACCTCTTCAGCTTCGGGTCGAAAGCATCGCGCAGGCCATCGCCCATCAGATTGATGGCGAGAACCGTGATCAGGATGCAAAGACCGGGAAAAGTGACGAGCCAGGGATTGCTCTGGAAGAATTCACGCGAATCCGCGAGCATCGTTCCCCATTCCGGCGTCGGCGGCTGCGCGCCCTGGCCGAGAAAGCCGAGGGCGGCGGCATCGAGAATCGCGGCCGAGAAGGCCAGCGTCGCCTGCACGATCAACGGCCCCAGACAGTTCGGCAGGATGGTTTTGAACATCAGGCGAAGCGAAGTGGCGCCGGAAACCCGCGAGGCGATGACATATTCCTTGTCGCGCTCGGCCATCACCGAGGCGCGCGTCAGGCGAACGAAGTGCGGCTGGTTGACGATGGAGATCGCGATCATGGCGTTGGTCAGGCCAGGTCCCAGGATCGCCACCAGCACCAGGGCGAGCAGCAGCGAGGGAATGGCAAGGATGATGTCCATGATGCGCATGATGATCGTATCGGTGCGGCCACGAACATAGCCGGCGACGAGGCCGATCAGGACACCGGCGAGCGCCGAAAGCGAAGCAACCACCAGGCCGATGAACAGCGAAAACCGCGTGCCATAGATCAGGCGCGAGAGAAGATCGCGGCCATTGGCATCGGTGCCGAGGAGAAAGTCGCTATTGCCGCCTTGGGCCCAAGCCGGCGGCAGGCGCTGCATGGTGCCGCCATAGGCGTAGTTCGGATCATGTGGGGCGACCACACCGGCGAAGATCGCCAGGAACAGAACGAAGACGAAGATCACCAGCCCGATGACCGCGCCCTTGTTACGCGAGAAATAGTACCAGAACTCCGCGAGAGCGGAGGGGCGGTCGGATTTGAGACTTACCGTGCTCATGGGCCGCTCCTAGTGACGAATGCGTGGATTGATGAAGCCGTAGAGCAGGTCGACGGCGAGATTGACGAGCATGACGATGCCCGCGATCAGCAGCAGACCGCCCTGCACCACAGGATAATCGCGCTTGAAGACGGCGTCGATCATCCACTTGCCGATGCCCGGCCAGGAAAAGATGCTTTCCGTCAGGATGGCGCCGCCGAGCAGCACGCCGACCTGCAGGCCGATGGTGGTGACGACTGGGATCATGGCATTGCGGAGCGCATGCACGGAGACGACGCGCAGCGGCGCGAGGCCTTTGGAGCGGGCGGTGCGGACATAATCCTCACCCAGAACTTCCAGCATGGCCGAGCGCGTCTGCCGGGCGATGACGGCGAGCGGAATGGTGCCGAGCACGATGGTCGGCAGGATCAGCGAATTCAGCGCCGAGGCGAAGGCGCCCTTTTGACCGGACAGGAGGCTGTCGATCAGCATGAAGCCGGTGACCGGCTTGAAGAAATAGATGAGCCCGATGCGGCCGGAAACCGGCGTCCAATGCAGATAGCCGTTGAAGACGATGATCAGCAGCAGGCCCCACCAGAAGATCGGCATGGAATAACCGACAAGGGCCACGCCCATCACGCTCTGGTCGAACCATGTGCCGCGCTTGACGGCGGCGAAAACGCCTGCCGGAATGCCAAGACAGATCGCCAGGATCATAGCGCAGATCGACAGTTCCAGCGTTGCCGGGAAGAAGGTCAGGAAGTCGGTCAGCACGTCGCGCTTGGTGGTGATCGAAGTCCCGAGATCGCCGTGCAGCGCACTCCAGATGTAGTGGCCGTATTGCATGACCAGCGGCTGGTCGTAGCCGAGATCATGAGAGATCTGGGCATGGCGCTCAGGCGACATGACGCGCTCGCCCGACAACAGCATGACGGGATCGCCGGGAAGCAGGCGGATGAAGGAGAAAGCGACGATCGATACGCCGAGGAATGTCGGGATCAGCACCGCAAGGCGGCCGAAAAGAAATCGCAACATGGCAGATGTCCAAAGTTTTCCGGCGGTCAAGCAAATTGCCTGACCGCCGGTTTCACCCGGCTCTCGACCGGGTATTTCAGAGCGTGTCCGTTATTCGGCGATATCGACGCCGTCGAAGCGGTGAACGCCGACCGGATCCTGCACGTAGCCAGAAACCTTGGTGCTCATGGGAACGAACTCCTCGGAATGGTCGATGGTCATCCACGGAGCTTCGCGCTTGAAGACGACCTGCGCCTGTTCGTAGAGCTTAGTGCGCTCCTTGACATCGGCAGTCTGCTTAGCCTTCTTCACGAGACCGTCGAATTCCTTGTTGCACCACTGGGCGCGGTTGTTACCGCCGACTGCGTCGCAGCCGAGCAGCGTATCCAGGAAGTTATCCGGATCGCCGTTGTCGCCGGTCCAGCCGAGGATAGCCGCGCCATCGCGGTCCTTGGCGGAGGAGAGCTTCAGGTACTGAGCCCAGTCATAGGTCACGATCTCGGCCTTGACGCCGATCTTGGCGAGGTCAGCCTGCATCAGCTCGGCAGCACGACGTGCATTCAGCATGTACGGACGCGAAACCGGCATAGCCCAGATCTTCATGCTGAGGTTCTTGACCCCAGCCTTTTCAAGCATCTTCTTGGCTTCTTCCGGGTTGTACGGATCGTCCTTGATGTCCTTGTTGTAGGACCACATGGTCGGCGGGATCGGGTTGGTAGCGACCGAGCCGGAACCCTGGAAGACGGCATCGACGATCGCCCGCTTATCGACAGCCATGTTCAGCGCCTTGCGCACTTCGGCCTTGTCGAAGGGAGCAACCAGCGTGTTGTAGGCGAGATAGGAGACGTTCAGGCCCGCCTGTTCGAGAACCTTCAAGCTCTTGTCGGTCTGGAGATCCTTGATGTCGGCGGCGTTCGGATACGGCATGATCTGGCATTCGCCGGACTTCAGCTTCTGCGCGCGAACGGATGCGTCAGGGGTGATCGCGAAGACGAGATCGTCGATCTTTTCCTTGCCCTTGAAGTAGGTTTCATTCGCCTTGTAGCGGATGACGGCATCCGGCTGATAGGCGACGAAGGTAAACGGACCAGTGCCGAGCGGCTGCTGGTTCATCTGCTCCATCTTCTTGTCGGCCTGCAGCTTGTCTGCATATTCCTTCGACAGGATCGAAGCGAAGTCCATGGCCAGGTCGGCGATGAACGGCGCTTCCGGACGATTCAGCACGAACTTGACGGTGAGGTCATCGACCTTGTCGACCGACTTGATGAGGGTCGGGAAGCCCATGCCCGCAGCATATTCATAGGAACCGCCGGCGACGTACTTGGCCCACGGGCTGTCTTCCTTGAGCTGGCGGTTGAACGAGAAGACGACGTCGTCAGCATTGAGATCGCGCGTCGGGGTGAAGTAATCGGTGGTCTGGAACTTCACGCCCTTGCGGAGCTTGAAGGTGTATTCCTTACCATCCGGGGAAACAGTCCAGCTTTCGGCGAGGCCAGGCTCAACTTCGGTGCTGCCGTGCTTGAACTCGACGAGGCGGCTATAAACCGTACGCGAAGAGGCATCGAAGGTGGTGCCGGCGGTGTAAATTCCCGGATCGAAACCTTCCGGCGAACCTTCCGAGCAATAGACGAGCGTTTTGGACCAGGCGGACGTCGCCATGACCGAAGCCAGGGCGGTCACTGCCAACAGGACAGAGATCTTTTTCATGATGTCGTTTCCCAGGTTTGTTATTCTTTTGAAGCCGTGGATCCCCTGAGGTTCCCTTCCGGATCGCGCCGATGGAACGCTATTTAATGTGTGAAAGCAACACGCCCCGCCCAAAATTTTTCCAAATTATAGAGTTTGGAAATTTTCCTATAAAAATGGTCTTGGATTGGTAACAATCTGACGAAATCGCGCCTCTTTTCGACGCATTTCGGATAATTTTACCCTTGCCTCTTCGCAAACATTAACGATTGGCGACAGAATTTACCTGACGGCACAAACGAAAAATCCGCGGACACCTCAAGGCGCCCGCGGATTGGGAAACTGCGTAAATTTAGGGAGGATCAGGCGGCCGGTGCCGTGATCGCTGGCTTCTTGGCGATTGCTCTGTGATCGTTCTCGGTCAGACCGAGCAGGAAATTGATCTGCGGACGGGCCTTGACGAGATCGTCGATGGAATATTCGGTCAGCACGTCGAAGAAGGCGTTGAGCGCCTTGCGCAGCGCCGAGTTCAGGCCGCAGCTATCGACCAACGGGCATTCGACGACACCTTCCTCGAAGCATTCCGCCATCGCGAAACTATCTTCGGTCACCTTGACGACATCGAACAGGCTGATGCTGGCCGCCGGCTTGCCGAGACGCACGCCGCCATTGCGGCCACGCACGGTCTCGACGAGACCAGCCTTGGTGAGCGGCTGCAAAATCTTGAACAAAAACAGCTCGGAAACACCATAGGCTTTTGCGATTTCCGGGATGCGGCTCAAGTGGCCATCGTTGGCGGCGCAATACATGAGCATGCGCACTGCGTAGTTGGTCTGCTTGGTCAAGCGCATGCCGATCTCCTGGAATCAAGGCCGCATAGGACGGTTCGACTGGTATATAGTGCCTTTCGTAGTTTTGAACAATTCCAAAATATGAAAATCACATTCACGTTATTCTGATGGGGGGACTCAGCCCTTTCCTGCTCCCGCCCTAAGCTCCCTGGCGTAATCGAGAATAGCCTGCTTGCGCTCCGGCGTACCCGGATGGGTCGACAGCATGCTGGTATCGGAATGATCGCCGAGTTTCGTTTCCAGAGTATCGAAGAAGCGCGACAGTGCTGTCGGGTCCATGCCCGCTTCCTGCATCAACTCGACCGAACGGCGATCGGCTTGGGCTTCGGCAGAGCGGGAATAGGCAAGCGCCAACAAGCCGCCCCCCTGGGTCAAAACATCCTGCACGCCGGAACCGACGTCGCCGGCAATCAGCAAGACCAAACCGGCGACGCCGGCGGCGCGGTAAAGTTGGCGGAGGCTATGCTTGTATTCGACATGGCCGATCTCGTGGCCGAGAACGGCGGTGATCATTTCCGTATCGCCGCCGGCAAGGTTCACCAATTCGTCGGTCAGGACCAGATTGCCGTCCGGCAACGCGAAGGCATTCGGGCCGACGACGCCACCTCCGCGAAAGTTCAGCTTATACCGGCCGACACCGCCCTCCGCATGGGTTGCGATCTTTTCGAATTGATCGGCTATTTCCTTACGCCTGGCTTCGGGCAGCTTGCTCGGGCTGAGCGTCACCTGATCCAGCGTCTTCAACGTCCCCGCGGACATCATCTCCGGCACGACCGGCGGCGTCACCAGAACGGCGACCTCCACCAGCGCCGGCAAAGCGTAGTGATAAATGGTCGACGCCAGCACGATCGTCGCAACGGCGAAGGCGATCATGCGCGGGCGCACAATCTCCAGCCGGTGTACAAAACCGCTGCGCCCCTCACCGCGGCCTTGGAGATAAGCGTCGACGGCATCATTATCGCGCGTTTCGAACACCGACTCGTTGCCGAAAACAATGCGCCGCGGAATGGAGCCCACGCGTGGACTGATTTCGATATCGGAACGGATGCCCCAGGCGAGGCGCTTGTCCTTTTCGTCGTCCTCATCCGAGAGGACGGTGAGCGAACCACCGATGTCAACCAGCCGGGCGGCAACCGCCCGGCTGGAATGGGGCGGATGCCAGGTGCCCGTGGCAATTGATGCCGGATCAGAAACCAAAGTCGAAGCCATCGACATCAAGATATTCCGCACTAATGACGCCGCCAGTCGAGCGGATCTGGTCGAAAACCACGCCGATCTCGCCGTCAATGCTTATTGCGGTGTGTTCTGCTAAAAGCCGCTGCATCTGTACCGCAGCCCATGGACGCATCAGGCCCAGCGTTACGAACGTCAGCACCGTATTGACGACGACAACCCAAATATACTCCCCGCGACCAAGGTTGCTACGGAGCTGATGGCGATGATCGATCATTGCTGCCGACCAGACGATGTTGCGGATCGAGGCCCGATAATAAAGGCCGGCGAATACGTATCCGAGCAGGCCAATGGCAAGCCCGACATATGCCGGACCAAGACCAGCATCTGAACCCATTGGGACATTGCGAAAGGCGCCTAAAACGCCCAAAACGAACCCCATGACTGCACCGCCTGCAATGGCGATCGCGATCATGGCACCGAAAACCTTGTAAATCGCACTCAATCGAGGCTCGGTCGAGAATGATCGGTCTCCATAACGCAAATTGTCGAAGATGTACTTATAAAACCAACGACTTGCGACTGGAGACGCCAACCCGAACGAGATCACCGTTACCAAGGCACCTAAGAAGATCGCCTTAAATGCACCTCCATAGGTTCCGACGAAATCGAAGCGCACATTGCGATAGCTCGTCACGCGCGCATTGAACTTCAGGCCGCGCATGAGAAACCATGGGAATACCACCAGCATCACCGGCCAAATTGCCAAGGCGGCCAACGGTGCCACATGCGAAAGGATATTTAAGGCGATGAGAAAGCCGAACACGATCAGCCGTCCGATCAGTATCTGTTTGCCCTTGGCATGATATTCAAAGGTGTGGCCCAGCAGGACCGTATTCCCATAGAAATACCGGTTGCGGCGTACCTTCGCCCAGGCGGAATAAATGCCCAGCGTAACGATCGTCAGCAGGATGTTGACGATCCAGATGCCGAAATACTCTTTGCTGCTTCCAGTAAATGATGCACGTTGAAAAAAGTGCTTATTTCCAATGGGATAATGCTGTTCAACAACTGCCATAATTCCCTGCCCCCACTATTGCCGTTTTCTGGCTGCTTACGGGAAGCAGCCAGAACGATTACCAGCTACCGCGACACATCCATCCCTTGCGTCAACAGATGTGTCGCCGCTATAAATTCTCTCTATCGTTGCATTTGAGAGCAGGAAATTCAGCTATAGGCAATGGGAAAATTAAGAACCGGGATAGGCAATGCGGCCGTGTCACAACTCAGACTGAGACTGCGACTTCAATGCCACACCCCCCGACCCGCCTTTAACTCACCGAAACCCAGACCGCCATCTCACAGCCGCCGGGCTCGCGGAAATGAAAGCGCCGGCCGCCGGGGAAGTCGAAGGCGGGCCGTGTGACGACCCCGCCGGCGAGTTCGACGGCGCGCTGTGCCGCTTCCAAATCCGTCGTGCGCACGACGGGAAGCGGTGCGTCGGTTGCCGCTGCCGCGTCACCCTGGATGCCGGCGTCGATGCCCGCCGCTTCGATGGCGTGATAGGTCGGTCCGTAGCTGACGAAGCTCCACTCGAAAGCTTCCTCGAAAAAACGGCGGGTCTTCAACCCGTCGGTCGACGGAAATTCGAGATAGTCGATCTGATAGGTCACGGGCATCACACCGTCCTCCGGTTGTTCTTGTTTTGTTCTAAAACAAAATACACCGTCCAGCAAGATGACTCAGCAGAAAATAACCGCAACAAAAAACCGCCGCCCAATTCAGCCTCAAATCGGCATTGGACGGCGGCTCGTATCAGACGATATCGAAGAACGTTACTTCATCGTCGGCATGACGAATTCAGCCCCGCCCTTGATGCCGGACGGCCAGCGGGCGGTGATCGTCTTGGTGCGGGTCCAGAACTTGATCGAGTCCGTGCCGTGCTGATTGAGGTCGCCGAAGCTGGACGCCTTCCAGCCGCCGAAGGAGTGGTAGGCGAGCGGAACCGGGATCGGAACGTTGACGCCGATCATGCCGATGTTGATGCGCGAGGCGAAATCGCGGGCGGCATCGCCGTCGCGGGTGTAGATCGCGACACCATTGCCGTATTCGTGCTTCATCGGCAGATCGAGCGCTTCTTCGTAGTTCTGGGCGCGGACAACCGAGAGGACCGGTCCGAAGATTTCGGTCTTGTAGATGTCCATGTCCGGCTTGACGTGGTCGAACAGCGTGCCGCCGACGAAATAGCCGTCCTCATAACCCTGCAGCTTGAAGCCGCGGCCATCGACCACGAGCTTGGCGCCTTCCTCGACACCGCGGTCGATCAGGCCGTTGACGCGGTTATACGCATCCTTGATGACGAGCGGGCCCATATCGGCCTTGTCATCGGTGTAGGGGCCGATGCGCAGGGATTCGATCTTCGGCACGAGCTTTTCGACCAGGCGATTGGCGGTGTCTTCGCCCACCGGAACGGCAACGGAGATTGCCATGCAGCGCTCACCGGCCGAACCATAGCCTGCGCCCATCAGGGCGTTGACGGCCTGATCCATGTCGGCATCCGGCATGATTATCATGTGGTTCTTGGCGCCGCCGAAGCACTGCGCGCGCTTGCCGTTCATCGCCGCCGTGCCATAGACATAGCGGGCGATCGGCGTGGAACCGACGAAGGAAACGGCAGCGATATCCGGATCGGCCAGGATGGCGTCGACGGCTGCCTTATCGCCATTGATGACGTTCAGGATGCCTGCGGGCAGACCGGCTTCGATCATCAGTTCGGCGAGGCGGAGCGGCACGGACGGATCACGCTCGGACGGCTTCAGGATGAAGGCGTTGCCGCAGGCGATCGCCGGGGCAAACATCCACATCGGGATCATGGCCGGGAAGTTGAACGGCGTAATGCCGGCGCCGATGCCGACCGGCTGGCGGATGGAATACATGTCGATCGCCGGGCCGGCGCCTTCGGTGAACTCGCTCTTCTGCAGATGCGGGATGCCGCAGACGAATTCGCAGACTTCCAGGCCACGGAGAACGTCGCCCTTGGAGTCCTCGACCGTCTTGCCGTGCTCCTTGGAGAGCAACAGAGCCAGCTCGTCCATATGCTGGTTCAGGAGTTCGACGAACTTGAAGAAAACGCGAGCGCGGCGCTGCGGATTGGTGGCGGCCCATTTCGGCTGCGCGGCCTTGGCGTTTTCGACGGCTGCGCGGATTTCCTCGACGCTGGCGAGCGCGACGGTCGCCTGCACTTCGCCGGTTGCCGGATTGTAGACGTTGCTCGTGCGGCCGCTGGTGCCAGCGACGTGCTTGCCGCCAATGAAATGACCGATCTCTTGCATGGATGTGCCTCCTCGTTTTCTGGAATGGTGACAGGATCGCACTTCAATTTGCACAAATCAATGAGCTGTTATAAGCAACCGTTGTGCAGAAATTAAAGCCCTGGATGTGCATATGGATTGGGATGATGTCCGCATGTTCCTCGCTGTTGCCCGCACGGGACAGATCCTGGCGGCCTCGAAACGGCTTGGGGTCAACCACGCGACGCTCTCCCGGCGGGTGACGACGCTGGAGGAGCGGCTGAAGACGCGGCTGCTGGTGCGCCGCACCAATGGCTGCGATCTGACCGCCGAGGGCGAAATCTTCCTGCATGCAGCCGAGCGCATGGAAACCGAGATGCTGCGCGCCCAGGCAAGTGTCGGCCATCTCGACAGCGCCATTACCGGCACGGTGCGCATCGGCGCGCCGGACGGTTTCGGCGTCTCCTTCCTCGCCCCCCGTTTGGGCCGGCTGATTGCGCGCTATCCGGAACTGCGCATCCAACTGGTGCCGGTGCCCCGCTCCTTTTCGCTGTCGCAGCGCGAGGCGGATATCGCCATCACGCTGGAACGCCCCGAACAGGGTCGTCTGATCTCATCCAAGCTGACAGACTATACGCTCGGCCTTTACGCTTCGAAGGCCTATCTCGATCAGGCAGGCCTGCCGGACAGCGTGGAGGCACTGAAATTGCACCCGCGCATCGGCTATGTCGAAGACCTGATCTTTACCGCATCCCTGAATTTCTCCGGCGAGATCATGCGGAGCTGGGACGCATCGTTCGAAATCTCCACCTCCATCGGCCAGACGGAAGCGGTGCGCTCCGGCGCCGGCATCGGCATTTTGCACGATTACATCGCCAGGCAATATCCGGAGCTGATCCGCATTCTTCCCGATGTCTCGATCAAACGCGCCTATTGGACCATCTATCACGAAAGCGCCCGCGATCTGGTGCGGGTGCGCACCGTCGCGGATTTTCTGCAGGAGTTGGTGAGCGAGGAAAGGCGGATGTTTTTCTGAAGCAGTCAGGCCTCTAAAGCTCGTCGCGATCTTTCAGATTCGCTCCCGCGCTTTGGCTGCTTGTTTTTGCATGTCGTTTTCGCAAGACCGCCGGACACTTTTGCGCAACATGCGTTAGGCATGCTTCGGCGGCTCTTCGTTCTCATCGGGATTGGGAACGGGAATTTCATCCGGCAGCCTGTCGGGATCCGGCTCCTCTATCGGCGGCACGGGTGCCCAGCCGGGACCGGGCATCGGTGGCTTTTCGGGAATCGGCTCGCGTGGCACGGACATGGCCAGGTCCTTCTGTCTTATTGTTGATATGAACAGAACGACGGCGAACAGGCAGGGTTCCACAGGAATTCCAGCCGCCCACCGAGAACGCCATGGCCTGGCTCCCCTGCCCCGGCATGAATTCCCGTTTCATTTGCGCACGGAACCAGTTCGTGCATAAGTAGAATAATAGACTTTCGTTTTCATCCAGGCAGGGTCCGAGGGGCGCTTGATGTTGAAAGGCGGGGTATTCTTCGCGGCGCTCGCCGGCGGTCTCAGCGCATGCACGAGCATCGACTATTCGCAGCTCCCCCCGGAAAAGGTTCKACCAGGTGCGCAACGTGTCGTTCAAGGACTCCGCGGATATCCTCGGCGAAGCCATCCAGGGATTGGTGAAGGCGAACAAGGTTCAGCGAAACGATGTGGCCGGGACGGCCATCACTGCAGCGGTCGGCAGCAGCATCGCCGATAACCTCTGGAACAAGAAGGGGGCGTGTGCCGCCTCCAAGGTCAGCCCCGAGGATATCGCGGCGGTCAAAAAAGCCATCCCTGGCGCTGCCCAGCCCGCCGCCAGAAGGACATTCAGGGTGCCGCCCGAAACGCCCGCAATACCGCCCCGCGGCCGCGCCAAGATCGTCTCGCGGATCACGTTCTAGGAGTGTCTTTGGGCGAGCACCAGAGATGCGCGACCGCATCGAGGTGACACGGCGCTGGACAAGGGCCGGTCGTGGCCTAGAATCCTAAGAACGTCTCAGGGAGCAAAGATCATGAGCGAGAAAAAGAAACCGAAGCTGACCGAGAAAGAACGCAAGGAGCAGGACGATTATCTCGAAGAGGCGCTTGAGGAGACCTTTCCTGCGAGCGATCCAATCTCACCGGGACATGTCGCAAAGAAGCCTGAGGACAAGAAATAGCCCGCCGCTGATATCCGGCTGCCTGCTATCGTTTGATCTATGGGGAGAAATGGTACGGTTGGGGGGTCTCGAACCTCCGACCTCAGGTGCCACAAACCTGCGCTCTAACCAACTGAGCTACAACCGCACATGCTCGCGTCGCCGCGAACGGGGGTGACATACGAGGACTTTGAAATTATTTCAAGTCCTATCTCCCTGCAATATGAAAAAGCTGGGCATGACCGCCTTCCAAAGCACATATCGCAGTCGGACGAGCCTGCGAAAAGCGTTGTGAGGCTGAATCAAAAACGTCCCGTTTCCAGTGTTCACCTGAAAACGGGACGTTCCGATCTTGGGAGGTTTTTTAAGAATTAGGCAACCTTGAAGGAGGACATGGCCTTTTCAGCAGCGTCCTTGGCCGGCTTTGCCAGCTTTTCGGCAACCTTCTTGGTGGTTTCCTGGATCGACTTGGCCTGCTCGACGGTAACTTCAGCCTGCTTGCGGATGAAGGAGGTCTGCAGTTCGAAGAGTTCGGCGACGGACTTGACGCGAAGCAGAGCTTCCATGTGCGCCAGCGAGCTTTCAGCATTGGCGCGCAGCACGTCGATGGTCTTGAGCCCGATTTCCACGGAGCCAGCCTGGGCGGTCTGGACAGTGGCCTCGAGGGTCTTGCCAGCGTCTTCGGCAGCCGTCTTCATCTTGGCGAAGGCTTCCTTGGACTGTGTAGCGCCCTTTTCGGCGAAGTCGCGGAAGGATTCAGAGAGCTTGGACGGGTCGAATGCAGCCGTTGAAAAAACGTCGTCTTTCTTTACAGTAGCCATGATAGCGCTCCTATACGGGCCCTCCTCAGAGGCGCCCTTGGTGAATTGATTGAGCCCTATATAATATAAACTATTGTGCAGTGCAACATCTTTTTTGCGATGCACAACGCGTTAACCCTTCCAGTCAAAAACCTGGCCCGTCGCTGGACCTGAAACCGGGGCGCCGTTATTAATAAAGCGTTAAAGTAAGAGAGGCGATCACGCCCGCAAAACAGGTCGGAACATGCCCGCAATTCAGTATCCGTTCATTGACATTGCCGTGCACCCCCGCGTTCGGGAGCGTTTTGCGCGCGGCGAAGCCATGGTGCTGTTTTCGACCGGCTTGGATCGCGTGCTCTGGGCCAACGGCGCCGGCGCCAACCTCTTCGGCTACGATATCATCTACGATTTCCTCGACCAGGGACCGAAGACCGGCGATGTCTCCTTCCGCCAGATCGAGGCGACGGCGCGCGGACTTGGTGCGGTCGGCGACCAGCGCACTTTCCTGATCCGCATGGCCTCCGGCTTCCAGCGCTCGGTCGTCAATGCCGCGGTCGAAATCATCCAGGTCCAGGCCGGTGAAGAGGCGGTCCTGTTTTCTTCCCCGGTCTCCTCCAAACCGCTCGCCGCGGCCGAGAGTGCAAAACGGATGATCGACGGCTTCGACGATCCCGATACGCATATGGCCGTGATCGGCCGCGACGGCGAAGTCATCGCCGCTTCCGCCCGCTTTGATGCACTGGGCGTGACGCCGCAAACCGCAAGGATGTTGACGACCATGGCGGGGGCACAGGCGGAGCGGCTTATCAAGCGGCCGATCCCGACCGGCCATGGCTATCTGCCCGCCGCCGTCGGCAAGCTGTCGGAAATCCCTGCCCTGCATCTGCTCTTCGTCGTCGATACCGCAGCCGGTGGTCTCGACCCGACGGCAAGCCTCGGGGCCGAAGCATCTGCCGGCTCCGCAACGGGCGCCGCGATCGAACCGGAAGCGGAAGAGGCGCGGAATGAGCTGGAGACAGCAGCGGCTGAGGAGATGCCCGTTGCCGACGCAGCGCCTGCCCCAGAAGTTCTCTCCCCTGAGGTCATCGACGCGGTGGCCGATATCGAGGACATCGAGCATGCGCCGGAAACATCTGGCGCCGACCATGAAGAGGTACATGCACACACCGATGCCGTCGGTCAGAATATCGACGCGCTGGTGATGATGGATGGCGTGACGCCCGAACAGATCGAGGCGGCCGCCCATGCCGACGAGCTTGTACCAGAGGCCGATGACGATCTCCGACCGAGCACCGGAGAAAAGCGGGCGGAGGATGCTGAAGCCGGCGCTGAGCCCGTCGCAGCCGAGGCAGGCGTTCCCGAAACCGACCAGTTGGAGGGTTTCACCTTCAAGCGCAGCGGCCGCGCCACGCGCTTCGTCTGGAGGATCGACGCCGAAGGCCGCTTCAGCGAAGTCTCGCGCGAGTTCGCTGAAGCCGTCGGCCCACATGCCACGAAAGTAACCGGCGTCGCCTTCGCTGACATCGCCAAGCATTTCAATCTCGATCCGGACGGCAAGATCGCCGAGCTTCTGGCCCGGCGCGACACATGGTCCGGTCGGACGATCTACTGGCCGGTGGAAAATACCAACCTGGTAGTGCCGGTCGATCTGGCTGCGTTGCCGACCTATACGCGCAGCCGCGAATTCGACGGTTTCAGAGGCTTCGGCGTCGTCCGCCTGTCCGATGCCATAGAAGATCCGATGAAGCTTGGCTTGCGGCTGGATGGAGAGGACGAACAGGCGGCACCGGGCACTGTTGACAAGCCAACCGTCGAGACGGCTGCGCCGGCAATTACCGAAGAAGCATTGCATGACGCGACGGAGGAAAATGTCGCCGCAGAAGAGGAGACGGCTCGCGAAGCAGGACCCGAGGCAACGAACGAACCCGTTGCCAGGGATGACGAGCCGCCTGCCCTGAAGATTGCCGAGACGCCGAACCGCCGGGAATCCGACAAGGTCATCCGGTTGCACGAGCGCCGCATGCAGACTCCAGGCGGCTTGTCATTGAGCGAACAGGCAGCCTTCCGCGAGATCGCCCGGCAGCTCGACCCCTTCGGCAAACGCGCCGAGCCGCCGAGCGGCGAGCCTGAAACGACAGAACAGTCCGAAGAGGTGGTGAGCATCTCCCCGCTGCCGAATGCTGCGGATGAGGTTCTGTCCGATGCTGTCGAGGCGCCGGCCGACGATATTGCTGCCAAAGATCAGTCGGAAAGCGGCGACACTGCACAATCCGAACAGGACATGCCGGCGCCTGTGGCCGAGGCAGAAAAGCCTGAAGAAAACATCGACCCGCTTGAAGTCTTGAGCACCGCCATTCCGCCGCGCGTGAAAATGCGTGACGGCCTGTCGGCCGAGATCGTCGATCAACTGCCCCTCGCCATCCTCGTGCATGCCGGCGACCGGCTGATCCACGGCACCCCGGAATTCCTGCGGCTGACGGGCTATGAAAGCCTCACGGACCTGGACCATGTCGGCGGGCTGGATGCGCTGCTGCAGCGCCATGACCTCGAAGGCAAGACCGAGCAGCCGGGGACGATGATGGTGGTGCGCGCCGACGATACGCTCGTGCCTGTTACCGCGCGGCTGCAATCGATCCGTTGGGAAGACGGCACCGCTTTGATGCTGGCGCTGATGCCGCTCGAAAAGAGCGAGGCCCCTGCGCCGGAGCCCGTGCCGGAAGAAGCGCGGCCGGAACGCATGGTCGAAAAGCTCGCCAAGCTGCAGGTCGAAATCGAAGAGCTGCGTTCGACGCTGGAAACGGCAACGGATGGGGTCATCATCATCGGGCAGGAGGGCGAAATCCGGTCGATGAACCGCTCGGCAAGCGCGCTCTTCAACTATGACGACCAGGAAACCCGTGGCAAACCTTTCGTCATGCTTTTTGCACATGAGAGCCAGAAGGCCGTGCTGGACTATCTCGGCGGTCTCTCCGGCCATGGTGTCGCAAGCGTGCTGAACGACGGCCGTGAAGTGATCGGCCGCGAGGCATCGGGTGGCTTCGTGCCCTTGTTCATGACCATGGGGCGCCTAAACTCCTCGAACGGCTATTGCGCCGTCATTCGCGACATCACGCAGTGGAAGCGCACCGAGGAAGAGTTGCGCAATGCCAAGCGCGCGGCGGAGACGGCCAATGCCCACAAGACCGATTTCCTTGCCCGCGTCAGCCATGAGATCCGTACGCCGCTCAACGCCATCATCGGCTTTTCCGACATGATGGCCGGCGAGCGCTTCGGGCCGATCGGTCACTCCCGCTATATCGAATATGCTGCGGATATTGGCCGCTCGGGCCGGCATGTGCTCGACATCGTCAACGATCTCTTGGACATCTCCAAGATCGAAGCCGGTGAGATGGACCTGGAATTTTCGTCCGTCGGCCTCAACGAGGCAATTGCCGAAGCCGTATCGCTGGTGCAGCCGCAGGCCAACAGCCAGCGTGTCATCATCCGCACGGCGCTGTCGCAAGCCGTGCCGAATGTCGTGGCCGACCTGCGCTCGATCAAGCAGATCGCGCTCAACATCCTGTCGAATGCCATCCGCTTCACGCCATCAGGCGGCCAGATCGTCGTGTCCACCTCTTACGAAGGCAATGGCAGCGTCGTCATGCGCATCCGCGATACCGGCGTCGGCATGACCCGCAGCGAGCTGGAGCAGGCGATGAAACCCTTCCGACAGGTCTCGACCAATGCCCGCAAACGCGGCGACGGCACCGGCCTCGGTCTGCCGCTGACCAAGGCCATGGTCGATGCCAACAGGGCAACCTTCTCGATCAATTCCGCGCCGAATGAAGGCACGCTGGTCGAGATTACCTTCCCCTCGCCGAGGGTGCTGGCGAACTGAGAGAGATCGCCAGCTCGTCATCAGAACCAGAGATCGCGCACGCACCGTCCTTTCGAAGGAAGGTCTTCAAACGTGTCGAGCCCATCGAAGTGATCGATAGGCAGGTCGGAGACGAGATCCGGTGGAGCAAGCCGGAGATTGACGGCAATGCGTCGGCGGCCATCCTTTTGAAGCCTCAGGCCGCGCCAGCCTTCGAGCGTCCAGCCTGCCTTGCCGCAGTGACATGAGCCGATCAGCATGAGCATGCCGCTCCATTCCGGTGCCCGTTCGAAGGCGGCATTCTGCCCCAGTCGCGAGATCCCTGCAAATCCCCTGTCAGCTCGCCAGAGCCAGCCCGCCGTAACGGCTGATTTCGCTTTCGATCTCCGCCACAAGCGTATCGAGCGCCGGATTTCTCACCTTGCGGCCGCGGCGCACCACATAGGCCAAGGCAGGCGGTGCCGGCAGGCCATGAGTGATGATCTCCATTTCGGGCTGCAGGTGACGGCCGTTCAGAAGCGCCACGCCCAAGCCCGAAGTAACAGCCGCGACGATCCCCGCCGCGCTCGCGCATTCGAATACGGTTTCGAGAACCACCCCGCCGTCCTGTCCGATATCGAGCGCCCAGCGGCGATAGAAGCATTCATCGTCGAAGGACAGAAAAGGAACTGGCTCGCCTGGCGGCAAGGAAAGGTCCGGATGCTTGACCCAATGAAGCGCCTCCCGGAAGAGAACGACATCGGTCGGGCGGACCTCATGGGCGAAAACCTGCACGATGGCGGCGTCAAGCTCTCCCCGCTCGAGCATGCCCCTGAGAATCAAGCTCATGCGGACCTTGGTGCGAACAGAGACATTCGGATGCAGCCGGCGAAATCGCCCCAATATCCGGGCAAGGTCTGTGCAGGTCGTATCCTCGGTCAGGCCAAGGGCGACGCGCCCGGCAAGCGATGTCTTCGACAGGCTCAACAGCGCCTCGTCATGCAGGCCGAGGATGCGCCCGGCATAGTCAAGCAGATCCTCCCCGGCCGCGGTGAACATCGACGCTCCAGGCTTGCGGCTCAGCAGATCGCAATCGAGGCTCGTCTCAAGCCGCTTGATTTTATGACTGACGGCGGATTGCGACAGGCCCAGGGCTTCGGCCGCGCGGGTAATGCCGCCGTGATGGCGGATCGCCCATAGCGCGCGCAACGCGTCGATTTCCAAACGTCGGCTGGTGAACTCGGTCATGGCAAACTCGGCCCGCATGATAGTCTCGCAGAGAGAATGCATATTCCGACAGCATCTGGCAAATATTCATTAGTTCTAAGACTGATATGTCATGCGATGATCGATATTTGTCATGTGTAATCGAATTGGCCCTGGCCTATGGCTGAAAGGCAGGTGACATTCAACCGAGAGCCTTATGACTGACCAGCCCCTCTCCCGGCCCATATTAAATAACAGCCGCTTCCTTTGGCCGTTGATGGCGACGCTGCTGATCTTTAGCTGGAGTTCCGGCTTCGTCGGTATTCGTTATGCCAGCCAGGAGGCCAGCGTCATACTGGTCCTGTTCTGGCGGACGCTGCTGTCGGGATTGGTCCTGCTGCCTTTTGCATTGGCGATCGGGCCACGGATGCGGCTGCGCGCGATAGCGGATCAGATGTTGTTCGGCGTGATGTCTGTCTTCCTCTATCTCGGCGGCTTTGCGCTGGCGATCGAACAGCGGGTACCGACGGGGCTAGTGGCGCTGATCTCCGATCTCCTGCCGCTGGCGATTGCGGCCTTGTCACAACCCGTCTTGGGGGAACGGCTGAGCGGGCGCCAATGGCTGGGAACGGCGATTGCTGTGGCCGGCGTGTTGATCGTGTCGCTAGACAGCCTCAACTTCGGCGCGGCCCCGTTTTGGGCCTATGGATTGACGGTCGGCTCGATGCTCGTCTTTGCCTTCGCATCGGTTCTGCACAAAAGGCGGCGGACCAGGCTTATGCCCGTTCACCAAAGCCTCTGCATCCATACTCTTACGGGCTCGGTGCTGTTCGGCGTCTGCGCCATGATGCAGGGCGATCTTGCGCCACCGATGACCCGCGGTTTCGCGATCGGCATGATTTGGCTGGTGCTGATTGCAACCTTTGCCGCCTACTCGGTCTACTATACGAGCCTGCGCCTCTTCCCGGTGGCGCAGGTCAGCGCGGCCATCTATCTCAGTCCACCCGTCACCATGCTGTGGGCCTGGGCCTTATTTTCCGAACCGCTGACAACGGCGATGTTCGTAGGATTGGCGGTGACGCTGGTGGGGGTCTGGCTGACCTCGCGCGGCCCTTCAGTGGAAAAGGTCTGACGTATCCTCTTGTTCCGAAGCAGACATTTCTGCTGCGTCCGCGGACCGATCAACGGCAAGCGGCTCGTTGCAAGAAAATATCCCAGTCGTCTACTGTCATCGCGCCGTCATTGACGACGGGGATATGGACCGAGCGAAATTGGGAGACGTAGTCGTGGACGCAAACGAGGCAGCCGAAGACGGAGCGGTAGTTCCACCGGCGGGCACGCCTTGGGAGGTCTTCGGCGCATTCCTTAAGCTCGGCCTCACCTCGTTCGGCGGGCCGATCGCGCATCTCGGATATTTCCGCGA
This sequence comes from Rhizobium sp. BR 317, assembly GCF_047445835.1. NCBI lineage: Bacteria > Pseudomonadati > Pseudomonadota > Alphaproteobacteria > Hyphomicrobiales > Rhizobiaceae > Rhizobium > Rhizobium sp. BR 317. Next base: position 37,247 of record NZ_JARWLB010000015.1, on the reverse strand, counting down.
CGAACTCGTGGCGCGGCGGAAGTGGATCGACGAAAAGGGTTATGCCGATCTCATTGCCCTCTGTCAGTTCCTTCCGGGACCTGCCTCGAGCCAGGTCGGCTTTGCCATGGGCTTGTTGCGGGCTGGCCCGCTGGGCGCGCTTGCGGCATGGAGCGCTTTTACGCTTCCATCGGCACTGATCCTCTTTATCTTCGCCACCGCGGCCACTGCCCTCGACAATCCCCTCGGGCAGGGTTTGCTGCATGGGTTGAAGCTCGTTGCCGTGGCTGTTGTCGCCCAAGCGGTCTCGGGCATGGCAAAATCGCTGACGCCAGACCGGCCGCGCGCCGGCATCGCGCTCGCGGCGATTTTCATGGTGACGTTTGGCGGGACGCTCGGCCAGCTCGGAGCCATTGTGCTGGGTGCCGTTTCAGGACTTGCACTTTGTCGCGGAGCTGTGGTCGGGCACAAGCCAAGTCTTTCGTTCGGAATATCCAGATCTGCAGGCCTCTTTTGTCTGCTGGCGTTCGTGCTTTTGTTATTCGGGCTGCCGCTCGTTGTTTCGGCTCTGGATTGGCAGGGGCTGCGTCTCTTCGATGCCTTCTATCGTTCCGGCGCACTCGTGTTCGGCGGCGGGCATGTCGTGCTGCCGCTGCTTCAGGCAGAGGTGGTGAGGCCGGGCTGGATATCGGAAAACGCCTTCCTTGCCGGCTATGGCGTTGCGCAGGCCGTACCCGGCCCGCTCTTCACCTTTTCGGCCTATCTCGGGGCGGCGATGGTGCCCTCTCCCCAGGGCCTTGCAGGCGCAGTCATCTGTCTGCTCGCTATTTTTCTGCCCGGCTTTCTGCTGCTCGTCGGCACCTTGCCTTTCTGGGACAGGCTCAGCACCTATCCGCTGGCTCAGGCGGCCATGCGCGGCGCAAACGCAGCCGTGGTCGGCGTGCTGGGCGCCGCCCTCTATAATCCCGTGTGGACCAGTGCGGTCCTCTCATCAGCCGATTTTGCCCTTGCCCTTTCCGGCTTTCTTCTACTGGTGGTGTGGAAGGCGCCGCCATGGATCGTCGTTGTACTAATGGCCGCCGGCGCGCTTATTTTGCAAATGGCGTAGTTTCCGCATGTTATGGGCTGGGCCTACTCTCCGAGGGCTTGGTCACCCGGGCGACGGTGCCCGTCACGAAACAAAGACGGTCCAGCCAACGCCCAAAGCGGCAGATGCCAATAGGGTTGTTATCACCGACATCCTCAGACGGAAGATGGCTGTCGCGGCCAAGAGAGTCAGTACCAGCGAGGGCAATGAAAGTGAGGTTAGGACGGGTGCATCCATCGTCCAAGAGCCATAGGTGAAACTTGTGGTCTCGCGGAACAGCACATGGAGCCCGAACCAAATCGCGAGGTTCAAGATGACGCCTACGACCGCTGCCGTTATCGCTGACATGACACCGGTCAGAACGACATTGCCGCGCATCTTCTCGATGAATGGCGCGCCTGCGAAAATCCAAAGGAAGCTCGGTAGGAACGTGACCCATGTTGTGAGCACGGCGGCGAAAGTTGCTGCTGTAAGAGGGCTGAGAGTCCCGGGATTACGATAGCCTGCCAGGAACCCAACGAACTGCGTCACCATGATCAACGGTCCAGGAGTCGTTTCCGCCATCCCCAGACCGTCCAGCATCTCACCCGGCCGCAGCCAGCCCAACTGCTGTACCGCCTCCTGTGCGACATATGCCAGCACGGCATACGCACCTCCAAAGGTTACGATTGCCATCTCGCTGAAGAATATCCCGATCTTGGAAAAGACGTTGTCGGGGCCGAGCGTGATCAGGATGGCAGCAACCGGGATAAGCCACGCGGCGGCCAGCGCACCTGAGGTCTTGAGAGACCAGGCGAGGTTTGGTCGAGCGTGCAGAGGAATCTCCTCGCCAAGAACGGAGTCCTTGTCTTCCAGGATTGCCTCGGAGCCCGACTTGTGCCCGCCGCCCGCCTTGAAGGCCGCTACCCCTCCGCGAGAGGCAAGGTAACCGATAAGTCCCGCCCCAACGATGATTAGCGGAAACGGAACGTGCAGGAAGAAGATCGCAACGAAGGCGGCAGTGGCCAATGCAATCATAGTCCTGTTTTTGAGGGCTCGGCTACCGATGCGGAAGACGGCCTGGATTACGACCGCCAGCACGGCGCATTTGAGCCCGAAGAACATGCCTTCAATGAAGGTCAAGTTCCCGAACAAGACGTAGATGTAGCTGAGTGCGAGGATCGCAAGGAAGCCTGGCAGGACGAACAAACTGCCCGCGATCATACCGCCCAGGGTCCTGTTCAGCAGCCAGCCGATATAGATGGCAAGCTGATGTGCTTCTGGCCCCGGCAGCAACATGCAGTAGTTCAGAGCATGAAGGAATCTATGCTCTCCTACCCACTTCTTCTCGTCAACGACGATGCGGTGCATAACGGCGATTTGTCCAGCAGGCCCGCCGAAGCTCAGGGCGGCAACACGGGTCCAGACCTTGATAGCCTCGCCGAGCGGGACAACATCCCAGTCAGCCGAGTTTGATCGCGCTGCCGCGTTCTTTACGAGGTCGGTCATAGGCTCTCATGCCTTCCTCGGGTTGGGCCAATTGTGCGTCTCTTCTGTCGCATCACGACACCAACGATAGAAGGCATCATATAACGTCATGCCGGCTTCCAATTGCTCCAAGTCGTCGTTGAACATCCGCGAAAGCCCGAGCGAGGCTGCGAGCAGTCCGGATACTTCAGGTGCCAGGTCGGGTCGGGCGGTATCGGCGCCTCGAACGATGGTTGCAAGATGAAGGAGGGGCTCGGTGCCGAGGCCGAACTCTTCGATCATGACATCGAAGGTGCACAGCTCGCCGCGATGTCTCCAAAAGACATCCTCGATGTCGAAGGGCATCGCCTTGAAGCGATCAGCGACCGCTAAAACTTCAACTGCCGGGGCGAACAGAAAGATCGCTGACGGATCGATAAAGCGCCGGATCAACCATGGGCAAGCGATGCGATCGATCTTCGGCCGTGCTCTTGTGACCCAGACGGTTCGTCCCTTGGCATCTCGGGGCGGCAACTTCTCCTCGGGGACCAGTACACCCTTCGCGCTCCGCCACGCCTCGAAACCGCCTTCGAGAACCTCCGCCTCCTTTCCGAAGACACGAAGATAGGCAGCGACTCCGTGACCGAGTTTCTGTCCCTTCTGACAGAGGACGATGGCTGGCCCAGCCAGTTCGTTCGTCCAGTCGGTTACCGTTCGATAATCGCGACGGATCGAGCCGGGAATAAGACGGGGATCAGCAGCGAAATCCTCGTCGTTGCGGACGTCGATGATCGTCGGCGAGTTGGGCGTGCCGATAATACGATTCAGCTTGTCGGGTGTAATTTCCAGAAATGACGGCATAACGCGTCCTCCGTTGGCTCGGGTTCCAGGACGCGATTCTTCAGCCGTGGCCTCATGGGGTGATCGCAACCCCATGGACAATCTTCTGCCGGACGTGATCCAAATGTCAAGCCGAATAACCGCCTACCGCGCTCAGCAGACATTTTCTCAACTTCCGCAGCCGACTCCTATGGTGACCGTGACATGGCTGTCGCGGCAAAATATCTGCGATAGAGTACGCCGCGCCCCTATGGAGCGCGGCAGCCGGGATTACTCCCCGCGAGACTTCGCAGCCTTGCGCGCGGCCCTTGAGTTCGGCTTGCCACCCTTGGGAGGGCCGTCGTTCTTGGCGAAATTCGGCTTGCCGGGCTTCTTTGCCCAAGGCTTCTTGTCCGAACGCTCGGAAACTCTGCCCTCGCCTGCATGCGCCCGTTCCGGCTTGCGGTCGGACTTCCATTTCGGCTTGCCGCCGTCCTGTGGGCGGGCATCCCTGTCGGCGAAGGGCTTCGTCTTGCCGTAGGTTCCTTCCCGCTTCGCCTGCGAAAAATCCGGTATGCCAGCGAGCGGCTTGACGCGGATGCCTCTTTCCAAGGTCTTGTCCGGGCCGATGGCCGACAGGAAGCGTTCGGCGCCTTCTTGTGAAAATTCGACGAAGGTTTCCTCGGGCTGCATCTTGATTGCGCCGATGTCGCGCTTGGTCAGGTTGCCATTGCGGCAGAGCATCGGGATCAGCCAGCGCGGCTCGGCATTCTGCTTGCGGCCGACCGAGAGCGACACCCAGACGCCGTCGGTGAAGTCGTTGCGTCCGGCGGACGGCCCGTCGTGGTGAGTGACGGGGAAATCGTCGCGGCGTGGCTTTCTGCGCTCGCCTTCGGCGGGCACGTCCTGCAGTTCTTCAGGCGCGGAGTGGCCGGCCCGATATTGCCGCAGGAACGCAGCGGCAACCTGCTCGGCGCCATGGCGCTCCAGCAATTGTTGCACGATCGATTGCTCATCTTCAGCAAGCGGCGCGGCAAAGACCGGATCGGCGAGAAGACGCTCATCGTCACGCAGGCTCACCTCGTCGGCTGACGGCGGCTTTGCCCAGGTGGCGCGGATGCGGGCAGCTTCCAGCAGGCGTTCGGTACGGCGACGGGCGCTGAGCGGCACGATCAAGGCGCTGACGCCCTTGCGGCCGGCGCGGCCGGTGCGGCCGCTGCGGTGCAGCAGGGTTTCCGGATTGGTCGGCAGGTCGGCGTGAACCACCAGTTCCAGGCCCGGCAGGTCGATGCCGCGGGCGGCGACGTCGGTCGCGATGCAGACGCGGGCGCGACCGTCGCGCATGGCCTGCAACGCGTGTGTGCGTTCGCTCTGGCTAAGCTCACCAGAAAGCGCAACGACGGAGAAGCCTCGGTTGTTGAAGCGCGCCGTCAGATGGTTGACCGCGGCACGCGTCGAGCAGAAGACGATAGCGTTCTGCGCTTCGTAATAGCGGAGAACATTGATGATGGCGTTTTCCCTGTCGCTCGGGACGACCGTCAGGGCGCGATAGTCGATATCGACATGCTGCTTGGTTTCCGAAGCGGTGGCGATACGCACGGCGTCGCGCTGGTAGTTTTCGGCGAGCTTTGCGATCGAACGAGGCACGGTTGCCGAAAACATCAGCGTCCGCCGGTCGGCGGGCGCAGTTTCCAGAATGAATTCGAGATCCTCGCGGAAGCCGAGATCGAGCATCTCGTCGGCCTCGTCCAGCACCACGGCCTTGAGCCCGGAGATATCAAGCGAATTGCGGCGAATATGATCGCAAAGGCGGCCTGGCGTACCGACGACGATATGCGCGCCGCGCTCAAGCGCCCGCTTTTCGGTGCGCATGTCCATGCCGCCGACGCAGGAGGCAATGGTCGCGCCCGTCAGTTCATACAGCCATTCCAGCTCACGCTGCACCTGCAGCGCCAGTTCGCGGGTCGGCGCGATCGCCAATGCCAGCGGCGTGCCGGCCGGGCCGAAGCGCTCGGCACCTTCCAGCAGGCTGGGCGCCAGCGCCAGGCCAAAGGCAACTGTCTTGCCAGAGCCTGTCTGGGCCGAAACCAATGCATCCTTGCCGGCAAGGCCGGGATCGAGCATGGCCTTCTGTACCGGCGTCAGCGCTTCGTAACCGCGCTTTGCCAAAGCCTGGGCGATCGCAGGAGCGATGCCTTCGAATTCGGTMATATCTTGTCTTTCGGAATTCTTCGCGCGCCAGCCGGCGCGGATCGTCGTGGCCCGCACGTTGCAGGCCTCTTCTTCAGGCGTGCACATACTTGGTCGGCAAGCCATTGTACAGAGCAGGCGCGTATTTGTGCGGCGCACAACGAAAAAAAGGCAGCGGATGGCGCTGCCTTTGAGGTCTATGCTGCCTAACGAAAGCTCGAGTCAATCAACGTCATGTCTCGGGAGCCTCACGGCTCCAAGCCGTCCTAACTCATACGAACAGCCCCAAGTTGGACTTTACCTTTGACCAATCTCTCTTAACGCCGGGTTACCGCCGATAGGTCAGCGTTTGCCCATGAGTTTTAAGGGACTATCAGTTTTTGAGCTCCTCCAGCCCGGAAAAGAGGTCCAACGCCTCGGGATTGGCGAGCGCTTCCTTGTTCTTCACCGGCCGGCCATGCACGACGTCGCGGACAGCAAGCTCGACAATCTTGCCCGATTTCGTGCGCGGAATATCGGTGACGGCGATGATCTTGGCCGGTACATGCCGCGGCGAGGCGCCGGTGCGAATGCGGGCCTTGATCGCCTTGGCCAGATCTTCGGTCAACACCGCGCCCGCGGCCAGGCGGACGAAAAGCACGACACGCACGTCGTCATCCCAATCCTGGCCGATGCAGAGCGCTTCGAGGACTTCGGGCATCTGCTCGACCTGATTGTAGATCTCGGCCGTGCCGATACGCACGCCACCGGGATTGAGCGTTGCGTCCGAACGGCCATGGATGACCAAGCCACCATGCTCCGTCCATTCGGCAAAATCGCCATGGCACCAGACGTTGTCGAAACGCTCGAAATAGGCGGCGTGATATTTGACACGATCAGGATCGTTCCAGAACATCACCGGCATCGACGGAAAGGTTTTGGCGCAGACAAGCTCGCCCTTTTCGCCGCGCACCGGCTTACCCTCTTCGTTCCAGACATCGACGGCAAGGCCGAGGCCAGGCCCCTGGATTTCGCCGCGCCAAACCGGCTGCAAGGGATTGCCGAGCACGAAGCAGGAAACGATATCGGTGCCACCCGAGATGGAGGCAAGCTGGATGTCGTCCTTGATGCCCTCATAGACGAAGGAGAAGCCTTCCGGCGACAACGGCGAGCCGGTGGACGTCATCAGCCGCAGGCTGGAAAGGTCGTGCGACGTCTTCGGCGTCAAGCCGCTCTTGCGCACTGCATCGATATATTTGGCCGAGGTGCCAAACACGGCGAACTTCTCCGCCTGCGCATAGTCGAACAGGATATTGCCATCCGGCGCGAAGGGCGAACCGTCATAGAGGCAGAGCGTAGCGCCAGCGGCAAGCCCGGTCACCAGCCAATTCCACATCATCCAGCCGCAGGTGGTGAAGTAGAAGACCTTTTCGCCGGGGACCACGCCGCAATGCAGGCGGTGCTCCTTGATGAGCTGCAATAATGCGCCGCCGGTCGAATGGACGATGCATTTCGGCACGCCCGTCGTGCCCGAGGAAAACAGAATGAACAGCGGATGCGAAAATGGCAGCGGCACGAATTCGACGGACTTCGCCTCGAAGGGCGCGATGAACGCATCCAACGTTCTTGCATCCGGCGTCACAGCCGCGACCGCATCGGCATCGCCGGCGTAGGGAACAATGACGGCAGGCGCGCCGAGGCGCTGCGCGATGGCACTGACCTTTGCCGTCACATCCTGCAATTTGCCGCTGTACCAATAGCCGCTGCAGGCGATGAAGAGTTTCGGCTCGATCTGGCCGAAACGATCCAAGACGCCCTGCTCGCCGAAATCCGGGGAGCAGGAGGACCAGATGGCGCCGATCGAGGCGGCGGCCAGCATGCAGGCGATGGTTTCCGGCATATTCGGCATCATCGCCGCGATGCGGTCACCCTTGCCGATGCCAAGGGCGCGATAGGCCTGCTGCAGGCGCGATACCATGGCCGAGAGCCGATCCCAGGACCAGCGGTCGCGCACCTTGTCTTCGCCCCAGAAGACCAACGCATCGCCCTCGCCGCTTTTCGACAAAAGGTTCTCAGCGAAATTCAGCTCGGCATCGGGAAAGAAACGCGCCTCCAGCATCAGGTCGCCATTAATTAGCGCCCTTTCGCCGCGTTTTCCCTTGATGCCACAGAAATCCCACACTGCCGTCCAGAAGGTTTCACGGTCGGCAATCGACCAGGCATGCAGGCTGGCGAAATCGGAGAGCGAAAGGCCGAAGCGTCGGTTGCAGTCTTCCATGAAGACGAACATCGGGCTCTGCCGGCGAAATTCATCCGATGGCGTCCAGAGCGGCTGACTGTCTCGCATATTATCTCCTCCGGTTTTCGGCTTATATACCATGCTGCAGCGCATTATAAAGTCACTGAGTTGTCGGCATTCCCGCTGTACAATGTTTGCATCCGCCGATCATTTCCTATATCCGGCAAACGCAGGCATATCAGCGCTATCCGTATGAAAGTCTGAGTTGGATCATGAGAGCGTCGAGGAACAAGAAGTGGTTGATAACGATGCGATCGGCCTCGCGCTGGCTACCTGCCGTTGCGCGCACCACGGGTATTGTCCTTCTCACCATCATCATCGTCTTCGCCGTCTTCAGAGCAACCGCTCCTTTCCTGATTTCCAGCGGCCTGGTTCGCGCCGGCATCGAGAACGCGCTGTCGGACTGGACGGGATATCGCGCCCAGATCGAGGGCACGCCGACGCTGGAATTCTGGCCGACGCCGCGCGTGACGCTCAACCAGATCACCATCCGCGAACCGACGAAAAACGGCAAGGTGCTCGGCCACGTCGACAGCCTCTCGGCGGATTTCTCGCTGTTTGCGGCACTGCGCGGACGCGCGCATTTTCATGAATTCCATTTCGTGCGGCCGGTGATCTATATCCGGCGCGACGAGACCGGTCTGATCGACTGGACGAATGAGGGGCTGCTGTCCAAAGCAATCGAACGGGTGGAGACATCCTCCAACCAGAGCACGCCGATAAGCAAGGATCAGGATGCCGTCATCGGCATGCTGACCATCGAGGACGGCAGCGTCGAGATGACGGACGATCGCAGTGGCAATCTCTACAAGATGACCAGCGTCAATGCCGACATCTCCTGGCCGCGGCTGTCTGGGGCGATGACTGCCGTCATCCTGGCGCGGCTCAACGGTCAGGACGTCAAGATCGATTTCAATTCCGCCCAGCCCCTGCTGCTCTTTGCCGGCAAAAGCGTCGATGCGAAGACAAGCTTCTCCTCTTCGCTGATCAATTGGGCCTATACCGGCGCCACCAGTATTTCCAATTTTTCCGCGCTCGCCGGAAATCTGGATCTGAGTGTGCCGAATGTGCCCTCCTTCCTGACCTGGAGCGGAGAACATCTGCCGGGCGCCGATACGCTGCGAAACGTCTCCCTCAATGCCGACGTCGCGGCAATCCCGAATGGCCTTCGCTTCAACAATCTGAGCTTCAAGGTCAACGATTCCGCTGCCTCCGGCGTCATGGACCTAAGCTATCCCACGGGTGGCAAGCCGAAGATTTCCGGAACGCTCGCCTTCKACCAGATGAATCTCAATCCGTTCCTGGCAGCCTTCTCCATGCGGCTCGCTGCCGATACCGCCATCGACGCCTTGCTCAACGGCAATCCGCTGCAGCGCCTCGATTTGGATATGCGGCTCTCGTCGAACAAAGCCGTGCTCGGTCCCTTCCAGTTCGATGATATCGGCGCCAGCCTGCTGGTCGCGGGCGGCAAGGCAAAATTCGATATCGGCGATAGCGGCTTCGAGGGTGGAGAACTCACCTCGCATCTGGAGGTCACGCAAAATGACTTCGATGGCGGCGGCAAATTGCAGATCTCCATCCACGATGCCGATTTCGGCGGGCTGTTCACCCGGCTCAACCTTGTAGGGCCTCTGCCGCTGACGACCGGATCTCTCGATCTTTCGCTCAGCACTTCGAAGCCGATCTGGGCCGCCAATCTCAGCGATGTCGCCGGCAAGATGCATTTCACCTCGGCCACCGGTTCCTTCCGGCAGTTCAACATCTCCACCTTCCGTGCGCTTGCCTCCCAAAAGGGCTTTTTCCGGATGAGCGATATCGGCGATACATCCTTCGACTTCGACAGCGTCGATGTCGATGCGAGCTTTGCCAAGGGATCGGTCGAAGTTCACAGTGCCAAGATCGTAGGCCGCAACGAAACGGTGACGCTGAACGGCGTCATTCCCTTCCGCAGTAACGGACTGGCGCTGTCGGGCACGATGCAGGCAAGCAACCCGGCCAATGCGGCGGAGCTGCCAATGCTGCCCTTTTTCATCGGGGGCACCTGGCCGGACCCGGTGATCTCGCCGGTCACGACGCTGCTGCAAAAACCCGGTCAGCAGCCACAGCAACAATAGGCGCCACCTACGGCGGGCTTGCCCTATGCCGCGGCGGCCGCCTGCTCGTCCCTCTGGCGCTGTACTTCGCGACGCTTGGTCACGATCGAGGCGCAGATGACGCCGACGGTGACGACACCGATCAGGATGGTGCAGATGGCGTTGATCTCAGGCGTCACGCCGAGCTTCACCTGGCTGTAGATCAACATCGGCAAAGTCTTGGCGCCGGCCCCCGAAGCAAATGTGGCAATCACCAGGTCATCCAGCGACAGCGTCAGCGCTAGCACCCATCCGGAAAACACGGCCGGCGCGATGATCGGCAGCGTAATCTCGAAAAAGGTGCGCACCGGCGGCGCGCCGAGATCGAGCGCTGCCTCCTCGATCGAGCGGTCGAAGCTCAGAAGCCTGGACTGCACGACGACCGCGACGAAGCACATGGTCAGCGTCGTATGCGCCATGACGATCGTCCAGAAGCCGCGATCGAGGCCGGCGGTGACGAAGAGCAGCAACAGCGACAGGCCGGTGATGACATCAGGCATGACCAGCGGAGCGTAGATCATGCCGGAAAACAGGATGCGGCCGTTAAAGCGCGTGTAGCGCACCAGCGTCAGCGCCGCGAGCGTGCCGAGGACGGTGGCGATCGTCGCCGAAAACAGGGCGATGCGCACCGTCAGCCAGGCGGCGTTGAGCATGTCGTTGTTTCGAAGCAGATGGCCGTACCATTGCGTCGAGAAGCCGCCCCAGACCGTGACCAGCCGCGAGGCGTTGAAGGAATAGATGACCAACAGCAGGATCGGCAAATACAGGAAGGCGAGACCGAGTGTCACGGATACGATGTTGAAGCGGGACCAGCGGGTCATGGCTTACCTCCCCTTCTCATCGGCTTTCGCCTGTATATGCTGGAAGAAGACGATGGGCACGACCAGCACGAGCAGCAGGATGGTCGCCACTGCCGACGCCAGCGGCCAGTCGGTATTGCCGTAGAACTCGCTCCACAACACCTTGCCGATCATCAACGTTTCGGAACCGCCGAGCAGATCGGGGATAACGAACTCGCCGACCGCAGGGATGAAAACCAGCATGCAGCCGGCGATGACGCCGGGGATCGACAGCGGGAAGGTCACGCGCCAGAAGGCGCCGATCGGCGTGCAGCCGAGATCCTGCGCCGCCTCGATCAGGGTGCCGTCCATCTTTTCCAGCGAGGAATAGAGCGGCAGCACCATGAAAGGCAGATAGGAATAGACCATGCCGATATAGACGGCGGTATTGGTGTTCAGGATCACCAGCGGCTCGTGGATGATGCCAAGCGCCATCAGCAATTGATTGAGCAAGCCCGTCGTGCTCAGGATCGACATCCAGGAATAGACGCGGATCAGGAAGCTCGTCCAGAACGGCAGGATGACCAGCATCAGCAGCGTCGGGCGAATGCTGCGCGGCGCCTGCGCCATGCCGTAGGCAATGGGATAGGCGATGATCAGCGTCAGGATCGTCGATATGCCTGAAATCTTCAGGCTCTGGACATAGGCGTTGAAATAGAGCGGATCGCCGGCCAGCCAGGTGTAGTTGTCGAAGGACATGCTCTGCAGCTTGTCCCACCAATCGCTGAAACTGTCCGACCAATTGAAAGCCGGATCATAGGGCGGAACCGAGAGCGCCTTCGTCGACAGCGAAATGCGGAAGACGATCAGGAAGGGCGCGAGAAAGAAGATCAGCAGCCAGGCATAAGGAACGATGATGACGAGGCGCTGGTAGATGGATGAGCCGAGCGTCCTCATGATCAATCCTTCAGCAGCACGCCGGCATTTTCATCGAAGGAGACCCAGACGTCCTGATCGTAGGCGAAAGGCTCCTCGACAGCGCGTACCGCATTCAGCGACGAGGCCTTCACGACCTGCCCGCTCTTCAGCTTGACGTGGAGCACCGTCATGTCGCCGAGATAGGCAATATCCCAGATCTCGCCCTCTGCGGCATTGACCGAGGCGTTGGCGGGCGGCCGCGGCGTGACACGTAGCTTTTCCGGCCGAATGGCGAAGCCCGCACGGCTGCCTTCGGTGGGCATTTCGCCGGTTGCCGTGCGCAAGGTGAAGCCATTGTCGACGGCGATCTCGACCGTGCCGCTATTTGCGCGCGTGACATTGCCATCGAGAATGTTCACGTCACCGATGAAGTCGGCGACGAAGCGGGAATTCGGAGCCTCATAGATCTCCGCCGGCGTCGCCACCTGCACGACCCTGCCATGGCTCATAACCGCGATGCGGTCAGCCATGGTCATCGCCTCCTCCTGGTCGTGCGTCACGACGACGAAGGTGAGGCCAAGGCTCTGCTGCAGGTCCATCAGCTCGAACTGGGTTTCCTCGCGCAGCTTCTTGTCGAGCGCGCCGAGCGGCTCGTCGAGCAGCAGCACCTTCGGCCGTTTGGCGATCGAGCGGGCGAGCGCCACGCGCTGGCGCTGGCCGCCGGAGAGCTGGTTCGGCTTGCGCTTGGCAAATTGCTCCAGCTTCACGAGCTTCAGCATCTGCGCGACGCGTTCGGCGATCTCCGCTTTCGGCATGCCGTCCTGGCGCAGCCCGAAGGCGATGTTCTTTTCCACCGTCATGTGCGGGAAAAGCGCATAGGATTGGAACATCATGTTGACGGGACGGCGATAGGGTGGCGTGCCAGCAAGGTTCTGGCCGTCCAGCACGATCTCGCCCGTCGTCGGCTGCTCGAAGCCGGCCAGCATGCGCAGCAGCGTGGACTTGCCGCAGCCGGATGCGCCGAGCAGGGCGAAGAATTCGCGGTTGTAGATATCCAGGGAAAGATTGTCGACGGCGGTGAAATCGCCGAACTTCTTGGTGACGTTCTTGAAGGAAATATAAGGCTTTGCCGAAGGATCGGCCCAAGGAGCGAAGGAACGCCGGATATTGCCGAGAGACTTCATCATCTATCCCCGAAATGAATGCCGCTCCGGCTTTTCCCCATCCGGTAGCGCTTCAGATTTCATATTATTCCATCCAGAACTGCGCGCCCTGGATCACCATTGCACTAGAGCGGCAAAGCGTTTCACGGAATCGCTTTCCCGCTCTATCCTTGTTTTTGCGCATTCCGGACGGAAAACCGCTTCGCACTTTTCCTGGAATTGCTCCAAGGAAAGGCCCGGGCGTTTCCGTCCGGGCCTTTGTCTGACTTACTGACCGGTCACGACCTTGGTCCACAAGCGCGTCGCCAGGCGCTGCGTTTTCGGATCCCACGGCGTCACCGTGAACAGGTGCTTCATGATCTCATCGGTCGGATAAACTGCCGGATCCTCAAGGATTTCCTTGTTCACGAACTGCTGCGAAGCCTTGTTGCCATTCGCGTAGGCGACAAAGTTGCTGGCCTTGGCGATGACTTCCGGCTTCATGATGTAGTTCAGGAACGCATGCGCCTCGGCCACATGCGGTGCATCGGCCGGGATCGCCATGACGTCGAACCACATCTGCGCCTGTGCTGGGATCGAATAGTCGACATGGACGCCGTTCTTCGCCTCTTCGGCGCGGTTGCGCGCCTGCAATATGTCGCCGGAATAACCGAAGGCGAGGCAGATATCGCCGTTGGCGAGCGCATTGATGTATTCGGACGAATGGAACTTGCGGATGAAGGGCCGGATCGACGTCAGGAGCGCTTCCGCCTTCTTGAAATCCTCAGGCTTGGTCGAGTTCGGGTCGAGGCCGAGATAGGCCAGCGCCGTCGGGATGACATCCTTCGGCGCGTCAAGCATGTAAATGCCGCAATCCTTGAACTTGGCAGCGACCTTCGGGTCGAAGATCACGTCGAGGGTCGGCTTGTCGTCGGTGCCGAGGATCTGCTTCACCTTGTCGACATTGTAGCCGACGCCGTTGGTGCCCCACATGTAGTCGACGGCATATTGGTTGCCGGGATCATAGGTGGAGATGCGCTTCATCACCATGTCCCACATGTTGGAAATGTTTGGCAGCTTCGACTTGTCGAGCTTTTGGAACACGCCTGCCTTGATCTGGCGTTGCATGAAGTCCGCCGTCGGCACGACGATGTCGTAGCCGGTCTTGCCAGCAAGGAGCTTGGTCTCCAGCGTCTCGTTGGAATCGAACGTGTCGTAGACGACCTTGATGCCGGTTTCCTTGGTGAAATCGGCCAGGATCGAATCATCGATGTAATCCGACCAGTTGTAGATATTGACGACCTTGTCTTCGGCCTGAGCTGCCGTCACCAGCGAAACGGCGGCAAAAGCCGTTGCTGCCAGCCGTGCGAACATGGACTTCATGGTCTCTCCTGTTTGTTCAAGGGCATCCCGGCGATACCCAACCCTCTGTTTTTCCCGTCAGACTAGAAAGGAATTCCGAAGGCCACAAGGGGGAAAAGCAAGGCAGTATGAGCTTTGGCGGATTTGCCGAAAATCGGCAGGCGACACCCGCGGAAACGGCAATATGCGGAGCGCACGTGATTGTGAACGCAAGACCCGCTTCCCGCGTGAATGCCGGGATGAGCTTTGCTAACATCGGGCCGTCTCATCCTACAAATAGCCTCCCGCCTATTTCGCCGCCCTGCCCCAAGGGCAAAATCAACCCGCGTGTCCAAGGGTTTCCATCATGCAGTATCAAAAATTCGGCAATACCGGTCTCAGCGTCTCCCGCCTGTGCCTGGGCACCATGACCTTCGGCCTGCAGATCGAGCAGGAAGACATCGCGCATGCCATTCTCGACAAGGCGACCGATGCCGGCGTCAACTTCATCGATACGGCCGACGTCTATCCGCTCGGCGGCGGCGAACAGCTTGCCGGCCGCACCGAGGAGATCCTTGGCCGCTGGTTGAAGGGCAAGCGCGACCACTTCATCGTCGCCACCAAAGCGGTTGGTAAGGTCGGTCCCTCTCCCTGGGACCAGGGCGCATCGCGCAAGCACCTGCTCGACGCCATCGATGCGTCGCTGCGGCGTCTCGGCACCGATTACGTCGACCTTTATCAGCTCCATTCCGACGACCGCGAAACACCGATCGACGAAACGTTGGAGGCGCTCGACGTCATCGTGCGTTCGGGTAAGGCCCGCTATGTCGGTGTCTCGAATTTCCTTGCCTACCGGCTGGCGCTCGCACTCGGCCGCGCCGATGTCCTGCACACCGCCCGCTTCGTCTCCGTGCAGCCGCGCTACAATCTGCTGTTCCGCCAGATCGAGCGCGAGCTGTTGCCGCTCGTGGAGGAACAGCGCATCGCCGTCATTCCCTACAATCCGATCGCAGGCGGCCTTTTGACTGGCAAACACAGGCATGACGTCGCGCCGACGGAAGGCCGGTTCAGCTCGCAATTGCGCAGTGCCGGCGCCAACTATCTGCAGCGCTACTGGCACCAACGCGAATTCGAGACCATTGAGAAACTGCGCGGCATCGCCGATGAAGCCGGCCATTCGCTCACCCAGCTTGCCGTCGCCTGGGTGGCCGCCAATCCGGTGATCACCTCCGCCATCATCGGCGCCAGCCGCCCGGACCAGTTGACCGACACGCTTGCCGCCATCGACCTCAAGCTCGATCCGGCGCTGAAGGCAAAGCTGGACGACGCGACGGTGGAATATCGCTGGGGCGACGCGGCTCGCTGAACATTGGTCCGTTATCCGGGATCAAGATACCGGCGGCGACCATGGCCGCCGGTTTTCATATATAGGTAGGCCGGTTGCCGGCGAAGAGATCAGCATGGCTCTTCAGCAGTCGCGTCATGCGATCGACCACGGTGCGGATTTCGCGGCGATGGCGGTCGGCATCGTTCATGACGATCCACTGCCCGTGACGAAGCGACGCAACTTCCTCGCCGACCCGCTCCAGCCGCGGCTCCAGATCGCCAACGAAGCAAGGGAGAACGGCGATGCCCGCTCCCGCAAGCACGAGATCGTAGAGGGAGCGTGGCCGGTTAACGGTCACCGCGATCGCCTCGCGCTGGTTCTGATGCGGCCAGCGCAGGTAGGCGGAGATCGCATCCTCTTCCGCGACTGCGATCCAGCGTCTCGGCCCGGCGAAACGCATGTTGCGGGCTTGATAGGCCGCATAGGCGACATCGCCGGTCTTGACGGCCGCCAGATTGGTCTCCTCCGGCTCGAAGGCGCGGATGCCGATATCGCTTTCGCGATGGGCAAGGCTGGCACGGCGTTCGGCGAGATTCAGATCGATGCGGAAGCCGTCGCGTTCGGAGCAGATCGATGGCATGTTCTGGCTGAGCAGCCAGCCGACCCAGGTGCCCGCCGCGATCCGGACGATTGCCGCACCCTGGGCGTCGCGCTGCCAGCTCTCGATCTTACGCGCAGCCGCTTCCATCTCCAGCAGTTGATCGAACAGCTCCTGGCCGTCGCCGGTCAGCACATAGCCCGTCTGGCTGCGCTGGAAGAGCGAACGCCCGATCTGGCTCTCCAGGTCCAGCATGCGCCGGCCGATCGTTGCCGGGCTCAACCCGCTTGAAGATGCAGCGCCCGTCAGCCCGCCGCCGCGGGCGACATCGAGGAAAAGTTGATAGGAATCCCAAAGAGCATTTTTCATAACTGAAAAATATAAGGGGAAAATGGTCGTTTATAAAGAAAATTCCTCTGTGTAATTGAAGGGATGCCTCCCAATATGGAGACTTCCCATGATCGATTGCATCGCCTTAGCTAGAATTATCCAACTGGAGAACGACGCCCGCCAGGCGCAATGGCGCCGCAACGAGGACGCTTTCTATCAGGAATATGGCCGCGACCCCTGGGCGCTATTTACCTGGTTCGCGAACGCTCTCGATGCCGGCTATGCATGGTTCAAAACGAAAAAGGCGGACCGGCCTGATATCGGCCGGTCCGCCTGTGATGGTGACGATTGCTGCGGTCAGGCGGCTTCTGCTCGCATATAGCCCACGCCCTGCCCGCCTTCGATCTTGAACTGCTGGATGAGATAGAGCAGCGCGTCCGCTTCGGAGGCCAGTTCGCGGCTGGCCGCCGTGGTTTCTTCGACCATGGCCGCATTCTTCTGTGTCATCTGATCCATCTGGTTGACGGATGAGTTGACCCCCTGCAGCGCGCTTGCCTGGTCGTGGCTGGCGCGCGCGATCATTTCCACATGCTGGCTGATGGTGACGATCTGGCCGCTGATCTGGGCGAGCACGGAGCCCGCCTCCTGCACGAACTGCGAGCCGGAATTGACCTCGTGGGTCGATTTGTTGATCAGCCCCTTGATCTCCTGCGCCGCAGCGGCTGAGCGTTGCGCAAGTTCGCGCACCTCCATGGCCACGACCGCGAAGCCCTTGCCGGCTTCGCCCGCGCGGGCAGCTTCGATACCGGCATTCAAGGCCAGCAGGTTGGTCTGGAAGGCGATCTCGTCGATGACGCCGATGATCTGCTCGATCTGGCGTGAAGCATCTTCGATACGCCCCATGGCGTCGATAGCGTTACCGACGACGACGGAGCTGTCGTCGGCGCTGCGCTTGGCTTCGCGCACGATCGCATCCGCTTCCTTGGCGCGCTCGGCGGAGGAGCGGACGGTGACGGTGATCTCATCCACAGCGGCGGCGGTTTCTTCCAACGCGGCCGCCTGCTGCTCGGTGCGCTTCGACAGGTCCTCGGCCGAGGCTGCCATCTGGCTGCCGTTGCTCTGGATCATCTCGACATTGTCGCGCACCTGGCTGAGCGTCTGCTGCAGACGCGAGAGCGAGCTGTTGAAATCCTGGCGGAGCTGTTCGAGGCGGCCGATGAAGGGCGTTTCGATGCTCGAAGAGATATCGCCCTGAGCCAGGCGCTCGAGGCCGGCGGCAAGCTCGCTGACGGCGAAGTCGATCTGGCGGTCGAGCTCGCGCTTTTCGGCATCGTTGCGCTGGCGCTMGTGCTCGGCGGCGGTTCGTTCCTCGTCGCTCTGTTCTTCGATGCGGATCTTCGAGAGCGCGTTTTCCTTGAAGATACCGAGCGCGCGGGCCATGTCGCCGATTTCGTCGTAACGCTGCTCGCCGGAGATCGCGGTTTCCAGCATGCCGTCGGCAATGCGGCGCATGGCGGCGGTGATCTGACCGATCGGACGCTGCAGGGTCAGGACCAGGGCGATGCCGCCGGCGACCGAGAGGATAATGCCGAGCGTGGTAGCGAGGATCGAGATGTAGTTCGCCTGGTCGCGCTCCGTGCCGGCGCTTTGCTTCTGGGTTTCGGCAAAGGCGGTGAGCTGACCCCAGACCTGATCGAGCTGCTGGCGGGCGCTGGCATATTCGGTGATGCGCTGCGCGATGGTATCGACCAGCTTGCCACCGGCATCATCCATCGACTTGATCGCCGGACGGATGGCCTTGTCGATATCGCCGGCAAAATCCATGTTCTTGGCGCTCTGGTTCAGGGTATCCATGTCGCCGCCAAGCTTGGAGACTTCCTGACGCAGACGAACGAGATTGTCCTTGTTAGTATTGGTGGTGAAGTCGGCAAGCACGAGCTGCAGCGAATAGATCGAAGCTTCGAGACGGCGGGTGTCCTGCAGAATGGAATTGGTCTGGACGACACGAGCATCCAGTTGAACGAAGGTCGTGGTCGCCTGGCGCATCATCTGCGTCGCCGTGAGCTGCGTATAGGTAGACATCTGCCGGAAGCGAGAAAGCAATCGACCGATCGAGGTGATGGTATCGTCCGTCGGAGCATCGGCGCTTTCGGCGAAAGGCGTCAGATCCTTGATGGTGCCAGCCAGCGACTGCACGACGCTTTTCTGGTTCTGCGGCACAGCGAGATCGATCGCGCGTAGCGCCTTGTTGAGGTCAGGCAATCGGTCCTTGAGCAGCTTGACCTTGTCGGCAGGCGTTGCGGCCTTGTTGAAATCTTCGGCGACGGAGACGAGCGAATCGCCCCCCTTCAGCAGGCGGTCGGCGGCGCGCAACGTCGCGGTCGCGTCGGCCTCATCCTTGCGCATCTGGTCTTCCAACTGCTGACCATCGTAGTCGACATTGAAACGGGCGCTGATCAGCGCCCTCTGCGCGTCTTCGATCACCTTGCGAAAGGCGACTTCCTGCTCGTGCAATGTCCAGAGCTTGGCGACCACGTTCGAGGTGTCGGCGGTCTTGGTCGTCGCGTCCATCAGATTGTCGCGGCCCTCCGCTTCCTTGCCGAGCTGGGCCATCGTTGCGTTCAGAACGCCCTGCTGCGACTTGATATCCTGATAGAGCTTGTCGCGTTGCTGTTCGTTGGTAATGCGCAGGAAGTCATCCATCGAACCGTAGAGGTTCTTGAAGCCCGTCAGCGATTGCAGCACGCTGTTGGAAATTTCCATGCGCCCCTGCAGCAGGCCGGAAGCGTAGAGCCCGGTGAGGCCTACGGCGGAAATGCTGATGACGAAAGGCAGGACGAAGATCAGAACCTTCGTCTTGATCTTGAAACGGGACAGGATCTTGTCAATGAACATGGTGCCTCTGGCCTCTCATACGCCGCACTCACCCTGCCGACGCCGCCACGGCGCTGACCGGATACACAACCATCAATCTTAAAATTTTTCGCAGACGGGGTCCCAACCATGTCGGGAGGCAATCATTGCTTCGGCTCTACGTTGTAGAAGCACGCCCCAGAAAATCTTCGGGGATTGTGAGTTCGATTAATTAATTTTCGGATAAGGCGGCGT
Source organism: Rhizobium sp. BR 317 (assembly GCF_047445835.1). Classification (NCBI taxonomy): domain Bacteria; kingdom Pseudomonadati; phylum Pseudomonadota; class Alphaproteobacteria; order Hyphomicrobiales; family Rhizobiaceae; genus Rhizobium; species Rhizobium sp. BR 317. The sequence continues at coordinate 17,773 of NZ_JARWLB010000015.1, read as the reverse complement.
GCCAATGAGCGACAGGGCGTTTGATAGCGACAGAAAGCCTTGAAATGCAGGGATGCGAGGCCTCAGCCGAGAGGATGTCGGGCGTATGCACACATGACGGCCGCCGGGAAGGCGGCGGCCGAAGCCGATCAGGCCGATGATGTCAGAAGCTGCGCACCGCGAGGTAAGCAATGCAGGCAGCCGTGGCGCCGGTCGCCAGCATCAGCAGCCGGATGGCCACCAACTTGGCATTGTCACGGGTTTGAGCAATTGCAATAGCGCGAGCGCGACGTTGTGTTCTATTCATGAGCCTAAATCCCATTTTCGCACTGACACGATAACCGGCAAAAGGTCGTTCCGGCAACTGCCAATGTGGACAATAAAGATGTAGGAAAGGAAAATGCCGGAACCAGAGCCTAGCCGCAATTGTCGCACCCAGCGAATATTTGTCCGAAAGGTGTAGGATTCCTTGCCCGGCAGTTCTACTTCAGTAGCACCTCAACGAAGATGCTTCCGTTACGCGGCCGCGTGTGGCGTTGGACGAAGTCAAAGCGAGCGCTTCAAGCTGCCTCGCCGGCGACATGGCCCGAGGCCCAAGCCCACTGAAAATTATAACCGCCGAGCCAACCGGTGACGTCGACACATTCGCCGATGAAAAAGAGGCCGGGGATGGTTTTTACCTGCATCGTCTTTGAATCGAGGCAAGCCGTATCGACGCCGCCAAGCGTGACTTCTGCTGTCCGATACCCTTCGGAACCCGACGGCTTGACCGGCCAGGCCTGGACCGCGGCGGCAAGCTGCTGCAGGCGCCTGTCGGGTTGATCGGCCATATTGCCCGACATGCCCTCTCCCTCCGCGAAATGCTGCGCCAGCCGCTTCGGCAATATCTCCGCCAAAGCCGTCTGCGCCGATTGCCGGCCGTTGGCTTGGCGAGCTGTTTTCAGGGTGATGAAAATGTCGATTTCGGGCTCGATCGCGACGGTGATCTCATCCCCTTCCCGCCAGTAAGAGGAGATCTGCAGGATTGCCGGGCCGCTCAAGCCGCGATGGGTGAAAAGCAGGGCTTCGCGGAATGCGGTCTTGCCATGGCGGATTTCGGCAGGCGCGGCAATGCCGGCAAGCGGTGCCAGGCGCTGAAGAAGCTGGGGATCGAGGGTCAGCGGCACGAGGCCGGGGCGGGTCTCGACAAGCGGCAGGCCGAACTGTTCGGCGATGCGATAGGCAAAGCCGGTGGCGCCCATTTTCGGGATCGACTTGCCGCCGGTGGCGATGACCAGAGAGCTTGCCTCCAAAGCACCCTCCGATGTGGCGATCCGGTAGCCCCCGCCGGCGATCGGTTCGATGGCACCGAAATCGGTGCGCAGCCGTAACTCCACGCCGGCCGCCCGCATCTCGTCGATCAGCATGCGGATGATGTCTTTGGCGCTGTTGTCGCAGAAGAGTTGCCCGAGCGTCTTCTCGTGCCAGGCGATGCCATGGCTTTCGACCATGGCGAGGAAATCCCTTGGCGTGAAGCGCGCCAATGCCGATTTGGCAAAATGCGGATTGGCCGAGAGGAAGTTCTTCGGGCCAGCATGGATATTGGTGAAATTGCAGCGGCCGCCGCCGGAAATCCGGATCTTCTCGCCCGGCGCTGCGGCGTGGTCGAGCACCGCGACAGAGCGCCCGCGCTGGCCGGCGCGAATGGCGCACATCATGCCCGCGGCACCTGCGCCGAGGACGATAACATCATATCTGCCGGCCACGTTTCATTCCTTTACCCATTGCTGCGCCGCATCATCGCTTTTCCATCATATGGCGAAAGTCCGAGCGGTTTCCCCCTCGCCAATTGGCAAACTGCCGTTATGATGCAATCACCGATCAACGCAAATACGGTGTTTTATGGCCGCGAAAAAGACCCCGCTGAAAGCTTCCTTGCAGGTCTCGAAAGTCGCAACAGTTCCCCCCAGCTTACGATCGGCGCGCGGCGTTGCAAATTGGAAGGAAGCGGCTCAATGGCTGCGGGCACGCGGGATCGAAGACATAGAGTGCATTACGCCGGACCTTGCGGGCGTGCCGCGCGGCAAGATGATGCCCACCTCGAAATTCACCTCCAACACCTCGCTGGCCCTGCCCTCGGCGATCTATCGCCACACGATTTCGGGCGAATATCCCGAGGAGACCGAAAGCTTCCGCTATGAGCCGCGCGACAGCGACCTGAAGCTGGTGCCCGATCTTTCGACGCTCTCGGTGGTGCCCTGGGAGAGCGATCCGACGGCGCAGGTGATCTGCGATATCGTCAATTCCGATGGCGAGGAAGTCTCCTACACACCGCGCAATGTATTGAAGCGCATCATGAGCCTCTACCGCGAGCGTGGCTGGAAGCCGGTCGTGGCGCCGGAAATCGAATTCTACCTCGTCGCCAAGAACGACGATCCGGACTATCCGCTGCATCCGCCGAAGGGCCGTTCGGGCCGCTCGATCCTCGGCGGCCAGGGTTATTCGATCGCTGGCATCAACGAATTCGACGAATTGATCGACGACATCTATCACTTCTCGGAGAAGCAGGGCCTGGAGATCGATACGCTGATCCATGAAGAGGGTCCGGCACAGCTCGAAATCAACCTGCGTCATGGCGATCCGATCGAGCTTGCCGACCAGGTGTTCATGTTCAAGCGCACCATTCGCGAAGCGGCGATGAAGCACGGCATCTATGCCACCTTCATGGCCAAGCCGATCCAGAGCCAGCCGGGCTCGGCGATGCATATCCACCAATCCGTGGTCGATATCGTGACCGGCAAGAATGTTTTCACCAATCCGGACGGCAGTCCTTCGCCGGAATTCTTCCACTTCATCGGCGGCATGCAGCGCTACGTGCCGAATGCGCTGGCGATGCTTGCGCCCTATGTGAACTCCTATCGACGCCTGGCGCCCAACATGTCCTGCCCAGTCAACAACGCCTGGGGCTACGACAACCGCACAACGGCGTTCCGCGTGCCGGTCTCCGATCCGCAGGCCCGCCGCGTCGAGAACCGGTTGCCGAGCTCGGACGCCAATCCCTATCTGGCGCTCGCGGCCTCGCTCGCCTCCGGCTTGCTCGGCATCATGAAGAAGGTGGAGCCGACCGCACCGACCGAAGATTCCGCCAATGAGGGTTCGATCGACCTGCCGCGCGGACTTCTGGAGGCCATCGCACTGCTGGAGGACGAACCAGCTTTCGAAGAGGTGCTGGGCAAGGACTTCATCGACCTCTATGTCGGCGTCAAACGCGGCGAATTCGAAACCTTCATGCAGGTGATCAGCCCCTGGGAGCGTGAATTCCTTCTGCTGAACGTGTGAGGGGGCGCCCATGACATTGCAGGAAGCGTGGCAGAGCCCGATAGCGCCTGGGCTTTCCTGGTATCAGGCAACCGTCGGCCCTCGCCCGGCCTATCCAAAGCTCGACGGCTCCCGGCGCGCAGACGTTGCGATCATCGGCGGCGGCTACACCGGCCTGCAGGCAGCCTACAATCTTGCCAAGGGCGGCGTCGATGTGGTGCTGATCGATGCCAACCGCTTCGGCGACGGCGCATCCGGCCGCAATGGCGGCCAGCTCGGCACCGGCCAACGCTCCTGGCCCGAGGAGCTCGAAGAGAAGATCGGCTACGAGCGTTCAAAGGCACTGTTCGATCTTGCCGAGGACGCCAAGCGCCATCTTCTCGACTTTGCCGCCGAGCAGGGCATCGACATCGACTTCATGCCCGGCCAGATGAATGTCACCCACAAGCGGAGCTACAAGCGCGCCTATATGGAGAACGCCGAAATCGCCGCGACGCGCTATGGCTATCCGCATGTGAGCTTCATGGATCAGGCCGAAACCCAGGAGCGGCTCGGCTCAAAGCTCTATCTCTATGGCGTCAGGGATATGGGCACGGGCCATATCCATCCGCTGAAGCTTCTGATCGGCCTCGCGCGGGTAGCGCAGGCCGCCGGTGCTTCGCTCTTCGAAATGACGCCGGCGAAGGCGATCCGGCAATCCGGCGGCAAGACGCTGATCGAGACCGACAGCGGCACGATCACCGCCGACCGCGTGCTGATTGCCTGCAACGGCTATATCGGCAATCTGGAGCCGGTGACCGCAAGCCATGTGATGCCGATTCGCTCTTTCATCGGCGCTACCGAGCCGCTCGACAAATTTCCCGATGTCCTGCCCGGCGGCGAAGCAGTGGCGGATTCGCGATTCGTGGTGCGTTATTTCCGCAAGTCGAAGGATGGGCGTCTGCTGTTCGGCGGGCGCGAGGCCTATACCGCAGATAACCMGCGCGACATAACGCAGCACATCCGCCGCCAGATCGCCGAAATCTACCCTGCCCTCGGCAATATCAACATCACCCATGCCTGGGGCGGATCTGTCGGCATCACCATGCCGCGCCAGCCTTTCGTGCGCGACGTCATGCCAGGCGTCACGTCCATCGGCGGCTATTCCGGACACGGAGTCATGCTGTCAAATTATTGCGGTAAACTCTATGCGAAAACGGTTCTCGGGAACGCCGACGACCTTGCGCTTTTCAAGGCGTTGAACATCCCGCCCTTTCCCGGCGGTGCCCGCATGCGGGCGCCTCTCCTGTTCCTGGCGCTCTCGTGGTTTGCGTTGCGCGACAGGTTTTAGATCCGGAGCGGATTTCCTCTTTCGGCAATCCGCTCTAAAAAGCCGAGTCTGAATTTTGCGATGCACACTGGCCTTTTTAAATCGATTAGATTAAAAGGGGCCTCAACCAAGACCGATTGAGAGATCCCTCATGAGCAGCCAAATCATTCCCGTTGAACCATTTGACTATGTCGTTTTCGGCGGCAGCGGCGATCTTGCTGAGCGCAAACTCCTGCCTGCCCTTTATCACCGTCAAATCGAAGGCCAGTTTTCCGAGCCGACTCGTATCATCGGCGCATCGCGCAGCGCGCTGTCGCATGAAGAATACCGCAAATTCGCCGAAGCGGCGCTGAAAGAGCACCTGAAAAAGGGTGAATACGACGATGCGGAAGTGAAGAAATTCTGCGCGCGCCTGTTCTACGTGCCGGTCGATGCGCGCAGCGATGCTGGCTGGGATCATCTCAAGAAGCTTCTGGACGAAAGCAAGGACCGCGTCCGCGCTTTCTATCTCGCCGTCGCTCCCGGCATTTTCGGCGACATCTCGCAGAAGATTCACGAGCACAAGCTAATCACCAAGCAGACCCGCATCGTCGTCGAAAAGCCGATCGGTCGCGATCTCGCTTCCGCCCTGCAGCTCAACGACACGATCGGCAAGGTCTTCAGGGAAGAGCAGATCTTCCGCATCGACCACTATCTCGGCAAGGAAACGGTGCAAAACCTGATGGCGCTGCGCTTTGCCAACGCGCTTTATGAGCCGCTGTGGAACGCCAACCACATCGACCATGTGCAGATCACGGTTGCGGAAGCGGTCGGCCTCGAAGGGCGCGCCGGCTACTACGACACGGCCGGCGCGCTGCGCGACATGGTGCAGAACCACATCCTGCAGCTCCTCTGCTTGACCGCGATGGAAATTCCGTCCTCGATGGACTCCGAAGCCGTTCGCGACGAAAAGCTGAAGGTTCTGCGCGCCCTGAAGCCGATCGACGCTTCCAATGTCGAGCAGGCGACGGTTCGCGGCCAGTATCGCGCCGGCGCTTCGGCAGGCGGCCCAGTCAAGGGCTATCTCGACGAGCTGGAAGGCGGCGTTTCCAACACCGAAACCTTCGTCGCCATCAAGGCCGAAATCGGCAACTGGCGCTGGGCCGGCGTTCCCTTCTACATCCGCACCGGCAAACGTCTTGCTGGCCGCATGTCGGAAATCGTCATTACCTTCAAGCCGATCCCGCACAACATTTTCGATCAGGCCGCCGGCCGCATCGTCGCCAACCAATTGATCATCCGCCTGCAGCCGGACGAAGGCGTCAAGCAGTCGCTGATGATCAAGGACCCGGGTCCGGGTGGCATGCGCCTGCGCAATGTCTCGCTCGACATGAGCTTCGCTTCGGCATTCAATGTCCGTAACCCGGACGCCTATGAACGCCTGCTGATGGACGTCGTCCGTTCCAACCAGACGCTGTTCATGCGCCGCGACGAAGTGGAAGCCGCATGGGAATGGGTCGATCCGATCCTCAAGGGCTGGGAAGCCACCAGTCAGCCGGTGCAGGGTTATACCGCCGGCACTTGGGGTCCGAGCCAGGCCATCGCTCTGATCGAGCGTGACGGCCGCACCTGGCATGACGATATCTAACCTGGGACGAGGACGATGACAGCGAACATGCATGCTTTCGCCAATGGCGCCGAACTCGCCGGCAAGCTCGCGGACAAGGTGGTCGAGGTTCTCTCGGCCGCCATCGCCGCCCGCGGCTCGGCAAGCATTGCGGTCTCCGGCGGTTCGACGCCGAAGGTCTTCTTTCAAACGCTGTCATCGCGTTCGCTCGATTGGAGCAAGGTGACGATTACCCTTGTCGACGAACGGTTCGTGCCGGCTGACAATCCGCGCTCGAACCACCTGCTCGTTCAGGAAAACCTGCTGAAGGACAAGGCGGCGGCGGCACAGTTCTTTCCGCTTTACCAGGACGTGCCTTCCGTCGAGGAAGCCGCCGTCATCGCCACGGAAAAGACCAAGTGCATCGGCTTTCCCTTTGACGTCGCCATCCTCGGCATGGGCAATGATGGCCACACGGCTTCGTTTTTTCCGGGCGGGAGCAATCTCGTAGCGGCGCTCGATGCGAAGAGCCCGCGCGGCATCATTACGATGGAAGCCGAAGGAGCCGGCGAACCCCGGCTGACCTTCACCTTCTCCAGCCTTCAGGATGCCAGATTGCTGGTGCTCCATATCGAGGGAGAAGGCAAGAAAGGCGTTCTCGCCAAAGCGGAAGCGCCGGGCGAAGAGACCGAGATGCCCATCCGCGCCGTTCTGCGCCGGGCTGCCTCTCCGGTCGAGATTTATTGGGCTCCCTGATACGGCCGACAGGCCTCGTCATCGAACCCTGAAAGACACAGCAACATGTGCTGCGCCATGTGCCCGTAAGGGCGCACCGGCAAAGCATTGACTTTTGAACCTCGCGCCACGCCCTCCACCAAGACAGATCGAAGCGATCTTCAGGGCACCGCGCAACAGACGGAGGCAGATCGACCATGGCCGCTGACGCCCGCATTTCCGCGATCACTACACGCATCATCGAGCGCTCGAAGCCAACACGCGAGCGCTATCTGGACCGCCTGCGCAATGCCGCAACAGTGGGCGCACAGCGCGCCGTGCTCGGCTGCGCCAACCTCGCGCATGGCTTTGCCGTCTGTTCCCCCACCGAGAAAGAGGCATTGGCGGGCGACCGCGTGCCCAATCTCGGGATCATCACGTCTTATAACGACATGCTCTCGGCGCATCAGCCCTTCGAGACCTATCCCGCGATCATCCGCGAGGCGGCCGCAGAGGCAGGCGGCATCGCCCAGGTTGCCGGCGGCGTGCCGGCCATGTGCGACGGCGTCACGCAGGGCCAGCCCGGCATGGAACTCTCGCTCTTCTCGCGCGACCTGATCGCCATGTCGGCCGGTGTCGGCCTGTCGCACAATATGTTCGATGCGGCCGTCTTCCTCGGCGTCTGCGACAAGATCGTGCCCGGCCTCGTCATCGCCGCTCTCTCCTTCGGCCATCTGCCGGCCGTCTTCATTCCGGCCGGGCCGATGACCTCGGGCCTGCCGAACGACGAGAAGTCCCGCGTGCGCCAGCTCTATGCCGAAGGCAAGGTCGGCCGCGCCGAGCTTCTTGAAGCGGAATCGAAGTCCTATCACGGCCCCGGCACCTGCACCTTCTACGGCACGGCCAATTCCAACCAGATGCTGATGGAGATCATGGGCTTCCATATGCCTGGCGCCTCCTTCGTCAATCCCGGCACGCCGCTGCGCGAAGCGCTGACGCGCGAAGCCACCAAGCGCGCGCTCGCCATTACCGCCATGGGCAACGAATTCACGCCTGCCGGCGAGATGATCGACGAGCGCTCGATCGTCAACGGCGTCGTCGGCCTGCATGCGACTGGCGGCTCGACCAATCACACGATGCACCTCGTCGCCATGGCGCGGGCAGCCGGCATCATGCTGACCTGGCAGGACATTTCCGAGCTTTCGGACATCATCCCCCTGCTCGCCCGCGTCTATCCGAACGGGCTTGCCGACGTGAACCACTTCCATGCCGCCGGCGGCATGGGCTTCCTGATCAAGGAGCTTCTGAAGAAGGGGCTGCTGCACGACGATGTCCGCACCGTCGCCGGCCAGGGGCTTTCCGCCTATTCGATCGAGGTGAAGATCGGCGCCGATGGCGGCGTCGTCCGTGAACCGGCACCGGAAAAGAGTGGCGATCCGAAGGTCCTGGCAAGCATCGAGACGCCCTTCCAGGGCAATGGCGGCCTGAAGATGCTGCGCGGCAATATCGGCAAGGCGGTCATCAAGATTTCCGCCGTCAAGCCGGAGCGCCATATCGTCGAAGCGCCGGCCGTCATCTTCCACGACCAGCTCGAAATGCAGCAGGCCTTCAAGGACGGTAAGCTGAACCGCGATTTCGTCGCCGTCGTCCGCTTCCAGGGACCGAAGGCGAACGGCATGCCGGAGCTGCACAAGCTGACGCCCGCACTCGGCGTGCTGCAGGATCGCGGTTTCCGCGTGGCGCTGCTGACCGATGGGCGCATGTCCGGCGCGTCCGGCAAGGTCCCGGCCGCCATTCACGTCACCCCCGAAGCCGTCGAGGGCGGACCGATTGCCCGCATCAAGGAAGGCGACATCATCCGCATCGATGCGATTGCCGGTACGCTGGAGGTGCTGGTCGACGCCGCCGACATGGCCGAACGCGAGCCCGTCGTTGCCGATCTCTCCGAGAATGAATTCGGCATGGGCCGCGACCTCTTCGCCCCCTTCCGCCGCGCCGCCGGCCCGGCCGATCAGGGCGCCAGCGTCCTGTTCCGTCATTGAGACAATAACAGCCCCAAAAAGAGCCCGCGCAGCATCTGCCGCGCGGGCTCTTTTTTTCGGTCGAAATTAAGCGCGGATATCGAGCACGCGGTCGCGATGCGACGGATGGGTGCTGTAGACGAAGATCTTGTTCATTTCCTTTTCCGACAACAGGCGCAGGAAACGGACCTCGATGGTGTTGTTGGGATAAACCTTCATCAGGATGCAACCGACCTTGGTGATGCGGGCATCGGGGATGTCGAGATAGAACTGCTTTGGCAGATTATATTGTGTGAGGATCGCCAGGACTGCGCTGCTCTGCGAGATGCGGATGATATCGCAGCGGCGCGACGCCAGGTTCATGACGCCTTTTTCGGTATATTCGATCCGCGCGGCGTTCATCGTGTCCTCCATCCGATACCGCACCTCGCGGTCGTACATGAAGGACTCTTCCTTGTTGAGGAAATGTTGGCCTGGGTTAGCGGTGCCGGAAGCTGCCATTATCGTAAATCCCTGAAGTATATTACGAACCTCAGGCTATCAGCGGGTATTTAACAGAAGGTTTGGAAGCGCTAGACCAAGTTGCATTTTATTGTATTTCTACACTTGGACTAGCGCTCCCGCACCCTTGGGAGGATGCCTTATTGCTTACGATAGGTGTGGCCATCAGCATCGAAGAGATGCAGCTTCTGCCTATCGGCCGCAAAGCGCATCTTCTGCCCGCGCTTAACGTCTGCGATGCCCGGTATCTTGACGATGATCGGCTCACCATCCACCAGGCCCTCGATATAAAGTTGCGTAACCTCGCCCAGGGCTTCGACGATGGAGACCTCGCCCTCGAAGAGGTAGTTCTCGTCAGTCGCGATCCGCAGGTCTTCCGGGCGAACGCCGAAGCTTGCGGTCTTGCCTTGCTCGGATGCCGCCGTCGCAATGTCGAGCATCACCGTCTTGCCGCCCGTCAGCGTCACCGTCGTCGTTGCGCCGGTTCCGGTGACCGTCGCCGGGATGATGTTCATGGCCGGCGAGCCGATGAACTTCGCCACGAAGAGGTTGGCCGGGTGTTCATAGAGTTCGAGCGGCGCGCCCACCTGCTCCACGCGACCGGCCGACAAGACGACGATGCGGTCCGCCAAGGTCATGGCTTCCACCTGGTCGTGGGTAACGTAGATCATCGTCGTCTCGGGCATGGAGTCGCTGAGTTTGGCGATCTCGATACGTGTCGCGACGCGCAGCGCGGCGTCGAGGTTCGATAGCGGCTCGTCGAACAGAAAGACCTTGGGGTTGCGGCAGATGGCGCGGCCGATTGCAACACGCTGGCGCTGACCGCCCGAAAGGGCCTTGGGGAGACGCTCAAGATATTGCGTGAGCTGAAGGCTCGCTGCGGCAGCGCGAACGCGGCGGTCGATCTCCTGCTTGCTTTCCCCGGCAATGCGCATGCCGAAAGCCATGTTGTCGAAGACCGTCATGTGTGGATAGAGAGCATAGGACTGGAAGACCATCGCGATGCCACGTCTTGACGGCGGCACCTCGTTGACCTTTTGCCCTGCGATGAGCATGTCGCCGGAGGTGATGCTCTCAAGCCCGGCGATCATACGCAGCAATGTGGATTTGCCGCATCCGGACGGGCCGACGAAGACGATGAATTCGCCCTCTTGGATATCCAGATCGATGCCATGCAGAACATGCACATTCCCGTATGATTTTCGGATGTCCTTTAGAACAAGCCCTGTCATCTATGCTCTCCTCCTCCCAAACACTCAGGCCAGACGCGCGAAGTAAGCGCCCCAAGCCGGAATATCGATCTTGTTGCCATAGTTATTGCTTGCAAAACCGTGACCGGCCAGTGCCTGCCAACTCCCCTCGGGCAGGGTTGCCGTCGTCTCCGTCGCGCTCATGTTGAACACGCAGAGAATGGTTTCGCTGCCATAGTGACGCGTATAAAGCAGCACGTCGCCCTGCGGTTCCGTAAACGCAATCTCGCCCTTGGCGAAGGCCGGGTGCTGCTTACGGAAGGTGAGGAAGCGGCGATATTGCTCCAGCACCGAATTCTCATCTCCATTCTGCACGCTGACGGCGCGCAGGATATGCTCTACCGGCACCGGAAGCCAGGGTTTCACGGTCGAGAAACCACCCTGGGTGACCTGGCTGTCCCAGACCATCGGCGTGCGGCAGCCATCGCGCCCCTTGAATTCCGGCCAGAACTGGATGCCGTAAGGGTCCTGCAGATCCTGATAGGCGAGATCGGCTTCCGTCAGGCCAAGCTCTTCGCCCTGATAGAGGCAGACCGAGCCGCGCAGTGTCAGGATCAGGGCCGCATATTGCTTGGCAAGCGCATCGCGATCGGCAACCAGGCTGCCCCAGCGGCTGACATGGCGCACGACGTCATGGTTTGAAAATGCCCAGCAGGCCCAGCCTTCCGGCGCGGCAACAGCAAAATCCTTCATGACGTCTTCCACGCGATCCGGCGACAGCGGGTCCGGCGCCAGGAACTCGAAGGCGTAGCACATGTGCATCTTGTCGCCGCCGGAGGTGTATTCGCCGACGATTTCGAGCCCGCGCTGGCTGTCGCCGACTTCGCCGACGGCGGCGATCGCCGGATATTCGTCGAGCACGGCGCGGAAACGCTGCAGGAACTTCAGGTTCTCCGGGCGGTTCTTGTCGTAGAGATGCTCCTGGAAGTTATAGGGATTGACCGCCGGGGCGGTGGAAGCATTGCGGCGCGACGGCTCCAGCGCGGGGTTGTCGCGCAGTTCCCGGTCGTGGAAATAGAAGTTGATGGTATCGAGGCGGAAGCCGTCGACGCCGCGATCGAGCCAGAAGCGCACGACATCCAGCAGCCGGTCCTGAACCTCGGGATTATGCAGGTTGAGGTCGGGCTGCGAGATCAGGAAGTTATGCATGTAATATTGCATGCGGGTCGGATCCCAGGCCCAGGCGGAACCGCCAAAGATCGACAGCCAGTTGTTGGGCGGCGTGCCGTCCGGCTTGGCATCGGCCCAGACATACCAGTCGGCCTTGAGATTGTCCTTGCTCGACCGGCTTTCGACAAACCAGGGATGGCGGTCGGAACTGTGCGACAGCACCAAATCGATCATCACCTTGATGCCCAAGCGATGCGCTTCAGCCACCATCACATCGAAATCGGCAAGCGTACCGAAGATCGGATCGACATCCTCATAGTTGGAGACGTCATAGCCGAAATCACGCATGGGGGAGGTGAAGAACGGCGAAATCCAGATCGCGTCGACGCCCAGGGAGGCAACGTGTGGCAGGCGGACGGCGATCCCCTTCAGATCGCCGATGCCATCGCCGTTGGAGTCCTGATAGGAGCGCGGGTAGATCTGATAGATCACCGCTCCGCGCCACCAGTCTTTGTCCACCGTCGAAATCGATTGAGAGGCAATGCTCATTCTGCGTAGGTCCTGTATGAGTAGAAAGGTCTTCGGTCAGCCCCCCTTCACCGACCCGGCGAGCAGACCGCGCACGAGATAGCGCTGCAGACCGAAGAAGACGAGGAGCGGAATAATAATGGTGACGAAGGCGGAGGCCGTGAGGATTTCCCAATTGCCGCCGCGCGAGCCGAGCAGAGCGTTCAGGGCTGCCGTCAGCACCAGATGATCCTTGTCGGTGCCGAGGAACACCATGGCGATCAGAAGGTCGTTCCAGACCCAAAGGAACTGGAAGATCGCGAACGAAGCGAGCGCCGGGAAAGACAAGGGCAGGATGATCTTGACGAAAATATCGAAGTCGCTGGCGCCGTCGACGCGGGCGGACTCGATGATTTCCTTCGGCAGGCCGGCAATGTAATTGCGCAGCAGATAGATGGCGAGCGGCAGGCCGAAGGCGGTATGCGCCATCCAGATGCCGGGATAGGTCTTCGACGGCACGCCGAATATCTGCCCGATCTCATTGTAGATGCGCAACAGCGGGATCAGCGACATCTGCAGCGGCACGACGATGAGGCCGACGACCAGCGCGATCAGGAGTGCGCGGCCGGGAAACTCCATCCAGGCAAGCGCATAGGCCGCGAAAGCCGCGATCAGGATCGGGATGATTGTCGCCGGAATGGTAACGGTCAGCGAGTTGATGAAGGACTGACCGATGCCCTCGCCCGTCAGAACGGTGCGATAATTCTGCAGGGTGAATTGCGGCGGGGTGGCGATGGTCAGATAGATGCGCTTGCCGCGCGTATCCGCGTCGAAAGCGGCATTCTTCTGATAGCGGTAGCGGCCGTCGGCATTGACTGTGAGCGTCTCGCCATTGCCAATATCGGCAGGCGCACCCGCCTTGAAGGCTGCCGGGTCCTGCACGCGCAGGCCGAAGGATTGGATCTTGCCATTACCGCCGTTGCCGTCGCCGGATACATTGCCGGTGATCACGTAATTGGGACCGTCCTGCGTTGCCTTGTCGGTGCCGGCGAGGCGCACGGCCGTCGTCCGCGTCGAGCCGGCAAAGGCCGTCCACCACCCGGAGACGACGATCTGATCCTTGTCGCGCAGCGCCGTGATGAAGATGCCGAGCGTCGGCAGCAGCCAGATGACGACGATGAGCACAACCGCGAAATGGACGAAGAGGCGGGCGGGGCCGATGCGGCCGAGATTTCCGAGCATATCAGCGACCCTTCGTTTCTGCGTTTGCACGACGGATGTTCCAGATCATGATCGGCGTGACGGCGACCATGATGACAAGCGCGATGACGGCACTTCGGCCGGAATCGCCGCCGCCGCGGAACAGCCAGTTGAACATCAGATTTGCAAGGACCATCGTGTTCCACTGACCGTTGGTCATGGTGAGCACGATATCGAACACCTTGAGGACGAGGATGGTGATGGTCGTCCAGACCGTCGCGATCGTGCCCCAGACCTGCGGCACCATGATCTTCCAGAAGATCTGCCAGCCATTAGCGCCGTCGATAACCGCGGCTTCGATCGTCTCTTCCGGAATACCACGAAGGGCGGCCGACAGGATGACCATGGCAAAGCCGGTCTGAATCCAGATCAGCATGACCATCAGGAAGAAATTGTTCCAGAAGGGGATGGTGATCCAGACTGCCGGCGTACCGCCGAAGAGCTGCACGACGGCATTCAGCAAACCAATCTGCGTGTCGTTGCCGCCGCGATATTCGTAGATGAATTTCCAGATGACCGATGCGCCGACAAAGGAGATCGCCATCGGCATGAAGATCACCGCCTTGGCGATGTTACCCCACCAGATGCGGTCGGTCATGACGGCGATGACGAGGCCGAAGAAGGTGCAAGCCGCCGGCACGACGGCGAGCCAGAGGATGTTGTTGAAGATCGACTGGCGGAATTCGGTGTCGTTGAAGGCCCAGACATAATTGGCGCCGCCAACGAATTGATTGCCGTCAGGACCGTAGAAGGACAGGATGAGCGTCGCTACAACCGGATACATCAGGTAGACGGCGAGGAGGAAAAGTGCCGGTCCGAGGAAAAGCCAGGGGCGGATGAGGCTGCGGCGACGCAGATTGACCGCGGCGCGGTGAACATCGTCACCTTCTTTCGCCGGAAAAATCAGGTCTAGCAGCTTGTTGGAAAACAGAAAGTAGGCGGCGCAAACGGCAACGCCGAATATCATGGCTCCAATCGCCGTCAGTATCTGCGAAATCATCCTTCCCTCCCGAATAATTGCTTGCATCAAGCCACCTGTCCGGCGCCGTCGGCACCCCCCAAGGCGTCGGCTGCGACAGGGTAGAGTGGCGGCGCCGGCAGATACCGGCGGCGCCCTTCTGCGATGTTGTGATTACTTGATGGAGTCCCATGCCTTCTGGATTGCATCAGCGGAGTCCTGAGCGGACTTGCCGCCGACGAAGTCCACCATGCCGGTCCAGAATGCACCTGCGCCGATCTTGCCCGGCATCAGGTCGGAACCGTCGAAACGGTAGGTGGTAGCGCTCGTCAGGATTTCGCCTTCTTTCCTCAGCGTATCGTTGGCGTAAGCTGCGGTGTTGACGCCCTTATAGGGGGTCAGGAAGCCGGACTGCGCCATCCAGACTTCCTGGGCGATGGGCGTCTGCAAGAACGCGATGAAGGCACGAGCGGCCTTCGAGTCCTTGGTGATCGCTGCTAGCGTGCCGGCGCCGAGAACTGGCTTACCAAGTTCCGGATGCGACGCATAGGGCGGGAAGTAGAAGAAGTCGGCATCCTGGCCGAGCTTCGTGCCCTCCGGGAAGAAGGACGGGATGAAGGAAGCCTGCTTGTGCATGTAGCACTTGGGCGGAACCGCAAAGAGGCCCTTCGGGCTGTCGCGGAAGTCGGTTGACGCCACGGCGGCGACACCACCATCGACATATTTGGGATTCTTAGAGAACTTGCCGAATTCCTCGATGGCGTTGACGACCTTGGGGTCGTTGAACTTCAGGCTGTTGTCGACCCAGCCGTCATAGTCCTTCGGCGCAACGGTGCGCAGCATAAGGTCTTCGACCCAGTCGGTCGCTGGCCAGCCGGTGGCGCCGCCCGAACCGAGACCGATGCACCAGGGGGTGCCGCCGTCCTTGACGATCTGATCGGAAAGCTTGATCAGGTCTTCCATGGTGGTGGGGACCTTATAGCCGGCTTCCTCGAAATTTTCCGGCACGTACCAGACGAGCGACTTCAGGTCGGCCTTGTACGGGAAGGCATAGAAGGCGTCCTTGCCGTCCTTGCCCTTATAGGTACCGTAGCCAACCCAGCTATCGCCGGCGCCGTAGTTGGTTTTCACCCAGCTTGCGAGATCGTCGCCGAGGGGCGTCAGATAGCCCTTGCTGGCGAGGTTGGCGAGGAGGCCAGGCTGCGGCAGGATCGCGACGTTCGGCGGCGAGCCGGCCTGGGTGTCGATGACGATCTGCTGCTCATAGTTTTCCGAGGACGAATACTTCGCGTTGACCCCGGTCGCCTCGGTGAAATAGTTCAGGACGCTCGTGAACAGTGCTTCGTCTTCGCCGCGCCATGGGCCGAAGATCGTCATCGTTTCACCTTTCAAGTCCGCATGAGCGGCCTTGAAGTCGTCATAGCTCTTCCAGTTGAACTTGGAATCCTGGCCGGGCTGGAACTTCAAATCTGCAGCCATCGCCGTACCAGCGGCCAGGGCCGCAACGGCAACGGTCATCAAAAACAATTTCTTCATGTGGTTGTCCTCCCAAATACAAATCCCACGAGCCCGAACACGTTGCGCGTGTTGCGCGCTCATTTCTCAAAGCGCTTTGGCTACTCACTCATTCCATTGCGGGCAGAGCAAAGTCAAGCGAATTTGTGAATTCGGCTAATATACACCGAAATCTCGCGATGCAGCATGGAATGACACCAATATTTCGCAAATTGTCTTGTTTCGAATGGCTCGCCTGCTACATAGTCTAAAGCGCTTTGGAAATCAGTCGCATGGCAGGAGGAGCCTTTGCGACCATTGGAAATGGGCATATGGAGGAGCAGAGACACGTGAATCTGAAGCAGCTATCGCAAATGTTAGGCCTGTCGCAGACCACAGTCAGCCGTGCCTTGAACGGATATCCGGAGGTCAATCGCGAAACGCGCGAGCGCGTGCTCAAAGCGGTTCGGGAAACCGGTTATCGGCCGAACAAGGCCGCGCAACGGCTGGCGACCGGCAAGGCCGGCTCAATTGGCCTGGTGATGCCGATGGCCGCTGGCCATCCGTCCGACCTGCATTTCAGCGAATTCCTGACCGGCCTCGGCGAAGAGGCATTGCGGCATGATTTCCATTTCGTCCTGACGCCGGCCGATCCGAACGACGAAGTCGGTGCTCTGAAGCGGCTTGCCGCCAGCGGCAATGTCGACGCCCTGTTCATCACCTATATGCGCGGCCATGATCCGCGCCTCGAAATGCTGAAATCACTGTCCATACCCTTCCTGGTGCATGGACGATCCTTTGGGACGGAGCCGGACTACCCCTATCTCGACATCGACAACGAGGGCGCCTTCTACGACGCCACAAAGCTGCTGCTACAGCTTGGCCATAAGCGTTTTGCGCTGCTGAACGGTCCGATCTATCTCGATTTCGCCATCCGGCGGAAAAAGGGCGTGGTCACGGCACTTGCCGAACGCGGCCTGGTGCTGGACGAGGCCTATGTCAGCCACACGGCGATGACCGATGAACAGGGCCTGTTCGCCATGGAGCGCATCCTGCAGCTCGACGAGCGGCCAACCGCCATCCTCTGTTCCAGTACGGTGCTGGCGCTCGGCGCAGTGCGCGCCATCAACCAGGCGAAACTGAAGCTCGGCGAGGATATTTCGCTGATCGCCCACGACGATGTGCTGACGTTGCTGAAGCCGGAGAATTTCACCGTGCCGTTGACAACCACGCGATCGTCATTGCGCGCCGCCGGCGTGCGCGTCGCCGAGCGCCTGATCGGCGAGATCAAACAGCTCGAGACATTTCCCGAGCAGGAGCTTTGGAAAGCCGAGCTGATCGTGCGTGCCTCGACCGGCGTGGCGCCGGCCGAGTAAGATGCTCTGATGGGCACGATCTATTCCGAAACCGCTTGATCGGTTTCGGGATCATGCCGACGACTTTAGAATTTCGGCGGCGTCTGACCGGCGGCACGATGGGCGGCGATCGAGGTATTGGCCATCAGCATGGCGATGGTCATCGGCCCGACACCACCCGGAACCGGGGTGATGACGGCGGCAACTTCGCCGGCTTCCGCAAAGGCGACATCGCCGACCAGACGGCTCTTGCCCTCGCCTCTTTCCGGTGCTGCGATGCGGTTGATGCCGACATCGATGACCGTCGCACCCGGCTTCACCCAATCCGCCTTCACCATTTCCGGCCGGCCGACCGCCGCCACCAGGATATCGGCGTTGCGGGCCACCGTGGCCAAGTCCTTCGTCCGCGAATGCGCCGTCGTTACCGTCGCAT